>NZ_JBSGTG010000005.1:223141-402008 GCF_053607285.1 Streptomyces sp. NPDC055140 | reverse complement strand
CGCCGCTACATGGGACTCGACCTGCTGGCCAAGGCCCGCCTCCACCCGATCGAGTCAGAAACCAGCGAGACCGACCTGCCCACCGAACTCACCGCGTAGCCTCAAAACGAGATCACCGAGTGGCCGTCAATACACCACTCCCGCGGACGTCACCCGCTTCTCGCCACCTGGACGCAGGTGCCCCAGCGACACGAGTGCCGATCTGTCCTGCCGGAACTGTTCCGCTGACATCCAACGCTGACATCAACGCCCACGCACAGCCGCAGCTTTGGGCGCATGCAGATGGGTCCTGTGCGGGCAATTGGGCCCAGCCAAGGTCGAGTTGGAGCGAACTTACAAGGCAGATGTCGGCGGTTCGAAACCGTCCGCGCCCACCGGGATTAGTTCCCAGGTCAGTTGACCTTTGTCGGCCCCCTGAAGATCTCTTCGAGGGGCCGATGTCGTCTCCGGAATCCATACGGAGTCCACATCCCCAGACGATCAAGGTGGGCAGGGTCACTCTTCAGAGGTCGGGATAAACGACCTCTGAGCTTCCTTTGAGCCTCCCGCGCCTGTGACAGAGATACGTTCCCTACAGGTCGGCGGCGCGGCCGGCTCTCGGTCCACGGGGGGGCTTATGGAAATGCTGGTGTACGGCGTGCCGTCGCTCGTCATCGCGCTGGCGCTCTTCGGCATGGCCAAGGTGATCAACAAGGCCCGTCGGACCTACGAGTCGTGGCACGGCCTCACCGCCGAGGCCCACTGCCTGCGAACATACGCGACGATCAGCGGTGGCGGCGACACGTCGCTGACCACGACCCGGCACCACGTCTTCGAGTTCACCACGCACAAGGGCCGAACCGTGCGCTTCGCGGAGGAGGACGCTCCGCTGACGATCCTCGAAGGCGAGATCGCCACCGTGTACTACGCGCCGAGGCGGCCCGAGGATGCCACGGCAAAACCGCCGGCTGTCGGAAAGCTCGCCCAGCGCACAGGCTTCGCGCTGCTGGCTCTCAGCCCGTTCGTCATCGGCTGCATCGTCATCATGGTGCAGCTCGGTCCGCGCGTCGGTGACTAGAAGACTGCTGGAGGAGTCCTCGCTTCGCTCCGCCCGTACTCGGCGAAGGCCTGCCTGTACGTGGCCCGAGCGTGTACTCGGTCAGCCCTTCTTGGGCGGCACGACGAACCCGCTACCGGCGCCTCCGCCTGCACGATCAGGGTGCCGATGTACCCCCGCGTTGGGGCCTCCGCCACGGTGGCCTTGGCCGTGGCGAAACCGGCCCGGGTCAGGTGCCGCTCCCACACTGCGGGCTTGTGATCACCCGAGGGGCCTTGGCGTATCCGTCACGCTCTAGAGGTGCGAAGCATCACAGGTCAGAGCGCTTCTTTGTTCTCCTTGGGCGCCTCGCCAGACTTATGTACTGGAGGCAAGACACTCCACGGGAAGTTGATCCAGTCGTCCGTGCGCTTCCACACGTACTCGCACTTCACGAGCGAGTGCGACTTCTCGTAGATCACGGCGGAGCGCACTTCGGCCACGGTGTCGAGGCAGAAGTCGTGGACCAGCTTCAGGGTCTTCCCGGTGTCGGCGACGTCATCGGTGATGAGCACCTTCTTGTCCGAGAAGTCGATCGCGTTGGGCACGGGCGCCAGCATGACCGGCATATCGAGCGTCGTCCCCACGCCCGTGTAGAACTCGACGTTCACGAGGTGGATGTTCTTGCAGTCGAGGGCGTACGCGAGCCCGCCGGCCACGAAGACGCCGCCCCGCGCGATGGACAGCACTATGTCCGGCTCGTACCCGTCGTCGGCGATCGTCTGCGCCAGCTCGCGCACGGCAGTGCCGAACTTCTCGTACGTAAGGTTCTCGCGTACGTCACTCATGCTGCTGCTCACACCTGCGTTCGATGGAAATTGAGGAAGGAGCGGGAGGCCGTGGGCCCACGCTGGCCCTGGTAGCGGGACCCGTAGCGCTCGCTGCCGTACGGGTGCTCGGCGGGCGAGCTCAGACGGAACATGCACAGCTGCCCGATCTTCATGCCCGGCCACAGCTTGATCGGAAGCGTCGCGAGGTTCGACAGCTCCAGCGTGACGTGCCCGGAGAACCCGGGGTCGATGAAGCCGGCGGTGGAGTGCGTGACGAGCCCGAGCCGGCCGAGGGAGCTCTTGCCCTCGAGGCGCGAGGCGAGATCGTCCGGCAGCGAGATGACCTCGTACGTGGAGGCGAGCACGAACTCGCCGGGGTGGAGGATGAAGGGCTCGTCGCCCTCCGGCTCCACGAGGCGCGTCAGGTCGGCCTGCTCCACCGCGGGGTCGATGTGCGGGTAGCGGTGGTTCTCGAACACCCGGAAGTAGCGGTCGAGCCGCACGTCGATGCTCGAGGGCTGCACCATGGATTCGTCATACGGATCGATGCGGACCCGCCCGGCGTCGATCTCGGCCCGGATGTCCTTGTCTGAGAGAAGCACGTAGCGAGGATACGCAGAGCGCGCGGGCCCGCCACAATCCGGCCATTGCACCGCGACTGTGGCGCACCCGCGCGCCTGTCCTTCAGCTACGCGCCGGCTACCGCTTCTCGAACTCCACAGGAACCGCGTTCCTCAGCCGCGCACACCGCGGACATCGGATCAGCCGGCCGGGTCCGAGCCGGTCGGCCTGCTGCATCGGGAACGAAGCGGTGCTGAACACGTGCCCCTCGGCACAACGGACGAATGTGCGCTCCATCGAGTCCCAGAGTCCCTTCCCCACGAGCCACTCAGCCATTTCTGGCCGACAACGATGGGTCACATTACGGGATGAAAGGGACGCCGCTCCAGGCGGCACTCCGGACACGGAAGGACCCTCGAAGCCGGCCCCACCGTACGCCTCAACTCCCTTCACCCGCAGTCACATCCAGCACGCACAACGCAGCCGGGCCCCACGGTGAAAGCACCGGGGGCCTGGCATGGGGTACAGTGTGCAACGCTACGACTCCGGTTCAACCGGCGTCTTACGCGGGTGTAGTTTAGTGGTAGAACATCAGCTTCCCAAGCTGAGAGTGCGAGTTCGATTCTCGTCACCCGCTCCACCGTAAAGGGCCCAGGTCAGTGACCGGGGCCTTTTTGCTGTGCGCTTCCGATGCGACGGTGGATGTGGGCCTGACCTACCAGCTGACGCCTCGGGTTCGAGGAACTACGACACGTTCAGTGGTGGCACGACCTCTGCGCCTGGCGGAGCCCGGATTTGAAGCCGTCCTTGAAACCGCGCCGGTAGTCCTGCTGTGCGTTCTTGTGCACGACGGTGGCGGCTTGCCGGCCCTTCCCGTCCCCGCGGTCGTTCCCGTGACCGTGCCGGTGGCAGTTGTGCGACCCCTGACGGAACCCGGATCTGAAGCCGTCCTTGAAGCCGCGCCGGTAGTCCTGGTGCGACTCGGGAACCTTGGCAGTTGTACTTGTGCTGACGTGGGTCTCGCTCGGTGTGGCCGCGGAAGCCTGCGTCCAGCCGAGGGGCGCAAGGCCAATGGTTGCGGCGACGAAGACCGAGCTAAGGACGACCCGCTTTCTTTGCATTGCGAGCATAACTATCCCCTTGGACCAGTTTCCCACATAGGGCCAAATTCACTCTAGTCGTCCATAGGGGCGCCGCAACTGCGCTGGAGATCCAGCGGCATGCGAGAGGGCCGGGCCCACCGGGAATTTCCGCGAATCCCGGCCATATAAAGCACCATGACGGTTCGTCATGTCCGGCGAGTTCGGACCGATTGGCTAATTCGTCGTGGAATTACGCTGGTTCGGACACGCTCGAATGCGTTCAGCCGTGTACCAGCCGTGCACCGACAGCCGACCGCACACCGGCCTGGAACGTAACGAGCTACGCCCTCGGGCTTTCACTTCGGCCCTGAGGCCGTGCTCCGAGGCGGTACCTGAGGCGGCGGCGCGACGGGGGTGATTCGGGGAGCTTCCCGCGCCGGGTTCGGGAGGCGATCTTGTCCGTCCGAACCGAGAATGACTGTGAGCACCCACTCGCGGGGCGCGCGGGCTGGAGGACATCGGCATGGAACGTCCTGAAGCGGCTCGACCTGCCCGAGAAGAACTGGAAGTTCTCCGCGGTCGACGTCCGGGAGCGACGCCACTGGGACGACTACCAGCGCGCGTTCTCCGAAATGCTGTCGGCGACGAGTACGAGATGGGCGCTGGTACGTGGTGCCGGCGGACCGGAAGTGGTTCGCGCGGATCTGCACGGCGGCGGTCCTCGCGCGCACCCTGACGGACATCGATCCCCGGTACCCGGAGGTGGACGACGCGGCGCTCGAGGACCTGCGCGCCGCCGCGCGGAAGCTGGAGCGGGAGGCTCCCCCGGGGATTCCGGCCGATCCGTACGCGGCCCGGCATCCGTCGGCTGCCAGGAAGAAGCGCCGCTGGGCCGACAAGACAGCGGGCGGGAGGCGACGACCGGCCAGGATCGGAGGCAGGGCGATGACGGTGCAGCCGGATTCCGCGGGCGTACAGTCGCGGGCTTCGCAGGACGACGTTTGGTACGCGCGTTCCCCGGAGGAGGTCGCGACGGCCCTCGGGGTCGATCCGGCGGTCGGGCTCGCCGCGCCACGCGCCGCCGAACTCCGTGCCGCGCACGGCCCCAACGCACTGCCCGAGGAGGCACGGGCTCCGGGCTGGCACCGGTTCCTCGCCCAGTACCGCAGCTATATGCAGATCGTCCTGGTGGCCGCGGCGACGGTCTCCCTGCTCATCCGGGAGTGGACCACCGCGGTCCTGCTCCTCGCGCTGACCCTGCTGAACGCGGTCGTGGGCCTGCGTCAGGAGGGCAAGGCCGAGAGCGCGATGAACGCGCTGAAATCGATGATGAAGGCCACCGCGCGGGTGCGCAGGGACGGCACGGAGGCCGAGATCCCCGCGGAGGAGCTCGTCGTCGGCGATGTCGTGCTCCTCTCCGCCGGGGACCAGGTACCGGCGGACGGACGGATCATCGAGGCCAGCGCCCTGCAGATCGACGAGTCGGCTCTCACCGGTGAGAGCGTGCCCGCCGCGAAGGACTCCGGCACGCTGCCGGGCGGGCGGCCGTTGCCGCCCGGCGACCAGACCGACATGGCGTTCATGAACACCCCGGTCACCCATGGCAGCGGTGTGCTCGTGGTGACCGCCATCGGCGCGGGCACCGAGCTGGGCAAGATCTCCGGAATGCTGGCGGCCACCGAGAAGGAGGTCCCGCCGCTGACGAAGGAGCTCGACAGACTGACACTGTGGATCACGGGGGCGGCGGGACTCACGATGATCGTGATGTTCGCCCTGGGGCGCAGCCGGGACCAGGCGTGGGACGTGCTGTTCGTCAGCGCGGTCTCCCTGGCCATCGCGGCCATCCCCGAGGCCCTGCCGACCGTGACCCAGGCGATCCTCTCCGTCGGGAGCCTCAACCTGGCGAAACGGAACGCCATCGTCAAGGAACTCCCGTCGGTCGAGACCCTCGCGTTCACCTCGGCGATCAACTCGGACAAGACCGGCACCCTGACGATGAACCAGATGACCGCCGTCGAGGTGCTCACTCCCACCGACCGATACACCGTCTCCGGCACGGGCTACGGCCTGGAGGGGCGGATCCACCATGCCGCGGGGTCCGCCGCGGGCATCGAGGACGCGATCCTGCCGTACCTCGTGGCCAGCGACGCGAAGCTGGTGGACGGCGAGGTGGTCGGCGACCCCACGGAGGGCGCGCTGCTGGTGCTCGCCCACAAGGCGGGGCTGGACACGGACGCCACCAGGGAACGTCTCCCCCGCCTCGCGACCCTGCCGTTCGACCCGGACTACAAACTGATGGCCACCTTCCATTCGGCCCTCGACGCCGCCGGCCGGCCGGTCGTGCGGTGCTTCGTCAAGGGCGCGGCGCCGGCGGTGATGGCGCGGGCCGACACCGCGCTCGCGGCGGGCGAGACCGTCCCGTGGGACGCCGGTCTGCAGGGCCGCGCCGAGGCGGCGACCGAGCGGATGGGCGGCGAGGGGCGCCGGGTGATGGCCGCGGCCACCCGGGATTTCGACCCGGCCGCCTTCCACGCGGAGGGCGATCTGCTCGCGTACGTCACCGAGTTGCGGATGGCCAGTCTCGTCGCCATGGTCGATCCGCCCCGCGAGGAGTCGGCGGGCGCCGTGGCGGACGCCCGGGCGGCGCACATCCGGGTCCGCCTCGTGACCGGCGACGACGTCACCACCGGGGCGGCGATCGCCCGGCAGATCGGTATCCCCGGAGAGGCCGTCCTCGGCGCCGACTTCGCCGCGATGAGCGAGAGGGAGCGGCTGGCCCGCATCGACGACATCGGCGTGGTGGGACGGGTCGCGCCGGAGCACAAGGTGCTGCTCGCCGACACGCTCAAGAAGAAGGGCGACGTCGTGGCGATGACCGGGGACGGCGTCAACGACGCGCCCGCCATCAAGGCCGCAGACATCGGCATCGCGATGGGCAGCGGCACGGAGGTGGCGAAGAGCGCCGGCCGCATGATCCTCTCCGACGACAACTTCGCCACCATCGTCTATGCCGTGGAACAGGGCCGGACGATCTACGACAACCTCACCAAGTACATCCGGTTCGTCCTGCTGCTGCTGGTCGTCTTCGTCTTGACGTTCCTCGGGGCCACCGTCCTCAACATCGCGGCGGGTGAGCCCTTCACTCCGCCGCAGGTGCTGTGGATCCACTTCGTGGTCAACGCCTCGTTCGGCTTCGCGCTCGGCTTCGACCAGGAGAACCCGGGGCTGATGCGCCGCAGGCCGCGTCCGCGTGGGGAGTCCGTGCTCACCCGGCCCGTACTGGTCACGGTCGGGCTCGGCGGTCTCGCGATCACCTGCGGCCTGCTCGGGCTGATCAAGCTCGGCCAGGCCCGCTTCGACAGCGTCGAGACCGGTCAGTCGATCGCGTTCACCGCTTTCGCACTCTGTCTGATCGTGGCCGCGTTCGAATGCCGCAGTGAGACGGAGTCCGTACTGACCCCGTCCACGTTCGACAGCCGGCAGATGAACTGGGTGGCCCTGGCCCAGTTGGTGCTCTCGGTGCTGGTGACCCAGCTGGACGGCTTCCGCCGCCTCCTGGGGACGAGCTCGATCACCGCCGGACAGTACGGCTGGGCACTGCTGACCGCTGTCGCGCTGCTGCTCCTGTGGGAACTGGGGAAGCTCCTGACCCGCCGGTCGAGAACGGCCGGGTGAACGCGTACCGACGTGCGGGGGCACTGGTCCGGTGATGCAATGGGTCTACGGGGAGAGCCACGAACACCGGGGGCTACGAACACCAGGGCTTACGGACACAGGGGTTACGCCGTGAACGACGAAGTCGAAGAACTGGGGCCGATCGACTATGTGGTCGTGGAGTTCCCCGGCAGCCGCATGACGGGAGAGGGCTTGCCCCTCCTCGTCGATCTCGTGGACCGCGGCCTCATTCGCATCCTCGACCTGACGTTCGTCAGGAAGGAGGAGGACGGCTCCGTGAGCGGTCTGGAGCTCGCCGACCTCATCGGCGACGGCGAGCTCGACCTGGCCGTCTTCGAAGGCGTGTCGTCCGGCCTCCTGGGCCAGGACGACATCGAGGAGGCCGCAAATGCCCTGGAGCCCGGCAGTTCCGCCGGCGTCCTGGTCTACGAGAACCGCTGGGCCGCGCCCTTCGCCGCAGCTCTCCGCCGAGGCGGCGCCAGGATGATCGCCTCCGGGCGGATCCCGGCGCCTGCCATCCTGGCCGCGCTCGACAGCACGGAAGCCGCTGACTGAGCGGCTGCCGACAGCCGCCGAGGAGCAGAAGGGAAACCGCCATGCCAGGTCTACTCCGTGGGGTCGCGCGCACGGCAGTGGTCGCCGGAACGGCGACCGCCGTGTCGAACCGTGTGAGCCGCCGCCAGCAGGGACGCTGGGCTGCCCAGCAGGAGTACGAAGCTCCGGCACCTCCCGCCGCGCCCCCGGCCCCTCCCCCGGCCGCGCCCGCGGCCACCGATATGACGAGCAAGATCGATCAGCTCAAGCAGCTCGGCGATCTCAGGGACCAGGGCGTACTCACCGACAGCGAGTTCGAGGAGCAGAAGCGCAGGCTTCTCCAGTCCTGACCGGATCTGCTGAGCCGCTGAGCCGCTGAGCCGCTGAGCCGCGTGACGGTAAGTCAGCGCAACCGGCAGCCGGTAGACGTACGGCCGAAGAGCACGGGATCCCCCTTGCGTAAAGTCTGGGGACTCGATTCCACTCTTCCTCAGGAGTTCCCTCATGGAGCACAACTCCCGTACGTCACTGACTCGTCGAGGGTTGCTGCGCACCGCTACCGGAGTGGGTCTTGCCGCGTTCGGGGTCGGGTACGGTGCCGCGAGTGCAGCCGCCTCGGTGGGCGCGACCTCACGGTTCGATCTGTCGCAGCCGTCGTACGACCTGTTCCGCGACAAGAACCTGCACAGCAACCGCGTCCAGCAGAGCTTCGCGTTCGACTCGGTCAACAAGCGCCTGTTCGTCGCCGCCAAGCGGCTGGACAGCCCGGAGTCGGCCGGTGACCTGTGCATCAGCGAGCTCGACTTCGCCGGCAACTACGTGTCGTACATGCACCTCAACGGCTTCGGGCACGGCGTCGCCTTCGGCGTGCGGCCCGTCGGCAGCACCAGCAACCTGTGGATCGAGACCGACGCGAACGGCAACGGTTACGGCACCAAGCTCGCCTTCATCGGGTACAACCCCGGGACCACCGTCGACGCCGCGTCGCAGGGGTTCGGGAAGTTCCAGCCGGTCTCCGGCGCCACCGAGTACACCTGCTCCATCGACCCGGTCTACAACCGCATGATCGTCCGCCACCACAAGGACGGCGCCAAGCACATCGCCGTCTACGACATCGCGGACACCGACAAGGGCGACTTCAGCTCGCCCGTCGCCATGTTCACCCCGCCTGCCATCTCCGGCACGCCGCAGGGATACACGCTCTACGGCTCGTACATGTACTTCATCACCGGTGACGGCTACTCGGCGTCCAACCCCGACCCGGGCAACACGTACATCACCAGCATCAACATCAACACCGGTGCCATCGCCCAGGGCCCCATCCTGACCAAGGCCGGCTCCACGCTGGTCTACCGGGAGCCCGAGGGGCTCGCGATCTACCGCACCGACGCGGGTGAGTCACGTCTCTTCCTCGGCTTCGCCTCCGGCGACGAGGGCGACCGGCGTTCCAGCATCTTTTACAAGAACGCACTGGTCTGAGGGGCAAGAGGTAACGAGCTTGTGAGGTGACGGGCCCGGATCGCTGCTGCGGTCCGGGCCCCTTCCGTCACAGCGGTCACACATCTTCGCAGGAGCATCACACCGCGCACGCATCGCCTTCGGAAAGCGTCGATAGCGTTGCTGGCCGCTCGATCTCGCGTGCGAACGTGACCAAATGCCCGGCGTCCCGGCGGCGCAGTCAGCCACAGAAAGATCGAAATGGACTACTGCTCCTCCTGCCGTCGGACCCTCAACGGGGCGCTGGTGTGCCCGGGTTGCGGCGCATACGCCCCGGACATAGCCCCGCCGGCGACGACGTCGCTCTCGTCGTTCCCCTCGTCCTCGGCCCCCTCGGCGCATTCGTCGGCCTCGGCCTCCTCGTCGTTCTTCGGGGCTTCCCCCGCCGCCGACCGTGGCCACCGCGCCGGCTCCGCGGGTGCCTCCGGGGCGTACGCCGCTTCCGGCTCCGCCGACCCGTTCGACGACTTCGACCCCTTCTCCGCAGCCAAGGCCTTCGACGCGGAGGGCGCGGGCGGCGAGGCCGCCACCGTTTCCGTGGGCGTCTCGGCGCCCGTGGCCGCTTCGCAGGGCGGCCGCGCCGCACGGCGGCGGAAGCTGGCGCAGTGGAAGAAGAACAAGCGCAGGGCCGTCGCCGCGACCGCCGTCGCGATCGTCGGTGGCGGGCTCACCATCGCCGCGCTGCCGAACGACGCCTCCCCCGACCGCACCCACGCCTCCGCGGCCCCGGACCCGGTGACCACCTCTCCGGCCCTGGCCAACACGGACGTCGCGACGGACACGCCGGACGACCGGGCCTCGCGGAGCGGCAGCGACCGTTCACACAAGTCCACCGGCCCGCGCCACGCCCGCCCGGCCAACACGCCCACCCCGGCGGCGTCCACCGCGCCGACCGGCGCCCCGCGCCACGCTGCCCCGGCCCGGAGTGCCGCGCCGCACACCGCCGCAGCGCCGGCCGCCGCCGCGCACACCGCGGCGCCCGCCGCCCCTGCCCCGCAGACCTCTTCGCCCGCATCGGCCGGCCAGTCCGGCGGAAGCACGAATACGGGTTCCGGCTCGGGTACGGGTACGGGTACGGGGTCGTCCGGCGGGGACCAGGCGACGACGCCCGCTCCCAGCACGGCGTCACCCGAGCCCATCTGCGTGCTCGGCCTTCTCTGCATCAGCTGAGTTCCGCCGCAACGACCGAGGCCCGGCCCGGGGTTCTGACCCCCGGGCCGGGCCTCTGCGCGTACCGACGCGCGTGCCGACGTAAGTGACTGCTACGCCGCCACCACCAGTGGCGCCGGCGCCGTGAACTTGTGGGCCGGTACACCCGGCAGCGCCCTGCGGGTCAGGCCCGCGAGCGTGCCGCCGGGGCCGATGTCCAGGAACGCGGTGCAGTCGAGTTCCTCGTGGAGCGTGTTCAGGGACTCGACCCAGCGGACCCTGCTGACGAGTTGGCGGGTGCTGAGCTCCCGCCACTGGCTGCCGCCGTAGTGCGCGCGGGCGTCCACGTTCGCGACGACCGGCAGCACGCCCGCCGCGAAGTGGGTCAGCTCGAGGGCCCGGCGCAGGGCCGCGCTCGCGGGCTCCATGTAGGGGCTGTGGCAGGCGGCCGTCACCGGCAGGACCACGCGATGCTCCAGGACCGCCCCGACCAGCGCTATCTGTCCGCCGCGGGAGCCGTCCGCTGACCCTGCCCCGCACCACCGTCCGCGGCCCTGACGTCCCTCAGGCGCCGCCCTCGGACTCCCACAGGGTCTCCAGCGCCCTGGTGGGCCCGCCCAGCGAGCGCACATGCTCCAGAGCGGCACCCACGAACGCCCGCAGCCGGCCCGTCTCGTGGTCGGTGGGCCAGATGAACGCGTACTCGATGCGGGGGGCATCACTGAACGGCCGGAACACCAGGCCGGGGCGCGCGTAGTACCGCACACCCGCGGCCGCGACCGGCGTCACCCCCTTGCCCGCGAGGACCAGCGACAGCGCGTCCTCCCAGTGCGTGATCGCCTGGCCGTGCGGAATGGGCCGCCCCGACGGCGTCTGCCGCGGGAAGTGATGGTCCAGCCAGTGGGCCGGCACCGGCCTCGTCACCGTCAGCAGCGTCGCCTCCGCCAGATCCTCCACGCTCAGCGTCTCGCGCCGCGCGAACGGGTGCGTGGACGGCATCAGGAGCACCCGCGGCTGCGACAGCAGCACCGGACCCGTCGTCAAGTCGGCCTCCGCCACCGGGAGTTCGGTGACCTGAAGGTCGATGTCCCCGGCGCGCAGCGGCCCGTACGGGTCGGATATCTGCACCTGGCGGATCTGCACGTCCACGCCCGGGTGACGGCGCGCGAACACCGCGGCGACGCCGTGCAGCAGATGGCCGGTGAACGCCCCCGAGAAGCCGATCCGCAGCGTGCCGGTGATCCCCCGGCCGGCCGCCGCGGCTTTGGCGATCTCCTCCTCGATACGGCGCTGAGCAGGGCCGATCCCGTCCCTCAGCTGCTCCCCGATGGCCGTCATCGTCACGTGGCGGCTGCTGCGCTCGAACAGCTTCGCGCCGATGCGGCGCTCGACGCGCGCGATGGTCTGGCTGACACGGCTCTGCGAGACACCCACACGTTCGGCGGTCCGGCCGAAGTGCAGTTCCTCCGCCAGCGTCAGAAAGATCTCGATCTCCTGGCGTTCCATGTCCTCCCCGTCCTCGGCCTCGTACCCCTCACCAACCCGCTCACCTCGAACGATGAGCCCGGCGAATCGATCGTTGCACAGATCGTTCTTGTTGCGCAGGTGCCCCGATTCGATGCTGGTCAGGCCCGATCACATACGAAAGGACACCCCTGATGGCTGTCACCGAGTCCTCTCCCCCCACCGAGACCGACGTCCTCGCCCCGCCACCGCCGGTCGCCGACGTCGGCCCCTCCGACAGCTCGTTCAGCACACGGGGCTGGCTGGTCCTGATCACCCTGTGCTGCGCGACGTTCATGTGCGGCCTGGACTTCTCCATCGTCACCGTCGCCCTGCCCGACATCGGCAGCAGCCTCGGCTTCTCCTCGCCCGGCACGCTCCAGTGGGTCGCCACCGCGAGCCTGCTGCCCTCCGCTAGCCTGCTGCCGCTGTTCGCCCGCGTCGCCGACCTCGTGGGCCGCAAGAAGCTCTTCACGTTCGGCGTGGCCCTGTTCACCCTGTTCTCGCTGGGCGCCGCCCTCGCCAACGGCCCCGGCGTCCTGATCGCCACCCGGGTCGGCCAGGGCACGGCCGCCGCGATGATCGCCCCCGCCGCCATCGCCCTGATGACCGGCTACTTCCCCGAGGGCCCGCAGCGCGCCCGCGCCCTGGGCCTCAACGGCGCCGTCATGTCGCTCGGCTTCGTGCTCGGCGCGCTCGGCGGCGGCGTCATCACCAGCGGCTTCAGCTGGCGCTGGACGATGGTCGTGCTGTGCGTCATGGGCGCCGTCGCCCTGGCCGGCGCGCTCGCGCTGCCCGTGATGCGGGAGTCCGCGGCCGCCAAGCGCATGGACATCCCCGGCGCGGTCCTCGCCACGCTCGGCCTGTTCGGTCTCGTCTTCGGCATCTCCACCGGTGGCGACAAGGGCTGGGTCCGCGCGGACTCGCTCGGCTCCGTCGTCGGCGGCCTCGTCCTGCTCGGCGCGTTCCTCCTGGTCGAGCGGCGCCACCCCGAGCCGCTGATCCCGCTCAGCGTCCGGGGCCGCCCCACCGTAAAGTGGTCCGGCCTGTTCGGTGTCGTCACCTTCGGCATGTGCGCCGGCACGACCGTGCTGCTCAGCCTCTACATGCAGGACGTCCTCGGCTTCACCCCGCTCCAGGCCGGTCTGAGCTACCTCGGTGAGGGCGCGGCCGCGATGCTCGGCGGCCTGTACGTCTCCAAGCTGCTCGGCCGGTTCGGCGGCGAGCGGGTCCTCGCGGCCGGTCTGCTGATCCAGGGCGCCGGCACCGTCGCCATGTTCACCCTGCCGCAGAGCGGCACCATCGCGCCGCTCATCATCACGTCCTCGGTCATGGGCCTCGGCCACGTCTTCAGCGTCGTCTCCTTCATCACCGTGATGACGACGGGCGTCAGCGAGGAGGACCAGGGCGTCGTCGGCGGCCTGTCGCAGCTCCCGCAGTACGTCGCCGCGATCGGCGTCGCCGGTCTCAGCGCGATCGCGGCTGCCCGCACGAACGCCCTCTCGGGCGGGTCGGATCCTGATGCGGCCGCCACGCTCGGGGGGTTGCACACCGGCATGGTCACCGCGGGTGTTGTCGCCCTGGTGGGCGCGGCCCTCGCCACGACTGTGCTGCGCAGGCGCGCCTGACCGCGGCGCGGGGCGCGGGAATTGTGGACGCGGGGAACGTGCGTGCCGTTCGCGCAGTTCCCCGCGCCCCTGTCCGGGGCGCCGGCGTTGTCGTTGTTCTGCGGGCCGGACCCGCGCCCCTTCGGAACATCACCAAGGAGACCGACCCGTGAACGACAGGCGACTGCGCAGGCCATCTGCGGTGTGTTCCGTGCAGGTGGGTGATCTGAAGGTCAGTTACGTACCTGACGGCGCCATGCTGTTCAAGCCGCCGGAGCCGCCGCGGGCGGACGTCGGTGCCGCCTATCTCAACGACACCGCCCATCTGGTCGCCAACACCGGCGGCCTGCTCGTCCAGTCCGACGGGCGGGCGCTGCTGATCGACGCGGGGTTCGGCCCGCACTCCGTACCGGAGGACCCCGACCACCCGTACATCGGTGCGGTGCACGGCGGTTCGCTGCTCGACAATCTGGCGCGGCTCGGGGCGCGGCCCGACGAGATAGAGGTCGTGGCCTTCACTCACCTGCACCGGGACCACATCGGCTGGGCGTGCACGGATCCGCCGGTGTTCACGGCGGCCACGTTCGCCGTGCCGAAGAGCGAGTGGGAGAACCGCCATCAGGTGCCGGGGCCGACCGCCGGGGCGCTCACCGCGCTGGAGCGCCGGCTGCGGCTCGTCGTCCCCGGCGAGGAGATCTTCCCGGGCGTGCAGACGCTGGCGCTGCCCGGCCACACCGCGGGCCACACCGGCTTCACGATCACCTCGCGGGGCCGTCGCCTGCTCGCGTTCGGGGACGCGCTGCACTCGCCGCTCCAGGTGCGCCACCCCGAGTGGTTCACGGTGTCGGAAGGCGACCCGGCCCGGTCGGAGCGCTACCGGCGCAGGCTGATCAGCGAACTCCAGCAGCCGGGCACCCTCGGCTTCGGCATCCACTTCGCGGACGTCGTCTTCGGACAGGTCGTCCCGGACGGCGCGGGGGAGGGCGCCGACTGGCTTCCCGTCTGACCCCCGCGCCGGTCCCCGTACAAGACAGGCCAGTACGCGCTTTCCCCTCCGGGCCCGTGGTCCTCTTGTCGCCCTCGGGCTCATCTGCTTGACTCCGCGCGCCAGCACGCCAACTCACCGGCGGAGGAAGCCATGGAGATCACCCGCAGACGCCTGCTGTCCGCCCTGTCAGCCGCCGGTCTCCTGACGGTGATCCCCACCGGACGGGCGAACGCCGCCGACGCGGCCGCGGACAGCGCTCGGCTCCTCGCCAACACCGTGGGCGTCTTCGCGGGGACCGAGGCCTCGAACTCCCGTACGGAGACAGCCGCCAAGCGCGCCGCGATCGACAAGGCCGCCCGCGCGAACCTGAAGTCGATGGACGCTGCGGGCCCCGGAGAACTCTTCGCCGGGCTCGTCCTCGGCACCGACGAGGGCAGACTCAACACGGCGTACAAGCAGTTGTACGAGATCGCCCTCGCGACGCGCGCGCCGGGCGCGGCCCCCGACCTGTACGGCAACGAGGCGGTGCAGCGCCGCGTCATCGACGGCCTCACGTGGCTGCACGAGCGCTACTACGGCGACCAGTCCAAGGGCTACTACGGCAACTGGTTCTACTGGGAGATCGGCCTCTCCCAGTTCATCAGCAAGACCCTCGTCCTCCTCGCCGCCGAGGTGAACGCCTACCGCCCGGACCTCCTGCGCACCTACGTCGCCTCGATGGACGCGTACCTGCGCAACGGCACCGACGGCGACGTGAACCTCGACTCCCGCTTCCACACGGGCGCCAACCTCGCCGACATCACCACGAACCGCATCCTCCAGGGGGCGCTCCTCATCGGGGACGGCGGCGGCGCCCCCGACGGCGAGGCCCGCATCCGCAAGGCCCTCACCGACCAGCTCACCGTCTTCGCGACGATCGACCCGTACGCGCTCGAGCACGGGGTCACGGACGGCTATTACGCCGACGGCTCCTTCATCCAGCACGCGTCCGTCGCCTACACCGGCTCGTACGGGAAGGGCCTGCTCACGCGGGTCGTGCAGACCCTCAAGATCCTCGACGGCACGGGCTTCGCGCACGGCGGCGAGCTGGTGCCGACCGTGGTGGGCTGGGTACGGAACGGCTTCGCGCCGCTCATCTTCGAGGGCTGGATGATGGAGATCGTCAAGGGCCGGGCGGTGTCCCGCCCGGACACCGGCTACACCGACGTCGCGATCGTCGTCGAGGCGGTCGTGGATCTGGCGTCACTCGCCGAAGACGCCGCCGGCACCGACGCCGCCGCCCTCAAGAGCTACGTGAAACACATCCGGGCCACCTCGCGCGCCGCCCTCGACCCGTCCTCGTTCGTCTCCCCCGTGAGCATCACGCGCTACGCCGACATCACCGGCGACGCGTCCGTCCCCGCCGAGGACCTCAACCCCGCGTCGCGCACGGTCGCGTTCAACGCCATGGACCGGACCGTGCACCGCAGGCCGGGTTACGCCTTCGCGCTCGCCCGGAGTTCGAGCCGCATCAGCAAGTACGAGTACATGAGCGGCGAGAACCTCATGCCGTGGTTCCAGGGCGACGGCGCGTACTACCTGTACCTGTCCGGCCAGGACCAGACGCAGGCGTACGGCGTCGACCACTTCACGACGGTCTCGCCGTACGCGCTGGCCGGGGTCACCGCGCCGGTCGAGGAGCGCCGCACCGTCCCCGAGCTCTACGGGAAGCCGTACTACGACAACCCGGGCCACCCGCTGAACTTCACGTCGTCGTCCGAGTCGCAGAACACGTACGTCTACTTCCCGTGCGGCACCGGCCCGCACTCGGGCGGCGCCGTGCTCGGCGCGTACGGCGCGGCCGCCATGGTGCAGTCGGACGACGTGCCGTACCGGGACAAGCAGAAGGGCGTCCTGCCCGACGACTTCGTGGTCTACCGCAACGCGACGTCGACGAAGTCGTGGTTCCTGTTCGACGACGAGATCGTGGTCCTCGCGGCGGATGTCGGCGACGCGGCCGGGCGGGCCGTGACGACGACCGTCGACTCCCGCACGGCGGCGCCCGACGACCTGACCACGGTCACCGGAGCGCTCCGCGACGGCCGCCCGTGGAACGGCCCCGGCACCGGGGACCTGCACTGGCTGCGCTACGCCAACTCGACCCGCGGCACGTCGCTCGGCTACGTCTTCCTCGACACCCCGCGCGTGCGGGTCGCCCTCGACGAGGTGACGCGCAGCCGCCGCGTGGTCCGCACCGCGAACCCGGACACCGCGGTGACCCGCACGGTCCTCGGTGTGACGGTCGACCATGCGGCGGGAGCCGAACCGGCCTGTCTGGCCTATGCGTTGGTGCCGAACGCGGCGGAGGCCGCCCTGCGCTCGTACACCCGCCACGACGGCCCGCTGACGGTCCACGCGAACACACCGCGCCTCCAGGCCGTCACCCACAAGGGTCTCGGCCTGACCGCCGCCAACACCTTCACGCCCGGCCGCCACGAGACCGCGGGGCTGCGCGTCGAAGGCCCCGCGTCGGTGCTCGTGCGGCGCGGGCGGCGCCACGGCGACCCGGTCACCGTCGCGGTCGCGGACCCGACGACGCAGCGCGACACCGTGTCCGTGCTGCTCCACGGGCGCCCCCTGAGCAAGGTCACCGCGGACCCGCAGGTGCGGGTGACCCGCGTCCACGGCGGCACCCGCCTGGACGTGGACACCCGCCACACGTACGGGCGGAGCCTCACGGTGACGCTGCGCTAGCGGGAGTCGTCACGCCGCCGGTATCCGGTCCAAGAACCCCTGCACCGTATGGATCCGGCCGTCCTTGGCCAGCGAGATCACGTCGGACCCCGAGACGGGCGCGGAGCCGTCCGCGGTGGACACCAGCTCCCAGGTGAACCGGGCGATGTCGTGGTGCCCGTCGACCGTGCCGGTCTGCCGGAACGCGAATCCGGGGAACTGCTCACGGGCCGCGGCGATCACGGCGGCGATGCCCTCGTGCCCCGCCACGTCGGCCAGGGGGTCGGTGTAGCTGCCGTCCTCGCTCCACGCGGCGGCGACGGCCTCGGCGCGGGCGTCCGCGCCCTCGGCGTTCCAGGCCTCGAAGTAGCGGGCGACGGCGGTTTCGTGAACGGGGATGACGGACATACGGATCGGCCTCCAGCCAGGTCGGACGAGGGTCCGGAGCCCGGGAGGAGTGCGCCGCCCGGGTTCCGGATGCCTCAAGCCTGCCGGGCGGGCGGACAGGGGTCGATTACGCCGGAGGTAATGCCGCGCGGGCCCGGTTCACCCATGCTGTGGTCGGACAGAACCTGATCTGTTGTTGTTCGTCTGTGCTCGGGAGGCCAGAATGTTCGTCCCGTTCGGGGCCCTTGATTTTCTGGAACGTGCCGCCACCGTCTACGGGGACCGGATCGGCGTCGTCGACGAGCCGGTCCAGCCGGCCGAACCCTGGGAGGACCTCACCTACCGCCGGGTGGCCGAGCTGGCGCGCGCCCAGGCCGCCGGGCTCGACGCGCTCGGGGTGCCGCTCGGCGCGCGCGTCGCGGTCGTGTCGCCGAACAGCGCGCGGCTGCTGACCTCGTTCTTCGGGGTGAGCGGCTACGGCCGCGTCCTCGTACCGGTCAACTTCCGCCTCACCGCGGAGGAGGTGAGCTACGTCGTCTCCCACTCGGGCGCCGACGTCCTCCTCGTGGACCCCGAACTGACGGACCGCCTCGCCGGCGTCCCCGCCAAGCATCGCTTCACCATCGGGGCGGCCGTCGACTCCGAGCTCTACCGCTTCGGCACGGACCCCAGCCCCTGGACGCCCGACGAGAACGCCACCGCCACGATCAACTACACGAGCGGCACGACCGCCCGGCCCAAGGGTGTCCAGATCACCCACCGCAACATCTGGGTCAACGCCGTCACCTTCGCCCTGCACGCGGGCGTCACCGACCGGGACGTCTACCTGCACACGCTGCCGATGTTCCACGCCAACGGCTGGGGCATGCCGTTCGCCATGTCCGCGCTCGGGGTGCGCCAGATCGCGCTGCGCAAGGTCGACGGCGCCGAGATCCTGCGCCGCGTCGACGAGCACGGCGTGACCGTGATGTGCGCCGCGCCCGCCGTCGTCAACGCCGTTCTGGACGCCTCCCGTTCCTGGAACGGCGCGATCCCGGGGCGCGACCGGGTCCGCATCATCGTCGCCGGGGCGCCGCCGCCCACCCGCACGGTGGCCCGCGTCGAGTCGGAACTCGGCTGGGAGTTCATCCAGATCTACGGCCTCACGGAGACGTCGCCGCTGCTCACGGTGAACCGCGGCCGCGCCGAGTGGGACGAGCTGGACACGTCGGCACGCGCGGAGAAGCTCGTACGGGCCGGGGCGCCCGCGCTCGGCGTGACGTTGCGCACCGACGAGGAGGGCGAGGTGCTCGCCCGGTCGAACGTGATCCTGGAGGGCTACTGGGAGCAGCCCGAGGAGAGCGCGAAGGCCCTCGCCGGCGGCTGGTTCCACACGGGCGACGGCGGCACGGTCGACGAGGACGGCTATCTGACGATCAGCGACCGCAAGAAGGACGTGATCATCACCGGCGGTGAGAACGTGTCGTCCATCGAGGTGGAGGACGCCCTCTTCAGCCACGCCGACGTCGCCGAGGTCGCCGTCATCGGTGTCCCGGACGACAAGTGGGGCGAGACGATCAAGGCGCTCGTGGTCCGGTCCCCCGACGCGACGGTCACGGAGGACGAACTGATCCGCCACTGCAAGGAACGCCTGGCCGGCTTCAAGGCGCCCACGTCGGTCGAGTTCCGCGAGGAACTGGCCCGCACGGCAACGGGCAAACTCCAGAAGTACAAGCTGCGGGCGCCGTATTGGGAGGGCCGGGACCGAGGGGTGAGCTGAGCCTCCCGCCGGAGTCGGGGCCCGTCGTCGATGCCTGCCGTCCGTACGAAAGCGGCCCCGGCGGGGGCCGGTGCGTGCGATCGCAAGGCGCCGAAGAGCCCTCGTAGCGGAGCTACCAGGGCTCTTCGGCAACGCCACGAGCGTGCGTGCCGGCCCCCGCCGACCACTCGGGCGGACGACCCGGGGTGCCTGTGCCCCCTCCCGTCGGCAGAGTTACCGGCATGGAACCCCACTACGGCACGGTCTCGCTGATTCCGGGCGCCGAGGCCCTGCCCGAGTTGGACATCCCGCAGCCGGGGCGGCAGAACCGGCTCTCCGTGCTGGTGCGGCTCCTGCTGCTCCTGCCGCACTTCGTCATGCTGGCCGTGCTGTCGGTGGTGACGTTCTTCGCGGTGGTCGCCGGCTGGTTCGCGGCGCTGCTGCTCGGGCGGCTGCCCGATCCGGTCGAGCGGTATCTGGCGGGGTTCCTCGGCTACGACACCCGCGTGAACGCCTCCGCGATGCTCCTGACCGGCCGCTATCCGCCCTTCGAACTGGGCGAACCGATGGGTTACCCGGTGCGGGTGCGCGTATCGCGGTCCGTGCACCTCAACCGGCTGGCCGTGCTGTTCCGGCTGCTTCTGGTGATCCCCGCGGCGCTCGTCGAGGTGGTCGCCACCGCCGGCTGGTGGGCCGTCTCCGTACTGTCGTGGCTCGTCGTGCTGTTCCTCGGCCGGATGCCGCTGCCGCTGTTCGAGGCGACGGCGGCGGTCCTGCGCTACCGGATGCGGCTCGGCGCGTACGTGCTGCTGCTGACCCCCGCGTACCCGAAGCGGCTCTTCGGCGACCAGTCGGCGCCGGACGCCGTCGTCGGCACCATCGCGGGCCCGTCCGCGACGCGGCCGCTGTTCCTGGGGGCATGGGCGAGGATTCTGGTCGGAGCGTTCCTGGTGCTCGGTCTCGTCGGCGGGGTGGCGAACAGCTCCCGCTACGGCGCGGAGGGCTCCGCCGCCGTACAGGCCTCACTGCCCGGCTTCTGATCACTCGCGGGCCGCGACCGGACGCCTGACCGCGCCGGTGCCTGTGCCTGTGCCTGTGCCTGTGCCTGTGCCTGTGCCTGTGACCAATGGCATGACAAAAGGCCTGTTCCGGGGCGCTATGCCCCGTTTACGGTGGAGCGCATGTCTCCCCTGGCCCGCATCAGCACCTCGTACGCCCCGCGCTTCGCGGAGTTCGCGTTCGAGCCCGGCTTCACGGCCGCCGTCGACCAGCATGTCGCGGAGCTGCGGGACAGGCTTGAGGCGGGCGGGGGCGCGCTTCAGCCGCAGGCCCCCGACCGGGAGGTCCTCTCGGACTACGCGCTCGGCTTCCTCGACGCCCTCACGGAGAACGGCTGGCGCGAGCCCGTCGGGCACGACTACGCGGTGTGCCGCCTCACCGCCATCAGCTGGCTGGTGAGACGGCACGATCTCGCGTAGGACCTGTCACATGTCGTCGGTGCGCTCGCGCTTCTGGACGGGCTGATTCGTCAGCGCGTCCTCGCGCCCCGCCTGATAGGCGGAGATGCCGCCGCGGGCCTTGGCCGTCTCCTGCTCGGCGGAGTTCAGCATGCGCTCCCAACGCTGCCGCATCGGGCCGATGAGACCGCCGCCGACACCCACGACGATGACGCCGACACCGGCGGCGAGCGCCGCGATCAGGACCGGCTGGGTGACCGTGGTGGCGATGCCCGCCTGGCCGAGCGCCGCGATCACACCGAGCGCGACGATGCAGGCCCAGACGATCGTGCCGATGGTCCTGCCGTACGAGACCGACGACAGGGAGTTGGTGACGATGTCGCGCACGACGTTGGCGATGGCCATGGCCACGACAACCAGGACGACCGCGACGATGGCGCGCGGCAGCCAGGCCACGATGCCGTTGATCATGTTGCTGACGGGGTTCGGGCCGAAGACGCCGAAGGCGATCTGCAGGGTGATCAGCAGCAAGGCGTAGTACACGATCTTGACGACGATCGCCGTCATGTCGTACTTGGAGCCCTCGAGCATGCGGGCCGCGCCCGCGCGCTCGGCGAGTTTCTCCGAGCCGACCCGGCGCAGGACCCGGTCGAGCACCTTGGCGATCATCTTCGAGATGAACCAGCCGATGGCCAGAACGACCAGGAAACCCACGAGCTTCGGCACGAACTGGGCGACTTTCGACCAGGCGTCGTTGAGGCCCGAAGTGAAGTCCACGGCGAGCGTGGGTCTGTCGGCGAGCTGGGGCATGAGTGGTCCTCCACTCGATGGGGCCCGTACGCGCTGCCGCGCCGGGCGGTCAGGCCCCCCACAGATGCAGTGATGTGTTCCTTCGTGGATATCAGCGCACGAATGGACGCGGCCCGTCGGCCGCGTCCATTCGTGTGACGGGTGACGGTCAGGCTGCGAGCCCGTCCGCGTCCTTGTGGGGCACGCCGTCCTGGGCCACGAGCAGGACGTTCCCGGGCTTGCCGAGGGAGGCGATACCGAAGGGCGGGCCCTGGGGTACGAGCGGGTGGATGTCTGGGCGTAACCACCCGCCGCCCACGGCGTGTTCGCTCCGCTCGCCCCCGCCCGCACTGCCACAGTGACCAGGTACAGAATCACCCGTTTCGCGCGTTTCATAATTTTAGTGCGTTACGCCGGTCTCCCAGGGAGTGTGGTGAGCATGGCCCACGTGCACGTGATCCTCAATCAGAAGGGCGGCGTGGGAAAGTCCACGCTCGCCGTCAACCTCGCCGCCGTGACGGCCGACGTGCTCGGCGCGGGGACCGAGGGCGGGCAGCCGCCCGTCGTCGCCGTCTCCATCGACCCGCAGGGCTCCGCCGTGTGGTGGTCGGAGCGCGTCGGCGACGGCCTCCCCTTCGACTTCGTGCAGGCCCACGACGACCTGGCCGGGCTCGCCGCGCTCTCCCGCATCCCCTCCGCCCAGCACGTCTTCGTCGACACCCCGGGCTGGCTCGACCTCGCCGAGTCCGCCGGCGAGGACCCGCTCGGCAAGGGCGCCGCCGCGGACGCGCTGCGCGCCGTCCTGTCCAACGCCCACGACGTGATCGTGCCGATCGAGCCCGAGCCGCTCGGCTTCCAGCCCACGCAGCGCACCATCGAGCGCGTCGTGAAGCCGCGCGGCCTGCCCTACCGCGTGGTCATCAACAACTGGGACCCGCGCGACGGCAAGGCCGACCTGGAGCAGACGCGCGCCTTCGTCGAGGCCCAGGACTGGCCGCTGGCCCGCACGGTCGTGCGGCACTACAAGCTGCACACACGCGCCTCCGCGGACGGCCTCGTCGTCACCCAGTACGGCGCGAACCGGGTCGCGCTCCAGGCCCGCGAGGACTTCTTCCGTCTCGCCCTGGAGGTGGGCCTCGCCGCGATCCCGGCCCCCGCCAAACGCTCCGCGAGCAGCACCCGTACGCCTACGGGGAAGAGCGCGCAGAAGCAGGATGCGCAGGCCGCGACGGCCAAGAGCACCAAGGCCAAGAGCGCCAGGAACGCCAGGGACTCCAAGAAGGTGAACGTCTGATGGGGCGCCGTACCGATCTGTCCTCCCTGCTGTCCTCCGGCGCCGCGGCCCCGGCCACGGAAGCAGCCGGCGAAGGCACCCGGCCCGTCGCCCGCGACGGCGCGCACCCCGCCCGCGACACCGCGCACCCCGTCACCGCGCACCCCGTCACCGTCGCGCTCGCCGACCTCGCCGAGAACCCCGACAACCCGCGCCACGAGCTGCGCGACCTGGACGGGCTCGCCGAGACGGTGCGCGAGCGCGGGGTGCTCCAGGCGCTCGGGGTGGTCCCCCGCGCCGTGTTCCTCGCGGCGCACCCGCACCACGAGGAGGCCGTGGGCCGGGCCGCGTACGTCGTCCTGCACGGCCACCGGCGGCTCGCCGCGGCCCGGATGGCGGGCCTGGACGAGGTGCCCGTCCTGGTGCGCGAGGACGCGTCCCGCACCGACGAGGACGCCCTGATCGAGAACGTCCAGCGCGACGACCTCACCGAGCTGGAGCAGGCCCAGGCCATCCAGGGCCTGATCAAGAGCTACGGCTACTCGCAGCGCCAGGTCGCCGCCCGGATCGGCAAGACGCAGGGCTTCGTCTCGCAGCGCCTGTCCCTGATGAAGCTGCGCGAGGACCTCCAGGAGGCGCTGGCCGACGGACGCGTCTCGGTCGAGGACGCCCGTCGCATCGCCCGCCTCCCCCAGGAGGAGCAGGCGCTCCCCGGCGACACCGGCACACCCCCGCCGACCGTGCCGAAGGCCCGGCGTGATTACGGCGTAATCAAAATCGACAGCCGGGGCACCCCGGAAGAGGTCGTCGAGTCCCTCCGCCGCCATCTCGCCCCCGCGGCCCTCGACCGGATCCTGGAACTCCTCGCCCGCTGAGCGCATCCGCGGGCGGCCGGGAGCCGGGCGGCGGGGGGATTCCTCTACCGTTGCCTGAGAATGCGCCACGGAGAGCAGTCATCGCACATGTCCACTGGACCGGTTCCCACCCTCGACCCCGACGTCACGGCGCCCGCGGAGGCCGTCGCGCCGCTGATGCGCGGCATCGACGTGCTGCGGCGGCTAACCGACGCCGGCGGCACGCTGAGCCTGAGCGAGCTCGCGCGGGCGACCGGCCTCGCGCGGTCCACGGTCGACCGGATCTGCGCGACCCTCGCGCACATGGGGTGCCTGCGCCTCGACGGGCGTGACGCCACGCTCGCGCCGCCGCTGATGGCCGTGGGCAACGCCTATCTCGGCGCTCTGCGGCTGCCCGCGCTGCTCGGCCCGCGCGCCGATCGGCTCGCGGACGAGCTCGACGAATCGGTCTCTCTCGCGGTCCCCGACGGGGACGGGATCCGCTTCATCCACCAGGCGACCCGGCGCCGCGCCATGTCGCTGAGCTTCCGCATCGGCGACCTGCTGCCCGCCGAACGCACCGCGCCGGGACCGCTGTTCGCGGGTGCGTGGGACGAGGACCTGTGGGAGCGGTGGCGGGCGCGCCGGGCCGCGGATCCCGAGGACCGCGCGTTCCCCGCGGTGCCGCCCCGTCAGGAGGCGGAGAAGGAGCCGTTCGAGGAGCGTGTGGCGCGCGCCGGGGCCGCCGGCTGGGCCCTCGACGACCAGCTCATCGAGCCCGGCCTCGTCGCGCTCGCCGTGCCCGTGCGCGGCCCCGGGGGTGACGTCGCGTGCGTGGTCAGTGTCGTCAGCCACACCAGCCGGCACACCGCCGCCTCGCTGCGCGAGGCGATGCTGGGGCGGCTGCGGGACGCCGTCACGGAGATGGAGGAGGCGTTGCGAAGGCCCGTGCCGGACGCCCCCGTGCCGACGGGACCGGCCGCGACGGGACCGGACGCCGCGTGGGCCGCCGAGGCCAAGCAGCGGCTCGGCCGGGACTTCGTCGAGTCGCTGGCGCGCGGCCTCGCCGTGCTGACCGTCTTCGGGCCCTGGCGTGCCGAGCTGAACCTCACCGACATCGCCGCGGCGACGGGCCTGGCGCGGGCCACCGCGCGCCGCGCCCTGATCACCCTGGAGCACCTCGGATACGTCGCCTCGCGCGGCCGGGGTTTCCGGCTCACGCCCCGCGTCCTCGCCCTCGGCTTCCCTCCCCTGTCCCACCTCACGCTGGCCGAGATCGCCACGCCCCACATGCGGGCTCTCTCCGCCCAGCTGCACGACTCGGTGTCCCTGACCGTGCTCGACGGCGACGACATCCGGTACACGGCACGCGTCGCGACGAGCCGTGTGATGAGCGTGAACATCTCGGTCGGGACCCGCTTCCCCGCCTTCGCCACGTCCATGGGGAGGGTCCTGCTCGCGGGTCTCGCCCCGGCCGAGCGTGCCGCGTTCCTCGCCCGCGCCGACCTGGCCCCGCTCACCCCGCGCACCGTCACCGGCGCCGACCGGCTCGGCGCGCTCCTGGACGACGTACGGCACCAGGGCCACGCGCTCGTGGACGGGGAGCTGGAGGAGGGGCTGCGCTCCGTCGCCGTGCCGGTGCGCGACCTCGCCGGCCAGGTCGTCGCCGCGGTGAACGTGGCCACGCACAGCAGCCGCCGCGACCTGGCCCGGGTCACCGGCGAGGTCCTGCCCGCGCTGCTCGCCACGGCCTCGCACATCGAGGCCGATCTGCACGTCGCCGGGCGGTTCGCCCGCATCGCCGCGGCATAGGAACCGGCCGCAATGTTGCGGATCGGAGGGCGACGGAGGTCAATGGAAGGCGGGGGGAAAGGCAGAAAGGAGCCGTCATGGCTCACGCGGCACCCTCCTCAGGAACCTCCGGCCTGCGCTCCATGGCGGCCGGCTCCAGGCTCTCGATGGCGCTCCCTCTCCTGCTCGGCATCGTCTACGGCTTCTGGGCCTCGGGCATCCGGCGCGATGCCGGCCCGATCACCACCGGCAACGTCCTGTTCGGCTTCCTCACGGGCATCATCGTCGCCGTGGTCACCTTCGGGATCCACCGGGCGTCGTCCCGGCTGCCGCGCGAACTGCGCGCCGTCACCTGGGCCGCGTGGGCCGGTATCGCGTTCGGCTATCTCTACAGCCTGACCGACGCCACGGTCCTGCGGTCCACGATCATGGCTCTGACGGTCGCCGCCGGTGTGTTCGCGGCGATGTTCTACCGCTACTACACACATGAGTGACGACGGTGCGCGTGATCGCCTCCTGGCTCCCCCCGCCAGGTGACACCCGTTCGGCCGAGCCCTCCACCGCGGACCCCGCCATCTGCCCTGTCCCCGCTGGCGCCCCCTGCCGCGCGCCCGTTGCCTGGGAGGGTGATGCGAAGAGCCCTGTCCGTCGTCCTGCTGGCCCTGGCCTGCCTGCTCGTGCCGCTCGGCACGCTCTCCGTATGGGCGAAGTACGAGGTCGGGGACAGTGACCGGTACGTCGCGACGATGGCTCCGCTGGCCGCCGAACCGGCCGTGCGGGGCGCGGTCGCCGACGCCGTCACGAACGGCATCATGGCGCAACTCGACGCGGGGCCGCTCCAGTCGACGGTCGACGCGTTCGTGCACGACGCGGTGGAGTCGTTCACCGGCACCGACGCCTTCCAGAAGGCGTGGAACACGGCGAACCGGGCCGCGCACGACGCCGTGCAGCAGGCCATCGACGACGGCACCGACGGCCCGGTCACCATCGATCTCGCGCCCGTCACCGGGCAGGTCAGGCAGCAGCTCAGCGACGACGGCGTATCCTTCGCCGGCCGCATCCCCGTCACGCACACCACGATCACCGTGATGAGCTCGCGCGACCTCGACCGGCTGCGCCAGTCGCTGCGCCTGCTGCAACGGGCGGGCCTGTGGCTTCCGTT
The DNA here is from genome assembly GCF_053607285.1 of Streptomyces sp. NPDC055140. Lineage (NCBI taxonomy): Bacteria > Bacillati > Actinomycetota > Actinomycetes > Kitasatosporales > Streptomycetaceae > Streptomyces > Streptomyces sp. NPDC055140. Next base: position 375,425 of record NZ_JBSGTG010000005.1, on the reverse strand, counting down.
CGCCACCGTCGCCTCCGTCGCCGCCGGGCTCGCGCTCGCCCGGCGGCGGCGCCGGGCCCTCACCGTGACGGCGCTCGGCGTGGCCCTGGCCGCGGCGGCGCTCCTCGTCGCGCTCGCGACGAGCCGCTCCCTCACCCTCGACAACCTGCCCTCGGACGTGGACCGCTCCGCGGCGGGCGCGGCCTACGACGCCCTCAGCTCGTCGGTGCGCACCGCGTCCCGGTGGACGGCCGGCACGGCCCTCACAGCGGCCGTCTGCGCCTGGCTGTCGGGGCGCCTGGGCCGCAGGCCCCCACCACGCCCTCCGGCTCCTCCCGAAATGCGGCCCGCCGCTTCCGGGGTGAGCATGCCAGTGACACCGAGGAGGACTGAATGAGCGAGACCCCCACCACCCCGACACCGCCCCCCGGCCCCGGCGTCTGGTCGGACAAGCACCGCTCCGCCGGGCCCGACCCCACCCGGGGCGACGGCGCGGGCAGCGGCTGGGCGTCCGGCGGCACGGTCTTCGCCGGCGTCCTGATGATGGTCGGCGGCATCCTGGGCATCCTGAACGGCATCGCGGGCATCGCCAAGGACGACGTGTACGCCCACATCGGCAACTACACGTACGCCTTCAACCTCACCACGTGGGGCTGGATCCACCTGGTCATCGGCGTCATCGTCGCGGTCACCGGCTTCGGCGTCCTCAAGGACTCCGGCTGGGCGCGCGGCGTCGGCGTCGCCATCGCCTCGCTGTACATCATCGCGTACTTCATGTTCCTGCCCTACGAGCCCATCTGGTCGGTCATCGCGATCGCCATCGGCGTCTTCGTCATCTGGGCGCTGGTCAGCGACAGTTCGCAGCACGCCGCCCGAGCCTGAATCCTGGCAACCCTCCCCCGCGCCGGCCCGTCTTTGAGGGAGGATTCCGGCATCCGGCGCCGCAGGGTGCCGGAGCGAGCGGAAGGCGGGCCCGGGCCTTGGAGCATGTGACGCAGGCGCCCGGCCCACCGCCGGTCCTCTCCTACGACGACCGGGACCGCAGGCCGGGCCGCACCCTGGCCGCCTGGGCCGCGGGCCTGCTCCTCGCCGGAGTCAGCGCGGTCGTGGGCTGCCGGATCGCGGACGTGGACGGGGTCACCCCCGTTCCGCAGCTCCTGGCGTTCCTGCCCTGGCTCCTCGCGCCCACCGGCGCCGCGCTGCTGCTCACGGCGCTCGCGCGCCGGCGGATCGGCATGGTGTGGGGCGTCGCGGTCCTGGGCGCCCTCGCCTGGTACATCGAGCCGTACGGGAAGGACGTCGAGGCGAGCCGGCCGCCCGTCGCCGAGGTGCGGGTCCTCTCCTCGAACGTCCAGTTCGGGCGCGGCACCGAGTCGCTGGTGGGCGCGGTGCGCCGCGAGCGGCCCGGCCTGGTGTTCGTCGAGGAGTGTGATTACGGGTGCCAGGACACCCTGCGCCGTGAGCTGCCGCGCGCCGACTTCCCGTACCGGCAGGCCGTGGAGGCGGGCGGCTCGGAGGGGTCGGTGATTCTGAGCCGGTATCCGCTCAAGGCCGCCGCGGGCGTCCCCGGGACCATGGGCATGCCAGGCGCCGTCGCCGATGTGAAGGGCCACGACGTACGGGTCCAGCTCGCGCACCCGATGCCCCCGCTCCCCCGGCAGGTCGGCCTGTGGCGCTCCGAGCTGGGCGAGCTGCGCGACTTCGCCGCCGCGGGCCGCTCGCAGCCGACCATCCTGGCCGGGGACTTCAACGCCACGCAGGACCACGCCGCGTTCCGCCGCATCCTCGACGCGGGCCTGCACGACAGCGCCCGCCTCACCGGGAAGTCCCGCGCCCCGAGCTGGCCCTCGCGCGTCCGCCCTCCGCTCGGCACCCAGATCGACCACGTGCTGGTGAGCGAGGAGTTCTCCCCGCACACCGCCCGCTTCGTCGAGCTGGCCGACACCGACCACCGCGCCCTCCTGGTCGACCTGACGATGCACCGACCGGCAACGTCCTGAGGGCCGGGGGCCCCGTAGCGTTCAATGGACGGCATGCGCCCCGAGTCCCCGGCCCGCCATCTCGCACCGCCCGACTGGCTGGTCAGGACCCTGCGTCCGCACCCCGCGCCGATCCCCTGGGCGGCCGTCGCGCGCGCCGGCCTCGCGCTGTCGCTGCCGCTCGCGATCGGGCTCGCCGCCGGGCAGCCCGCGTACGGGGCGCTCGCCTCCATGGGCGCGCTGTCCGGCGTCATCGGCGACACCGCCGACGCCTACCGGATGCGGATCCTCAACATCGCGGTGCCGCAGCTCTTCGGTGCGGTCGGCGTCACGGTCGGCGCGCTCGTGTACGGGCACGGCTGGGTCGCCGTCGCCACCGTCACCGGCGTGGCGCTGGTCTCCGGGATGATCTCGACGATCGGCGCGGTGGCCTCCGTGTCCGGGCTGCTGCTCCTGCTCAACTGCGTGATCGGCGCCGGACTGCCCCTGCCGGGCGAGTGGTGGCTCGCGCCGCTCCTGATGACGGGCGGCGGACTCCTCGTCCTCGCGCTCGCGCTGCTCGCCTGGCCCCTGCGGTCCGGGGTGCCGGAACGCGCGGCCGTCGCCGCCACGTACCGGTCCGTCGCGAACCTGCTCGCGTCGGCGGCCGACCCCGAGAACTACGTCGAGACCCGCTACGCCGTCACCCAGTCCTTCAACCAGGCCTACGACCTCGTCCTCGCCCGGCGCGCCCTCGCCCACGGCCGCAACCCCGAACTGGTGCGCCTGCTCGCCCTGTTGAACGCGCTCACCCCGATCGCCGAGTCCGCGCCCGCCGCCCACCAGCACGGGGTGCCGCTCCCCGCCGCCGTCCCCGACGCCGTACGACACCTCGCCGACGCGGTCGACACCGGCAGCACCGACGCGGGGCCCCTCGATCTGCCCGCACCCGAAGGACCCGCCGCCCGCGCCGTCGACCACGCCGTACGGCACGCCGCCAACCTCGTCACCAGCAAGAACACGGACCCCCACCGCGCCCTCGAGGCCGACCGCCTCGGCCGGCCCGCCGCCCTGCGCGTGCGCGCCGTCCGCGCCGCGCGCAACGCCGTGCTGTCCGGCGCCTCCTGGCGCTACGGGCTGCGCCTGGCCCTGTGCATCGGCATCGCCCAGGTCCTCGTCTCGACGGTGCCGGTCCCGCGCTCCTACTGGGTGGCGCTGACCATCACGTTCGTCCTCAAGCCCGACTTCGGCTCGGTGTTCTCGCGAGCCGTCCAGCGCGCGCTCGGCACGGCGGTCGGGCTCGTACTTGCCACGGCGGTCCTCGCCGTGGTGCCCCGCGGGTGGTGGGACGTGCCCGTGCTGATGACCCTCGCCGCGCTCATCCCGGCGCTCACCCCGCGCGGCTACGGCTATCAGACCGCCGCCATCACGCCGACCATCCTGCTGCTGTCCGACACCCTCAACCACCAGGGCATCGGGCTCGTCCTGCCGCGGCTCCTGGACAGCCTCACGGGCTGCGCCATCGCGCTGGTGGCCGGATATCTGCTGTGGCCCGAGAGCTGGCACACCCGCATCGGCGACCGGCTCGCCGACGCCGTCGCGGACACCGCGACGTACGTGCAGCACGCGTTCGGGGCGTCCGCGGACCCGGACGTCCCGGCCGCCCGCGCGCGGATGCGCCGCCGGCTCTACCGCGACCTGTCCGTCATCCGCTCCGAGTTCCAGCGCGCCCTGACCGAACCGCCGCCCACCGGTCGTCTCGCCGCCGCCTGGTGGCCGCTCGTCGTCGCCGTGGAACGCATCGTGGACGCGACGACCGCGGCGCGGATCCGGGTCAAGGAGGGGGCGCCGGTGCCGGGGCCCGCCGAGGTGGCCCAGGCCGCGGAGCAACTGCGGGAGCTGGCACAAGGGCTGCGCGCCTCCGACGTCCTGAGGGGGGTGCGCGCCGACTTCAGCGAGGCGGACCGCGACGGGGTGCTGGAACCCGTACGTCAGGAGGTCGCGGCCGCCCGCTCCATCGCCTCACCGCACTGACGCCGATACGGGACGCGGATGCGGACCGCCCCGGGGAGGGGACGGCCCGCATCGGTGTGGGGGGTGGTTCCAGTACGTCAGCCGGTGACGGTCAGCCGGTGGTTGGGGTCAGCCGGTCTTGGCGGACTTCTCCAGCGACTTCACGGCCTTCGCGAAGCCGTTGGCCCACAGCTGGTTGACGCGGGACTTCTCGTTCGCGTCCGGGTACGGGTTCGTGCAGGACGTGCCCGGGCCGCCGCCCGACATCAGCTCGCTGCACGGCCCCTCGTAGTGGTCGGGGAGCCCGAGGACGTGGCCGGTCTCGTGCGCGGTCACACGGGTGGAGTCGTACTCCTGGTTCTGCGCGTAGTCCAGGAAGACGTAGCCGCTGCCGTGCCCGTCCGTGGACGCGTACGAGCCGCGCGGGTCGTTGCCCTCGCGGTAGGAGAAGTCGCCGCCGCCCGAGGACGCCTGGAGCTTCACGTTCGACACGGAGGAGTTCCATATCGACGTGCTGTTGGCTATCTGCTGCGCGAAGGACGGGGCGCCCGACGCGTCGTACGTGACGGTGACCGACGCGGCGTGCGGGTGCGCGGCGCGCTTCTGCGCGACCGACTTCAGGACGGCCTGGAAGAACGCCTTGTTGGCGGCGGCCTCCTCGGCCGAACCCGCGTAGTGGGTGTAGCCGGCGACGACCGGGGCCGGGGCGGCGGACGCGGGGGCCGCGGTGGCGAGCGCGCCGGCGGCCATGCCGATGCCGGCCGCGACCGAGGCGTAGCGCAGGGAGAGCTTCATGTGGGGGGCTCCTCCTCGTTCCGTGAGTGGGGGGTTACGTGAACGGTTCGGTACGAGGGAGAGTGTGGAGGCGCCCGGGACCCCTGGGGATGATGGCAATTGGCGATAGGACGGAGCTATCACCCGCCCAACTCGACCGTTTCGGTTCGCATTTGGACGTCTGGTGCGACCTCCGCGACCGCCTTACGCTCGATGCCCATGGAGCTCGAGGTGAGGCACCTGCGCGCGCTGTGCGCCATCGACGACACCGGGAGCCTGCACAAGGCGGCCCGGCTGCTCGGCATGACCCAGCCGTCCCTGTCCACCCAGCTCAGGCGCATCGAGGAGACGCTCGGCGGCGCGCTCTTCGCCCGAGAGCGCACCGGCTGCCGTGCAACCCCCCTGGGCCGCGTCGTCCTCAACCGCGCCCGCCCCCTCGTGGACGGCATGCGCGCTCTCGTCACGGAGACCAGGGCGGCCGGCGCACTCACCGCGGGCGGCCCCCATCTGCGGATCGGCTCCACGGCGAGCCGGGCCATACCGGGCTGGCTGCGACGGCTGCGGCAGCGCGAGCACCCGCCCGGCGGCGAGCCGGCGCTCCGCATGGACGTCTCCGCGAACGCGCTCCTGCGGCTCGTCGGCGACGGACAGCTCGACGTGGCGTTCGTGCACGAGGTCGAGGGCAGCCCGCTGCGCGTCCCGCCGGGTCTGCGCTGCCGCGTCCTGGTCGAACGCGAGCCGCAGTACGTGTCCCTGGCCGCCGACCATCCGGCCGCCCGCCGCCGCGTCGTGCGCCTCGCCGACCTCGCGGACGACCGGTGGATGGTCGATCCCACCGTGGACGGCGAGTGGCACGGGCTCCTGCGGGTGCTTCGGGCCGCCGGGCTCAACCCCCGGATCCTGCACGGCGACTACCTCACGGCGGCGTCCCTGGTCGCCACGGGCGAGGTCGTCGCCCTGTGCCAGCCCACCTCACGGGCCCGCCCCGACATGGCCATAAGACCCCTCGACGGCGACCCGATCGGCGTACGCCTCGTCCTCGCCGCCCGCACGGAGGCCGAACTGGACGCGGTCTACGGGGACTTGGAGGACGCCTACTGGGAAGCGGCCCGGCAGGCACCCGCGTATCGCGAGCGCCTGCCGGACGCGGCATCGGCCTGAGGCGACCTGAGTCGGATCAGACGCCGATGTCGCAGCCGTCCTCGCGCCACACGGAGACCACCGAAGGACGGACGATTCTCCCCGGCCCGTCGGGCCACGCGCTCGCCGGCTTCTCGACGGACGCGCCGTCGACCTCGCCCGGGTGCTGCACCGAGACGAGAACCCGGCGGTCCTGGACCAGCGGACCGCAGGTCTCGGCGCCGTTCGGCATCGTCAGGAACTGCTTGAGCTCACCGCGCCGCTCGCCGCGCGTCGCGACACCGAACAGGCCGTCGTGCGTGCCGAGCGCGTTGCCGTCCGTGGAGATCCACAGGTTGCCGTGCGGGTCGAACGCCACGTTGTCCGGGCAGGAGATCGGGCTGACCCGGTCCTTCGGGAAGCCCGCGAAGTACGTCGCCGGGTCGTCCGGGTCGCCCGCGACGAGGAAGAGCGACCAGCCGAAGGTGGTGGCCTCGGCGCGGCCCCGGTGCTCGGTCAGCTCCAGGATCTGCCCGTGCTTGTTGAGGTTGCGCGGGTTCGCCTCGTCGACGGGCGCCTTCCCGGCCTTGCCGCGGTCCGAGTTGTTCGTCAGCGCGACGTAGACCTTGCCGGAGTGCGGGGACGGCTCGATGTCCTCGGGTCGGTCCATCTTCGTGGCGCCCACCTTGTCACCGGCGAACCGCGTGAAGAGGTAGACCTCCTCCGCCGTCATGCCGTCGACGTGCGAGACCGCGCCGTGCGGGCCCGCCGTGGCGAGCGGCAGCCACTCGCCGCCGCCGTCGAACTCGCCGTCCGCGGGCAGTTTGCCCGTGCCGTCGATCTCGGCGGCCGGGGAGTCGCCGGTCAGCCGGGCGACGTAGAGGGTGCCCTCGTCGAGGAGCGTCAGGTTGTGCTCGTGCGCGGCGCGCGAGCGGCCCTTGGCGACGCGCTTGCTGCTCACGAACTTGTAGAAGTAGTCGAACTTCTCGTCGTCGCCCATGTAGACGACCGGGCGGCCGTCGTCGGTCAGGCGCGGCTGCGCCGCCTCGTGCTTGAAGCGGCCGAGCGCGGTGCGCTTGCGCGGCGTCGACTCCGGGTCGTACGGGTCGAGTTCGACGACCCAGCCGAAGCGGTTCGCCTCGTTCGGCTCCTTGGCCAGGTCGAAGCGGTCGTCGAACCGCTCCCACTTGCGCTCGGAGGCCTCCCCGGTCACGCCGTAGCGCTTGAGGCGGGCGGCCGTGGCCGGGTCGGTCACCTTCGCGGCATTCGCGAAGTACTGGTTGAAGTTCTCCTCGCCGTGCAGCGTCGTGCCCCACGGGGTGGTGCCGCCCGAGCAGTTGTTGAGCGTGCCGAGGACGGTACGGCCGCGCGGGTCCGCCTTCGTCCGCACGAGCGCGCTGCCCGCGACCGGGCCCGAGAGGCGGAACTCGCTGGTGGCGGTGAGGCGGCGGTTGAGCTGGTGACGCGTGACGGCCGACAGCCTGCCGCTGCGCCGGGACTCCTCCACGACGACGACCGACAGGCCGTGCGCCGCCCAGGCGGTCTCCACCTGCTCGCGCGTCGGGTTCTCGGGGTCGTACCCCTTGAACATCAGGATCTCGTCCGTGTACTCGTGGTTGGCGACGAGGACCTGGCGGCCGTGCTCACCGTGCAGGGGGAGGAGGCTCAGGAAGTCGTTGTTGTAACCGAACTGTCCTGCCTGCGCCTTTGCGGACTGCTTGTCCGGGTCGAAGGCGGGCGCTCCGCGAAGGATGGGCTGGCCCCAGCTGATGACGACGTTCTGGGCGTGGCCCTCCGGGACGGTGACGCGGTCCGCCGTGTTCGGCGCGACGGGCGTGAACCGCAGTCCGCGCGCCCCTTTGTCGCCCTTGTGCGCTACGCCCGTTGCCGCCCCCGACGGCGTGGCGGCGACGGCCTGCGGGGCCCCCGAGCCCACGACCGTACCGGCCGTCGCGGCAGCGACGGTCACGACCGCGGCCGTGCGCAGCATCGAACGGCGGCTCACCGCACCGGCGATGACGTCACCGACGTACTCGTTGGAACTGGTGTTGGGCACCTCCTGAAAACAGGCGTCCCCACAGCGGAACCGGCAGGTCAGCGCGGCACGGCCCCCATTGTGCGAGCCGATAAGCGGCAGCGTTTTGCGCACTCTTTTCCTCCCCTTTACGGTCACTCGGGCGTGACGCTAGGGGCGTGGCCGAGCGCGGAGGGGGACGGCGGGTGAACGAGGGGTGAACCTGTGCCGGGCGTGCGGCAGTTGAATGCCCTTCGCCCGGGTGGGCGACCCTGCCCAAGATCACGGAACGTGGCGGCTAACCTTACGTGTCCGCCCTGGCCAGGGGTTACGGAAACCAACTCATGCGAAGGGTTGCGCACATGGGCATTCGGAATCTTCTGCGGAACGCGTTCGGAAGGCCGCGGAAGTCCTCGCGGGGTGACGAGGCGGCGACCGCCGCACCCGAGGCGACGGTCCCGGCACCGGCCGGCGAGGCGACCCTGCCGAAGGCTGCGCCCGCCGAGTCGGCAAACGCGCCCGAGGCCGCTCCCGCCGTGGCAAAGGCGAAGGTGCCCGCACCTTCGACCGAGCCGACGCCCGCGCCGTCGCCGCGTGAGGCGGACGACCTGGTGGCCGCGGCGTTCGACAACGTCAAGGTCCCGAAGCCGTCTGCACCGGTGGACGAGGAGGCCGCCGGCGCGGAAGCGGAACCGACCACGGAGCGCGCGGAGCCCGCGGCGGCGGAGGCCGAGCAGGCGGCGGAGGCTGCCGCAGAGCCTGTCGCCGAGCCGGACGTGAAGACAGAGGCGGAGGCTGCCGCAGAGCCTGTCGCCGAGCCGGACGTGAAGACGGAAGCGGAGGCGGAGGCAGAGGCGGAGGCTTCCCCCGAGGCGGAGGTGAAGACAGAGGCAGAGGCAGAGGCTTCCCCCAAGGCCGTCGCCGAGACCGTCGTCGAGGCCGAAGCGGAACCGGCAGCCGAGAGCCCTGAGCCCGTCGCCGGGCCCGCGGCGGACGCGGAGGCGGAGGCTGACGCAGAGCCCGTCGCCGAGCCGAAGGTGAAGACGGAGGCCGAGGCAGCGCCCGAGGCCGTCGTCGAGACCGAGCCTGAGGCCGAGTCGGCGACCGTCGACGAGACGGAGCCGGAGGCCGAGGCCGTCGCCGAGAAGCCCGAGGCCGTGGTCTCGCCCGCCGCCGAGCCTGTGGCCGAGCCCGAGCCGGAGGCCGTCGCCCCGACCGAGCCCGAGACCGTCGTCGAGCCCGAGCCCGAGACCGTCGTCGAGCCGGTCGCTGAACCGGTCGCTGAACCGGTCGCTGAACCGGTCGCCGCTGCCGCGTCGGAGCCCGAGGTCGTCGCCGAGCCCGTCGCGGAGCCCGCGCCGCAGGCCGCCGTGGAGCCCGAGCCCGTCGTCGAGGTGGCGCCCGAGCCGGAGGCCGACGCCGAGGCCTCCGCTTCCGCCCCCGCCCTCCCCCTCGCCCGGGTCAAGTCGCGCGCCCCCGGGCTCGCCGCCGCCTACAAGGCCGCCGGGAGTGTGCTCAAGAAGAACGAGCTCGCCGGGGTCCGGGCCACCGTCTACCTCGTGCTCGACCGGTCGGGTTCGATGCGTCCGTATTACAAGGACGGCTCCGCGCAGGCGCTCGGTGAACAGGTGCTCGCCCTGGCCTCGCACACCGACCCCGAGGCGACCGTGCACGTCGTCTTCTTCTCCACCGACATCGACGGCACCGGCGAGCTCACCCTCGACGGGCACGAGGGCCGCGTGGACGAGCTGCACGCATCGCTCGGCCACATGGGCCGTACCAGCTACCACCGCGCGATCGAAGAGGTCGTGGCGCACCACGAGAAGTCGCAGTCGCAGACGCCCGCCCTGGTCGTCTTCCAGACGGACGGCGCCCCGGACGCGAAGGGCCCGGCCAACCAGGCCCTCGCGGACGCGGCCCGGCACCCGCTGTTCTTCCAGTTCGTCGCGTTCGGCGAGCACGAGGCCAAGGGCTTCGACTACCTGCGCAAGCTGAAGGCGCCCAACGCCGCGTTCTTCCACGCGGGCCCCACCCCCCGCGAGCTCACGGACACCGAGCTGTACGAAGGGCTGCTCGCGGACCTGCCGCAGTGGCTGGGCTCGCAGCAGGCCTGACCCACGCACGACCCGCGCCCCCTGTTCCCGCTCCTGGCGGGACGGGGGGCGCCGCCGTTCCCCCCGCGCCGTTCCCCCCAAATCGGGAGAAGCTGGATGAATTCCGGCACCGAGGGAAGGACCGCGCACCATGAAGGCCGCCGTAGTCACCGACTTCACCCGGCCCCTGGAGATCCAGCACCGCGTGATCCCGCGTCCGGCCGCGCAGCAGGTCCTCGTCCGCATGGAGGCGAGCGGGCTGTGCCACACGGACATCCACGCCGCCTCCGGTGACTGGCCCGTCAAGCCGGTCCCGCCGTTCGTCCCGGGCCACGAGGGCATCGGGATCGTCGAGGACCTGGGCGAGCGGGTCGGCCACATCAACGTCGGCGACCGCGTCGCCATCGCCTGGCTGGGCGAGGCGTGCGGCTACTGCGACCACTGCGTGTCCGGCTGGGAGACGCTCTGCCTGAAGCAGCGGAACAGCGGCTACTCGGTCGACGGCTCCTTCTCCGAGTACGCCGTCGCGCACGGCGACTACGTCGTGAAGGTCCCCGACGGCCTCGACCCCCTGGACGCCGCCCCGCTGACCTGCGCGGGAGTGACGACGTACAAGGCCGTGAAGGTGTCCGGCGCCGGCCCCGGCAAGCGCGTCCTGATCTCCGGGATCGGCGGCCTCGGCCATCTCGCGCTCCAGTACGCGCGGATCGCGGGTGCCGAGACCGTCGCCGTGGACGTCACCGACGACAAGCTGCGCCTCGCGCACGAGCTGGGCGCCGACCATGTCATCGACGCCCGTACCCAGGACGTCGCCGAGGCGGTGCGCGGGCTGGGCGGTGCCGATGTCGCGATCGGGCTCGCCGTGTCGAACGCGTCGCTCCGGGCGGCGTACGGCTCCCTGCGCAGGCACGGCACGCTCGTCCTGGTCGCGCTGCCCGCCGGGGGGAAGCTGGAACTGCCCGTGTTCGAGCACGTGCTCGAAGGCAAGAGCGTGATCGGTTCGATCGTCGGCACCCGGCAGGACCTCGCCGAGGTCTTCGAGCTGCACCGCCTCGGCCGTACCCGCGTCATCCGCGAGCAGCGCAGGCTCAAGGAGGTCAACGAGGCGATCGAGGACATCCTGGCGGGCCGGGTCACGGCCCGGCTGGTCTTCGACTTCCGCTAGGCACCGCACTGCACCCGCACCGGCACCCGCACCGCTCCCCAGGGCCGTCCACCCCGTAAATACCGGGAGGGGCGGCCCCGCCGTGTCGGATACGATTCTTTGATTCGACTGACGTACACCGTCACCGCACGCAGCGACTTGGGAGCAGCCCCCGATGGCTCGACACCTCATCACCAGCGCCCTTCCGTACATCAACGGAATCAAGCACCTGGGCAACATGGTGGGGTCCATGCTCCCGGCGGACGTGTACTCCCGGTACCTCCGCCAGCGCGGCCACGACGTCCTGTACATCTGCGCCACCGACGAGCACGGCACGCCCGCCGAGCTGGCCGCGAAGGAGCAGGGCCTGCCGGTCGCCGCGTTCTGCGGGAAGGCGCACGACGCGCAGAAGGCCGTGTACGACGGCTTCGGCCTGGCCTTCGACCACTTCGGCCGCAGCTCGTCCGAGCAGAACGCGGAGCTCACGCAGCACTTCGCGCGCAAGCTGAACGAGAACGGCTTCATCGAGGAGCGCGCGATCCGTCAGGTGTACTCGCCTGCCGACGGCCGCTTCCTGCCGGACCGCTACGTCGAGGGCACCTGCCCGCACTGCGGCTACGACAAGGCGCGCGGCGACCAGTGCGAGAACTGCACGCGCGTCCTGGACCCGACGGACCTGATCAACCCGCGCTCGGCGATCTCCGGCTCCACGGAGCTGGAGGTCCGCGAGACGAAGCACCTCTTCCTGCTCCAGTCGAAGCTGCAGGTCGAGGTCGAGGAGTGGATCGCGCGGACCGCGGGCGAGTGGCCGCAGCTGGCCTCCTCCATCGCCCGCAAGTGGCTGACCGAGGGCCTGCACGACCGCGCGATCACCCGTGACCTGGACTGGGGCGTCCCCGTCCCGGCCGACACGTGGCCGGAGCTGGCCGCCGAGGGCAAGGTCTTCTACGTCTGGTTCGACGCCCCGATCGAGTACATCGGCTCGACGAAGGAGTGGTCGGACGAGAACCCGGCGGACCGCGACTGGAAGTCGTGGTGGTACAAGGCCGACGACGTCCGGTACACGCAGTTCATGGCCAAGGACAACGTCCCGTTCCACAGCGTCATGTTCCCCGCCACGGAGATGGGCGTGCGCGAGCCGTGGAAGAAGGTCGACTACCTCAAGTCCTTCAACTGGCTGACGTACTACGGCGGCAAGTTCTCCACGTCGCAGAAGCGCGGCATCTTCACGGACGCCGCGCTGGAGATCCTCCCGGCCGACTACTGGCGCTACTTCCTCATCGCCAACGCGCCGGAGTCCGACGACTCCTCCTTCACGTGGGAGCACTTCGCGGCCACGGTGAACAAGGACCTCGCCGACACTCTCGGCAACTTCGTGAACCGCGTCCTGTCCTTCTCCCGCAAGCGCTTCGGTGACGACGTGCCCGCGGGCAAGGAGGCCGGCGAGGCGGAGGCGAAGCTGGGCACGGAGATCGCCGCGCTGCTCGCCGAGTACGAGGCCCAGATGGAGGCCCTCCAGTTCCGCAAGGCCGCGTCCGCGCTGCGCGCCCTGTGGTCGGCGGGCAACTCCTACCTGGAGGAGAAGGCCCCCTGGCTGGAGATCAAGACCGACCCGGAGGCCGCTGCCCTCACACTGCGTACGGCGATGAACCTCATCCACCTGTACGCGGTCGTGTCCGAGCCCTTCATCCCGGCGTCGTCGAAGGCGATGCGCGGCGCGTTCACGCTGGCCGACGACACGGCCACGTGGGTCACCGCCGAGCAGGCCAAGGCCCTGGACACCGTCCCCGCGGGCACGGCCTTCACCGTCCCGCCGGTGCTCTTCGCGAAGATCACCGAGGAGGACCTGGAGTCCTACCGTGAGCGCTTCGGCGGCGCTCCGGAGTAACGCATTCCGGGGGAAAGGGGTGCGGGGACAGATCCCCGCACCCCTTTCCCGTACCCCGCTACTGGCATGTCCACGACCGCGATTAGGGTTTCGCCATGCCAGTTCCCGCAACCATCCCGATCGCCCACGAGCCGGACCGCCGCACCGCCACCATCGGCCGGTACACGGACGGCCAGTTCCTGGCCACGGTGACGTACGCCTTCCCGGAGGGCTACCGCCCCGACGACGGCTGGGAGGAGCACAAGCGTCTCTACGCGGTGCTCCACACGTTCGACGCCTCGGGCAGGTACCGCGACTCGGAGATCTGGTGCGCGGGGACCTGGGCCGCGGGTGCCGAACTCGCCCAGGCCCACGCCCACTTGGACAAACTCCTGGCAGCCCTGCCCGGCCGCACCTACGGCGACATCGCCGTCCGCCCGTTCCGGCTCGCCGTGGACCGCGTGCTGTTCGGCCTGATCGCCGAGGACGACGACGAGGGCGGCTGGGCCGAGCTCTACCCGGACCGCCTCGGCTTCGGCGAACCGTGGGACGGCCGGTACGACACCTGAGCGCAGCCCGCGGCGGCGCCCGTCAGGAAGCCGTCGAGGCGGAAGCGCCCGGCTGCGCGTCCGTGCTGTCGTGCGTCTCGTCGGGTGCCACCGCCATCGTGATCGACCCGATGACGCCCTTCGCGATGCGCCCCTTGCCGTACGTCAGCTTCAGCAGGCCGCCCGTCGTCCCGCTCTGGTCGTAGATCGTGTCCTCGGTGAGCGTCGTGCGCTCGGCCGTGCTCGTCGAGTACGGCGCGACCTTCCCGGAGGCGATGACCGCGGCCTCCTCGAAGAAGAACTGGCCGGTGTGACAGGTGTGGCCGCCCTCGTAGCCGGCATCGGTCCACTTGCCGTCCACATGGACCTTGGTGTGGATGTGCACGGCCCGGCCCCGGTACCAGCCGGGGAAGATCGTCCTGAACTCGACACTGCCGTGCTTGTCCGTCTTCCAGGTACCCCGCAGATAACGCTCGTCGTCGGTGGGCTCCTCGTGCCCGCCGCCACCGCCGCCCCCGGGCGGGGCGCCCGTCGGGGTGCCGGACGGCTGGTCGGTCGGGGCTCCGCTCGGGGCACCGCTCGGGGGCGTGCCACCGCCACCGGTGGAGAGGGACTCGTACCCGGAGTAGATCCCGAGCGCGTCGCAGTGCCAGATGTCGACCGCCGCGTTCCGCAGGGGCTTGCAGGTCTCGGCGTCGATCACCTTGAGGCGGAGGACCATCGGGATGCCCTCCTTGTCCTCCGTGATGTCACGGCGCAGCTTGTCCGCGTCGATGTAGTACGGGCCCTCGGTGGTCTCCGAGGTGAGCCGGTAGCAGGAATCCGCCTCGGACTTCCTCTCGGCGGTGTCCGTCTCCCCGGCGAACGCGTTGGCGGCGATGGAGCCCCCGACGCCGACGGCCGCCACGGCGGCTCCGCCCGCGAGGATGACCTTCCGGCGGGTCATGTCACGTTTGTGCGCTGGTCCCTGAGTCTCTGTCATGGGAAGCGAAGCTAGGACCGCCACCTGTCAGGGACATGGGGATGCGCTGTGAGTCCGCACAGCGAAGGGGCCGGAACCGATCAACGGTTCCGGCCCCTTCGGACGACTGGCGGGTGCTACTTCTTCTCGCCCACCGGCTTGCGCAGCTGGATGTTCAGCTCGCGCAGGCGCGTCTCGTCGAGCTCCGTGGGCGCGCCCATCATCAGGTCCTGCGCGTTGCCGTTGAGCGGGAACGCGATGGTCTCGCGGATGTTCGGCTCGTCGGCGAGGAGCATGACGATGCGGTCGACGCCGGGGGCGATCCCGCCGTGCGGCGGGGCGCCGAAGCGGAACGCGCGGAGCATGCCCGCGAACTGCTCCTCGACGGTGTCACGGTCGTAGCCCGCGATCTCGAAGGCCTTGAGCATGATCTCGGGCTCGTGGTTCCGGATCGCGCCGGAGGACAGCTCCACGCCGTTGCAGACGATGTCGTACTGCCAGCCCAGGATGTCCAGCGGGTCCTTGGTCTCCAGTGCCTCGAGGCCGCCCTGCGGCATGGAGAACGGGTTGTGCGAGAAGTCGATCTTCCCGGTGTCCTCGTCCTTCTCGTACATCGGGAAGTCGACGATCCAGCAGAAGCGGAAGACGCCCTCCTCGAAGTGCCCGGCGCGCTTGGCGGCCTCGACACGGACGGCGCCCATGATCTTGGAGACCTCGTCGAACTCGCCCGCGCCGAAGAACACGGCGTGGCCGGCCTTCAGGCCGAGGCGCTCGGTGAGGACCTTGACGTTCTCGTCCGTGAGGAACTTCGCGATCGGGCCCGTGAGGGACCCGTCCTCGGCGACGCGGACCCAGGCGAGGCCCTTCGCGCCCTGCTCGACCGCGTAGTCACCGAGGCCGTCGAAGAACTTGCGGGACTGCGACGCGGTGTCCGGGACGGGCAGCGCGCGCACGTGCTTCCCGGCGAACGCCTTGAACTCGGAGCCCTCGAACACGTCCGAGATGTCGACCAGTTCGAGCTGGGCGCGCAGGTCCGGCTTGTCCGAGCCGTACTTGAGCATCGACTCGCGGAACGGGATCCGCGGGAACGGGGACGTGACGTGACGGCCGCCGCCGAACTCCTCGAAGAGCTCGGTCATCAGCTTCTCGATCGGCTGGAAGACGTCCTCCTGCTCGACGAAGGACATCTCCACGTCGAGCTGGTAGAACTCGCCCGGCGAGCGGTCCGCGCGGGCGTCCTCGTCGCGGAAGCAGGGCGCGATCTGGAAGTAGCGGTCGAAGCCCGAGATCATCAGCAGCTGCTTGAACTGCTGCGGGGCCTGCGGCAGCGCGTAGAACTTGCCCGGGTTGAGGCGCGAGGGGACGACGAAGTCGCGGGCGCCCTCCGGGGAGGTGGCGCTGAGGATCGGCGTCGCCATCTCGTTGAAGCCTAGGGCCACCATCTTGGAGCGGATGGAGGCGATGACCGACGAGCGCAGCATGATGTTGCGGTGCATGCGCTCGCGGCGCAGGTCGAGGAAGCGGTACTCCAGGCGCCGCTCCTCGTTCACCCCGTCGTCCGCGTTGATCGTGAACGGGATCTGCTGGGCCGCGCCGAGCACCTCGACCTCGGTGGCCTCGATCTCGATCTCGCCCGTGGGCAGCTCGGAGTTGACGTTGTCGGCGCCGCGCGAGACGACCTTGCCGTCGACGCGGACGACCGTCTCCTTGGTCAGCTTGTCGAGGACCTCGGCGGCCGCGGTGCCGGGGCGGGCGACGAGCTGCGTGATCCCGTAGTGGTCGCGCAGATCGATGAAGAGGATGCCGCCCAGGTCGCGCCGATTGTGCAGCCAGCCGCTCAGCCGGACGTCGGATCCGACGTCAGAGGCGCGGAGCTCGCCGCAGGTGTGGGACCTGTACCGATGCATCGTCGTTCATCCAGTCTTTGCGATTGGGGATTGGCCGGGCATGCCCGAAGCCCCAGGGTACCGGCCGCCTCAAGATCGCTCTGCGAATAGCCTCGGTGGCCGTCCACGATCACCTCTTCTTAGAGTGGGGCCATGCGCACTGGTACCCCCCTGCCGCCCGTGGGGGACGTTCTCGCCGCCCTCGACACCGGTGTGTGGCGGTGGGACAACCGGGCCGGGCTGGTCACCTTCGACGCGGAGGCGGCCCGGCTGCTCGGCCTGCCCGCATCCCGGGTGACGCTGACGGAGGCCGCCGTACGCTCCCGTTTCCACCCCGTCGACTGGAACGAGATCGACGGCGTGGTGCAGCTCGCCGTCGCCGAGGGCACCCTCGCCGAGGCCCGGCTGCGGATCATGGACGATCAGGGCGTGGTCATCAGGACCGTACGCAGCCGCTCCAAGCCGATCGTGCACGGCGACTCGCACGCGTTCGAGCTGATCGGCACGCTCCAGGAGGTCAGCGAGCCCACGCCCGGGTCCGCGGCGCGCACCCCGGTGACCGGGGACTGGCGGCGCTCCCGCGAGGCGTTCCTGCTGGACGCCGGGCGGGCGCTCGCCGAGGCGGGCTCCACCGAGGAGGTCCTGCGGGTCGCGGCCGGCCTCTCCATGCCGGGGTTCTCGCCGGACGGTCTCGCCGTCTTCGGCGTCGCCGGCGACCGGCTCACGGTCATCGGACACCACGGGCACGAGCCGGGCGAGGAGGGGCCCTTCACGGACATGCCCCTGGACACCGACTATCCGGCCGCCGAGGTGGTGCGCACCGGCCGCGCCGTCTATCTGTCGTCGCCCGAGCAGTACCGCCTGCGCTACCAGGCCGCCTGGCCGCTGGCCCAGCGCTTCCAGCGGCAGTCCTGGGCGTTCCTGCCGCTCATCGTCGCCGGCCGCACCATCGGCACCTGGATGGCCGCGTTCGCCTACCCGGTGTCCTTCACGCCCGACGAGCGCTCCGTCCTGACGACGGTGGCGCGCATGCTGGCGCAGGCCCTGTCGCGCGCCGGGATCACCGAGTCGGAACGGGAGCTGACGGACGGACTCCAGCGCTCGATGCTGCCCACGCTCGGCCCCGAGATCCCGGGGATGAGCGTCGCCGCCCGCTATGTGCCGACCGGCGGCGGCCTCCAGGTCGGCGGTGACTGGTACGACATGATCCCGCTGCCCACCGGGCGCATCGCGCTCGTCATCGGCGATGTGCAGGGGCACGACGTGCGGGCCGCCGGCCTGATGGGACAGCTGCGGATCGCGCTGCGGGCGTACGCGGCCGAGGGGCACCGCCCGGACGCCGTCCTCTCCCGCGCCTCCCGGTTCCTGTACGGGGTCACCGACTCCATCACGTACGGCTCCACGGGCGGCCCGGGCAAGGGCATCGAGAAGGGCTCGGAGGCGGGCGACCCGCGCTTCGCGACCTGTCTGTACGTGGAGGCCGACCCGAAGACGGGAATCCTGGAGATCGCGCGCGCGGGCCATCCCGACCCCGCGATACGCATGACCGACGGGACGGTCCTGGTGCGGCCCACCGCGGGCGGGCTGCCCCTCGGCGTCGACCCCGACGCCGACTACCCCACGACCCAACTCACCCTCGAACCCGGCGACACCCTGCTGATCTGCACCGACGGCCTCATCGAGACGGGCGGCCACGACCTCGACACCGGCTGGGCCCGCATCCGCGGCATCCTCGAGGAGCACGGCGTGCACGGGGAGCACTCCACCGACCCCGACCGCCTGGAGGACCTGGCAGACGCGCTCGTGCGGGCCGTGCACGGCCCGTCCTCGCACTACACGACGGGCCCGCTCGCCGATCGGCGCGAGGACGACATAGCGGTGCTGCTCCTCGCCAGGACGGACCTGCCGGACGCGCCCGTGCCCGCGCGCCGCACCGCGATGACCGTCGCCCAGGCCGAGCCGGAGCGGGTCGCCGCCGCCCGTCAGCACCTGCGCGAGCTGCTGCACGACTGGACCGACGAGGACCAGGTCGACTCGGCGGTCCTGATGATCTCGGAGATGCTCACGAACGTCCTCGTCCACACGGACGGTGACGCGCTCCTGGTCGCCGAGGTCGCCGACGGGCCCGCGCGGCGGCTGCGCGCCGAGGTCGCCGACGCCAGTGACGACCTGCCGCACAAGCGCCACCCGGGCGAGCTCGCGTCATCCGGGCGCGGCCTCGTCCTGATGGAGCTGCTCGCCGACCGCTGGGGCGTGGACCCGAGGGGCGAGGGCAAGAGCATCTGGTTCGAGCTCTACGAGTCTTCGGCCGACGTCTCACGTGAAACCCCCGACGGCGCCGATGGCCCCTCACCTGCGGAGTAGCGCTTACGCAGCTCCCCGATCACCCCGAAGGCGGCCGCCGTCACCGGCACCGCGAGCAGCATGCCGAGGATGCCCGCGACGGAGGCACCCGCCGTGATCGCCAGCATCACCATCGCGGGATGCATCTGCACGGTGCGGGACTGGATCATCGGCTGAAGGATGTGGCCCTCCAGCTGCTGCACCGCCAGGATGACGCCGAGCACCCACAGAGCGGTCACCCAGCCCCGGTCGGCGAGTGCCACCAGGACGGCCACCGCGCCGGAGATCGTGGCTCCGAGGTAGGGGATGTACGCGGTGACGAAGACCAGGGAGCCGAGTCCGACCGCGCCGGGCACCCGCAGGATGAGCAGGCCGACGGTGATGCAGATCGAGTCGATGAGCGCGATCAGCGTGGTCCCGCGCATGAAGCCCTCGACGGCCTGGAAGGCACGCCGCCCCATTGCCTCCAGGGTGTCCCCGACGCGGCCGGGCGCGAGGCTGTGCGCGAGGCCCGCGGCGCGGTCGGAGTCCTTGAGGAAGAAGAACGTGAGCAGGAGGGCGAGAACGCTGGTCGTGAGGAGCGAGCCGAGGACGGAGAGCCCGGCGATCACTCCGCTCGCGGCGCTGGCGCCCCACTTGGACAGCAGCTTCTTGAGGCTGCCGGCGGCGGATCCGAGGTCGTCGGCCACGGTGATCCCGAAGTGGCTCTTGATCCAGCTGCCGGCCTCCCGCACCGAGTCGACGATCTGGTCGCCGGTGTCGATGAGGGTCTTGACCACGATGTAGCCGGCGCCGCCGACGACGGCGACGAGGGCGACACATGTGAGGGCGGCGGCGAGCGCCCGGTTGACCTTCCTGCGGATCAGCCAGCCGTGCACCGGCCCGAGCAGGGCCGTGCCGAGCAGGGCGAGCAGCAGAGGCGTGACGGCCGTCTTGAAGACGATGCACAGCCAGACAGCGACGGCCGCCACACCGGTGACGAGCAGCGCCAGGGCGCACCAGGCGGCGGTGCGGCGGGCTGGTTCGGGAAGAAGCGGCTTACCTGTACCTGTGTGCACCCCCACAGGGCATCACGCGCGCGTGGCCCCGACCTTCCGGGCGGGGCCACGCGAGTGACGGGCAATCAGATACCGCTTACGTGTGCGGGATCCGCTCTCCCGGGATGACCCCGAGCCGGCCCGCCTGGAAGTCGTCGAACGCCTGCTGGAGTTCGTCGCGGGTGTTCATGACGAACGGACCGTAGTGCGCCATCGGCTCCCGGATCGGGCGGCCGCCCAGGAGGACGACCTCGAGGTCCGGGGTGTTGGAGTCCTGCGTCTCGTCCGCGCGGACGGTCAGCGAGGAGCCCGCGCCGAAGACGGCGGTCTGGCCCATGTGGACCGGCCTGCGGTCGGTGCCGACGGTGCCGCGGCCGGCGAGGACGTACGCGAGGCCGTTGAACTCCTCGCGCCACGGCAGCGTCAGCTCGGCGCCGGGGCGGACGGTCGCGTGGACCATCGTGATCGGCGTGTGCGTGACGCCGGGGCCGTCGTGGCCGTCGAGCTCACCCGCGATGACGCGCAGCAGGGCGCCGCCGTCGGCGGTGGTGAGGAGCTTGACCTGGCCACCGCGGATGTCCTGGTAGCGGGGGTCCTTCATCTTGTCGGCGGCCGGGAGGTTCACCCACAGCTGGAGGCCGTGGAAGAGCCCGCCGGACATGACGAGCGCCTCCGGCGGCGCCTCGATGTGCAGGAGGCCCGAGCCGGCCGTCATCCACTGGGTGTCGCCGTTGGTGATGGTGCCGCCGCCACCGTTGGAGTCCTGGTGAACGAAGGTGCCGTCGATGATGTAGGTGACGGTCTCGAAACCGCGGTGCGGGTGCCAGGGCGTGCCCTTGGGCTCTCCGGGCGCGTACTCCACCTCACCCATCTGGTCCATCATGATGAACGGGTCGAGGTACTTGTAGTTGATCCCGGCGAACGCTCGGCGCACCGGGAATCCCTCGCCCTCGAATCCGCTGGGCGCGGTCGTCACGGCCAGCACGGGGCGGGCCACGGCGTCGGCGGACGCGGCCACACGGGGCAGGGTCAGCGGGTTTTCGACGGTCACTGCAGGCATGTCGGGACCTCCTTGTGCTTCGAGTTTAGTTGAACGTAGAACTTTCTGCCACCTGGAACGCGGAACGCCCGGAGGGAATTCCCTCCGGGCGTCCGGGTGACGAAGTGCCGCGGGGCGGATCAGCCGTCCGCGGAGCAGGGGCGTCTAGCCGTACATGCGGCGCATCGCGAAGTCGACCATCTGCTCGACCGCCTTGGCGTCGAAGACCATCCGGTGCTCGCCCTCCATGTCGAGGACGAAGCCATACCCGGTCGGGAGCAGGTCGATCACCTCGGCGCCGGTGATCACGAAGTACTTGGACTCCTTGCCCGCGTACCTGCGCAGCTCCTTGAGCGAGGTGAACATCGGGATGACCGGCTGCTGGGTGTTGTGCAGCGCGAGGAAGCCGGGGTTGTCGCCGCGCGGGCAGTAGACCTTCGACGTGGCGAAGATCTGCTGGAAGTCCTCGGCGGACATCGAGCCCGTGGTGAAGGCGCGGACCGCGTCCGCCAGCGACGGAGGTGACGGCTCCGGATACAGCGGCGGCGCCTGCTGGCCGTACCCGCCCTGCATGCCCTGCTGCGGCGGCGCGTACTGCTGCCCGGGTCCCGCGGTCTGGTCGTAGCCGTACATGGGGGCCAGACTACCGAGCGGGGGCCGGAGCGCGGGCGCCGTTAGACCCTGCTCACATTGGCGGATCAGGGGTTGCGCGTTATTACCGACGGGTAGCATCATCGTAGGCACTTGCTACTTGCGAGTAGTGCGTGTTTACGAATATCCCGCTTCCAGCCAAACGGAGCCGTCGCCATGGGGCACTACAAGTCGAATCTCCGCGACATCGAGTTCAACCTCTTCGAGGTGCTCGGGCGCGACAAGCTGTACGGCAGCGGCCCGTTCGCGGAGATGGACGTCGACACCGCCAAGAGCATCCTCGACGAGGTCGCCCGCCTCGCCGAGAACGAGCTGGCCGAGTCCTTCACGGACGCCGACCGCAACCCGCCGGTCTTCGACCCGGAGACCAACACCGCTCCGGTACCGGCCAGTTTCAAGAAGTCGTACCAGGCCTTCATGGACTCCGAGTACTGGCGCCTGGGCCTGCCCGAGGAGATCGGCGGCACCACCTCCCCGCGCTCCCTGATCTGGGCCTACGCGGAGCTGCTGCTCGGCTCGAACCCGGCGATCTGGATGTACTGCTCCGGCCCGGCCTTCGCCGGCATCCTCTTCGAGGAGGGCAACGAGGCGCAGAAGAAGGTCGCCGAGATCGCCGTCGAGAAGCAGTGGGGCTCGACGATGGTCCTGACCGAGCCGGACGCCGGCTCGGACGTGGGCGCCGGCCGCACCAAGGCCGTCCAGCAGGAGGACGGCTCCTGGCACATCGAGGGCGTGAAGCGCTTCATCACGTCCGGTGAGCACGACATGTCGGAGAACATCCTCCACTACGTGCTCGCGCGCCCCGAGGGCCACGGCCCCGGCACCAAGGGCCTCTCCCTCTTCCTGGTCCCGAAGTTCCACTTCGACTGGGAGACCGGCGAGCTGGGCGAGCGCAACGGCGTCTACGCGACGAACGTCGAGCACAAGATGGGCCTCAAGGCGTCCAACACCTGCGAGATGACGTTCGGCGACCAGCACCCCGCCAAGGGCTGGCTCATCGGCGACAAGCACGACGGCATCCGCCAGATGTTCCGCATCATCGAGTTCGCCCGCATGATGGTCGGCACGAAGGCGATCTCCACGCTGTCGACGGGCTACCTGAACGCGCTGGAGTACGCCAAGGAGCGCGTCCAGGGCCCCGACCTGGCCCAGTTCATGGACAAGACCGCCCCCAAGGTCACCATCACGCACCACCCGGACGTGCGCCGCTCGCTCATGACGCAGAAGGCGTACGCGGAGGGCATGCGCGCGCTCGTGCTGCACACCGCCGCAGTCCAGGACGACATCGCGGTCAAGGAGACCGCGGGCGAGGACGCTTCGCAGCTCCACGCCCTCAACGACCTCCTCCTGCCGATCGTGAAGGGCTACGGCTCGGAGAAGGCCTACGAGCAGCTGGCGCAGTCGCTCCAGACGTTCGGCGGCTCGGGTTACCTCCAGGAGTACCCGATCGAGCAGTACATCCGCGACGCCAAGATCGACACCCTCTACGAGGGCACCACCGCGATCCAGGGCCAGGACTTCTTCTTCCGGAAGATCGTCCGCAACCAGGGCGCCGCGCTCAACGGCCTCGCCGAGGAGATCAAGAAGTTCCTCGCGGTCGGCACGGGCGGCGAGGAGCTCGCCCCGGCCCGCGAGGCACTCGCCAAGGCGGCCGTCGAGCTGGAGGCCATCGTCGGCGTCATGCTGACCGACCTCGCGGCCACCGAGCAGGACACCAAGAACATCTACAAGGTGGGCCTCAACACCACCCGCCTGCTGCTCGCCTCCGGCGACGTGGTCGTCGGCTTCCTGCTGCTGCGCGGCGCTGCCGTCGCCGCCGAGAAGCTGGAGACCGCCTCCGCCAAGGACCAGGCCTTCTACCAGGGCAAGATCGCCGCCGCGAAGTTCTTCGCCGCGAACGTCCTGCCGGGCGTCGGCCTGGAGCGCCGCCTCTCCGAGAAGGTCGACCTCGACCTGATGGAGCTGGACGAGGCCGCTTTCTAGTCCCCGGCCTGCCCGTAGTCACCGGCGCCGCCACCCGGACACATCCGGGTGGCGGCGCCGTCGTATCGAGATCGACCGCCTCCCCGACCGCACCCGGCCGCACCCGCGCGGACCCCCCGCGCGCCGGGCCGAAGGCTCGTTAGGCTGGCCCGCATGAGCAACCCCTCCCGCTTCGACCGCGGTCACACCGACGACCTCATGTCCTTCCTCGCGGCCAGCCCCTCGCCGTACCACGCCGTGGCGAACGCCGCCGCGCGCCTGGAGAAGGCCGGATTCCGCCAGGTCGCCGAGACCGACGCGTGGGACGGGACGACGGGCGGCAAGTACGTGACGCGCGGCGGCGCGATCGTGGCGTGGTACGTCCCCGAGGGCGCCGCGCCGCACACCCCCTTCCGCATCGTCGGCGCGCACACCGACTCGCCGAACCTGCGCGTCAAGCCGCTGCCCGACATGGGCTCGCAGGGCTGGCGGCAGGTCGCCGTCGAGATCTACGGCGGACCGCTCCTCAACTCCTGGCTCGACCGGGACCTCGGACTCGCGGGCCGGCTCACCCTGCGGGACGGCTCGACGCGGCTCGTGAACATCGACCGGGCACTGCTGCGCGTGCCGCAGCTCGCCATCCACATGGACCGCTCCGTCCACACCGACGGCCTCAAGCTCGACAAGCAGAAGCACATGCAGCCCATCTGGGGCCTCGGCGACGACGTCCACGAGGGCGGCCTCATCCGGTTCCTGGAGGAGGAGTGCGGCCTCGCCGAGGGCGACGTCACCGGGTGGGACCTGATGACACACCCCATCGAGGCGCCCTCCTACCTCGGCCGCGACAAGGAGCTCGTCGCCGGACCCCGCATGGACAACCTCCTGTCCGTGCACGCGGGAACGGCCGCCCTCGCCGCCGTGTCCGCCTCCGACGACCTCCCCTACATCCCGGTCCTCGCCGCCTTCGACCACGAGGAGAACGGGTCGCAGTCCGACACCGGCGCCGACGGACCGCTGCTCGGCGGCGTCCTGGAGCGCTCGGTGTTCGCGCGCGGAGGCTCGTACGAGGACAAGGCCCGCGCCTTCGCCGGGACGGTGTGCCTGTCGTCCGACACCGGGCACGCCGTACACCCCAACTACGCCGAGCGCCACGACCCCACCCACCACCCGCGCGCCGGCGGCGGCCCCATCCTCAAGGTCAACGTCAACAACCGCTACGCCACCGACGGTTCGGGCCGCGCCGTGTTCGCCGCCGCGTGCGAGAAGGCCGGCGTGCCCTTCCAGTCGTTCGTCTCCAACAACGCCATGCCCTGCGGCACCACGATCGGCCCGATCACGGCGGCCCGCCACGGCATCAAGACCGTCGACATCGGCGTCGCGATCCTCTCCATGCACAGCGTCCGCGAACTGTGCGCCGCCGACGACCCGTTCCTCCTCGCGAACGCTCTCGCCGCCTTCCTGGAGGGCTGACCTCCCCGACAGGCGGTGCCGCGCAGCCCGCAGACCCCCCGGCGGTAAGCTCGACCTTTGCCGTGCGGGGGGGCCAAGGGAGGACACCGGGCGTGGAGTTCAGGATTCTCGGCACCGTCGCGGTCGCGACGGAGACCGGTGAACTGCCGCTGGGCCCCGCCAAACGCTCCGGCCTCCTCGCGATGCTGCTGCTGCGGCCCAACAGCGTCGTCCGCGTCGAGCAGCTGATCGCCGCCCTGTGGGAGGACGAACCGCCCCTCCACGCCAAGGCCGTCCTGCAGAGCCACGTCTCACGGCTACGGGCCCTGCTCACCGCGCACGACGCCGAGATGTACGGGGTCCGGCTGACCACCCAGGGCTCCGCCTACGCGCTCCAGCTCCCGGAGACCCTCCTCGACGCCCACCGCTTCGAGGAACTGGTCGCCCTCGCCCGGCTCCAGCACCGGCCCGCCGACACCGTCCAGATGCTCCGCGAGGCCCTCTCCCTGTGGCAGGGCCCCGCACTCACCGGCACCGTGCGCAGCGCACCCCTGGAAGCCGCCGCGCTCGCCCTCGAAGAGCTGCGCATAGCCTCCGTGGAAGGGCTCTCGGAGGCGTACGGGCAGCTCGGCGAGCACGCGCGGGCGGCGGCCGTCCTGCGCCCCGAGTCGGTGGCCCACCCCCTGCGCGAGTCGCTCGCCGCCGCGCTGGTCCTCGCGCTCGGCCGCTCCGGGCGGCAGTCCGACGCCCTCGACCACTACCACCGCACGCGGCGGCTCCTCGCCGACGAACTCGGCATCGATCCCGGGCCGGTCCTCGAGGAGGCGTACCGGACGATTCTGGGGACGCCGTCGGTGCAGGCGCCGCCCCAGGCCGCGTTCGCGTCACAGCCTCAGGCGAAGCTGAAGCCGTCGGCCGGTCCCGTGGGCCCGGTCGCGCCGTCGCGGCCCGTGTCCGACGAGCCGGCCGACGACACCGGGCCCGGCCCGTCCCCGTCACCGTCGCCGCCCCTGTCCCCCTCGCCGTCCCTGGAAGCCGCCGCGCCGCCCGACGCCGGTACCCGAACCCCGAGCGCCCCCGACAGCGCGTCCGACCGGAAACCCCGGACCGATACCGAATCCGGACCCCCCGTCGACCCCTACCCCGAACACCCCGCCGCCCCCACCCCCGTACACACCCCCGTACACACCCCCGCCGAACCCCCCACGCCCACGCCCAACCTGCTGCCCCGCCTCCCGCGTGGCTTCTCCGGGCGCGAGGCCGAGCTCGGTGCCCTCGACCAGGTGCTGGCCGGCGACGACGCGCCCGTCTGTCTGCTGGCCGGGCCCGCCGGTGTCGGCAAGACCGCGCTGGCCGTGCACTGGGCCCACCGCCGCAACGCGCGCCACGGCCGGTTCCCCGACGGCGTCCTCTTCGCCGACCTGCGCGGCTTCAGCGACACCCCCGCCCCCGAAACACCCACCGTGCTGAGGGAGTTCCTCCTCGCGCTCGGCGTCCCGTCCCGGCGGATCCCCGAGACCACCGCCGCAATGGGCGCCCTCTACCGCTCCCTCGCCGCACACCGCCGCCTTTTCGTCGTCCTCGACAACGCCCGCACCTCCGCCCAGGTCCGCCCCCTGCTCCCCGGCGGCGACCACTGCGCCACCCTCATCACCAGCCGCGACCGGCTCGGCGGCCTCATCGCCTCCGACGCCGCGACCCCCCTACCCCTGAACCCTCTGCCGCCCGGCGACGCGGCCGGACTCCTCGCCGCCGTACTCGGCGACGAGCGCGTGTCCGCCGAACCCGCGGCCGTCGAACGCCTCGCGGGCCTGTGCGACGGGCTGCCGCTCGCCCTGCGCGTCACCGCGGCCCGCCTCGCCGAGCGCCCCAACGGCACCCTGGCCGCGATGGCCGGTGAACTCGCCGACGAACAGCGCCGGCTGAGCCTGCTCGACATCGAGGACACCGGCGTATCGGCCGCGCTGCGACTCACCGTCCGGCACCTGCCCGCACCCGCCGCCGAACTCTTCGGTCTCATCGGACTGCACACCGGATCCGACCTCGACCGCTTCACGGCCGCCGCGCTCACCGGCACCACCCCCGACGAGGCGGACACCGCGCTCGGCCGGCTCGCCGCCGCCCACCTGGTCGCCGAATCGGCCGGAGGCCGCCGCACACCCCACGACCTCGTACGCCTCTACGCGCGCACCCTCATACCCGAGCCCGCCGCCGAACCACTCGGCCGCCTCCTCGACCACTACCTGCGCACCGCCCTCGCCGCGGCCGCCGCCGCCCACCCCGAGAGCCGCCCCTGCTGCGCCCTGCCCGCGGACATCCGGCCGGCCGTCGCCGTAAGGGAGTTCCCCGACCGCGCCGCCGCGCTCGACTGGTTCGAGGCCGAGCGGTCCGGCCTGGAAGGCGCCGTCGCCGCGGCCGCCGGCGCCGGACTGCACGACCGGGCCTGGCGGATCGCCCTCCTCCTGTGGCCCGTGATCCTGCTGCGCGTCGGCGACGGCTGGGTCCCGCTGCTCGAACAGTGCCTCGCCTCCGCGGAGCACGAGGACGACCCGGACGCCCAGTCGCGGGCCCGCGCCCTGCTCGGCTGGATCCTCCACGAGGAAGGCAAGGACGACGAGGCCCTCGTCCACCTCGAACAGGCCCCCGGACTCGCGGCCCTCGCCGGCGACGTCACCAGCGAGGCCATCGCCTGCGTCAATCTCGCCGTCGCGCTCAACGGCACCGGCGCGCACGACCGCGCCGGGCTCCTCCTGTCCCGCGCCGTCACCCTCGCCGTACAGGCCCAGCATCCGCCGACGGAAGCGCTCGCGCTGCACCATCTGTCCCGGCACTGCCTCGACACGGGCGCCCACGAAGCGGCCCTCTCGCACGCCGTACGGGCCCTCGACATGACCTCGTCCGACGAGGCCGCCCGACGCGTGCTGCTGCAGACCGCGTGCGGCGAGGCGCTGGCCGCGCTCGGACGCCCCGACGACGCCGTCGACCTGCTCGAACAGGCTCTGCGGACAGCCGAGTCGGTGGGTTTCGAGGACGGCGTGGCGGCCGTGCGGAAGGCCCTGGACGGGCTGCCAGCGGATCGTTAGCGGCACGCAAGCCGATCGAGAGAGCCACCCCCGAAGCTGAAGTCAGCACCGAGACAACGGTGCCGACCACACAGCAGACCGCACGCACGGACCGTCTTCACACGGACCTTTCGCACGGACCATTCACACGGGGGAGCCCACCATGAACACCCACCGCAACCGTTCCCGCACCGTCCTCGCCGTCGCCGCCCTCGCGGCCCTGAGCCTGTCCCTCACCGCCTGCAACAGCGGCGAGGGCACCAAGGACTCGGGCGCCGCCTCCACGGACAAGGCGGCCACCGACTCCGCGGGTTCCGGCGCCGAGAACACCGGCTCCGACAGCGGCTCGGGCAGCGGCTCGTCGAAGGCTTCCGGCGGCACGGACGCCGCCGCGGCCGGCGCGAAGCAGACCGGCACCGGCACGACCGGCGGCACGGCGGCGAAGAAGGCCACCGAGTGCAAGGTCGGCTACCTCGACTACTCCCTCAAGCGCGAGAACCCCGAGCAGCAGGGCGACCACCTGCTCATCACGGCCGTCAACCGTTCCGCCACGGCCTGCACCGTGCAGAAGTTCCCCGTCGTGACCCCGGGCGAGGCCAACGGCGACGCGCCGCTCGCCAAGGACGACCAGCAGCCCGCCCAGCCGATCGTCGTGCAGCCCGGCGGCACGGTCTACTCCGCGATCAACGTCTACCAGGAGACGAAGGCCGAGGACGACTACTTCAAGTCGATCCGCCTGTCCCTGGTCAGGAACAACTCCGACGACTCGAGCGAGTCCGTCAAGCTGGTCACGCCCGGCGAGGTGGAGTACGCCGGCAAGCGCGCCGACGGCATCGAGGTGCTCTCCTGGAACACCAAGCGCCCGTATGCCGGCTGACCGGCACTCCGTCAGCCCCGGTCAGCCTCTGCCAGTCCGGATCAGCCCCGGTCGTCCATCCCCGCCAGCACCAGCGGCAGCCGGTCCGCGCCACCCTCGGTGAGCCGGACCGGCACGCCCCAGTCCTGCTGGTGGACGTGGCAGGCCGGGTACTCGTTGGCCGGGTCGTCGTCACACGAGGCGGCCATCGCCGACACGTGCAGGACGCCCTCCGCCACCTCCGGGTTGAGGACCAGCTGGCGCGACAGGTCCGTGTCCGCCCCGTCGCCGGCGACCAGCAGCTCCGGCGGGGTGGAGGAGACCAGGAGCCGGGTCGAGGGCCCGTACCGCATATCGAGCTTCTGACCCGCCGGAGCCTGGAAGATCACGTCCAACTGCAGCTTGCCCGCGGCGACCTCGGTCGCCGCGCGCTGCGTCCGGTGCGCGACCGACTCGACCCGCACGGCCTCCTCCGGAAGCCGCAGCCGCGTCAGCCGGTGCCGCGCCGACTCCACCACGACGATTTCTGCGGAGTCCCCACCCACGAGCACCGCGTCGCTGGGCTCCCGCAGATCCGTCGCCAGCGTGGTGACCTCACCGGTCGCCGGGTCGTAGCGGCGCAGGGCGTGGTTGTACGTGTCCGAGACCGCGACCGAGCCGTCCGGCAGGGCCGTCACGCCCAACGGGTGCTGGAACAACGCCTGTTCGGCGGCGCCGTCCCGGTGCCCGAAGTCGAAGAGACCCGTACCGACCGCCGTGTGCACGGCGCCGTCCAGGTCGACGTACCGCAGCGCGGACGTCTCCGAGTCCGCCACCCACAGCCGCTCGCCGGTCGCCGCGAGCCCGGACGGCTGCGCGAACCACGCCTCGGCCCCCGGCCCGTCGACGAGCCCCTCATTCGTCGTGCCCGCCGCGACGGCGACACTCTTCGTCTCCGGGTCGTACGTCCACAGCTGGTGCACGCCCGCCATGGCGATCCACACCTTGCCGCCGAAGACGGCGACGTCCCACGGCGAGGACAGCGACACCTCGAGGGCGGGGCCGCTGGTCGGCGCGCCCTGCCACCACTGCCGGCCGGTACCCGCGAGCGTCGTGATGTCCCCGCTCGCGAGGTCCACGGCCTTCAGCGAGTGGTGCACCGTGTCGGCCACGACGACGGTCGCGTCGTCGAGGAGCGCGAGGCCCTGCGGCTCGTTGAAGTCGCCGGGCGAGCCGATCCGCCGTACGACGCTCTCGCCGTCCTCGGCCAGCTCGACGAGCTGGTGCCGGGTCGTGTCGGAGACCAGGAAGTTCCCGGACGGCAGCACGAGCGCCTTGCCGGGGAAGCGCAGATCCGTCGCGACCGGCTCGGGGGCGGCATACGGTCCGTCGCCGCGGCGCAGCGTCCCCTTCGCGCCGTGCTCCGCCTCCAGCTGCTCGACCAGCTTCTCGATGGCGTGGGCGTGCCCCTCGCCGGCGTGCTGCGCGACGATGTACCCCTCGGGGTCGATCACGGCGAGCGTGGGCCAGGCCCGCACGGCGTACTGCTTCCAGGTCGCCAGCTCGGGGTCGTCGAGGACGGGGTGCTCGACGTTGTACCGCTCGACGGCGTCGACCACGGCGGCGTGCTCGGCCTCGTGCACGAACTTCGGCGAGTGCACCCCGACGATCACGACGGTGTCCCGGTGCTTCTCCTCGAGCTCACGCAGCTCGTCGAGGACATGCAGACAATTCACGCAACAAAATGTCCAAAAATCAACGATTACGATGCGGCCCCGCAGATCCGCGAGGCTTAGTTCTCCACCGACTGTGTTGATCCAACCGCCCTTGCCGATCAGCTCGGGGGCTCGGACACGTGCACGCTTTGCCATGGTTCAAGCCAACCACATGCCCCTGTGTTCCTATTCCGCCCGGCCCCCGCTCCGGGTCCCGGCGGCGCGTCTGCCCGCTGCGCGGCAGGCGTGTGACCGACGCTTGGCAGCTATGACGGACGACAGCACGCGCGGCGGCCTCACCGGGACCCTGGCCAAGGTCACGCGGTGGGGCGCCGCGCGGGCCGGTGAGCTGCAGGAGCGGCTGCCGTTCCTCACGCGCCTGACCCGGCAGATGGTGGACGTGAGTCTCCTCGACTCCTCGACGCGACTGGCCGCGCAGGCCTTCCTGACGGCGATCCCCGTGCTCTTCGTCATCGCCGCGTTCGCCCCGACCGGCGTGCGCGACCGCCTCATCGAGTCGGCCACGTACGCGCTCGGCCTGTCCGGACCCGCCCTCGACCAGGTCCGGCAGGTGTTCGGGACACACGACGACACCGCACGCGAGACCTCGGGAGCCGTCGGCGTCCTCGTCACGCTGCTGTCAGCGACCTCGTGCAGCCGCGCGCTGCAACGCGTGTGCGAGCGCGCCTGGCACGTGCCGCCCGCAGGTCTGCGCCTCATCGCGTGGCGGTGGCTGGTGTGGCTGCTGGTGTGGCTGGCCGCTCTGGTGGTCCAGGGGCTGCTGCGCGAGGGGTTCGGGTTGGGCCCCTGGCTCGGCCTGCCGCTGTCGTTCGCGTCGAGCACCCTGCTGTGGTGGTGGACGCAGCACATGCTGCTCGGCGGCCGCGTGCCGTGGCTGCCACTGTTGCCGGGCGCCCTCCTGACCGGCATGGGCGCGGTCGTTCTCGCCTGGGCGTCGCGCTTCTACATGCCGGTGACACTGAACCGCTCAGTGGCAGAGTTCGGCCCCCTCGGCCTCGTGTTCACGCTGCTGTCGTGGCTCATCGTGCTGTTCACGGTCGTGTGCGTGGGGATCGCCACGGGGTACGTCATCGCCCAGGAGCCGTTCCTCGCCCGCCGCCTCGGGACACCGCCGCCCGAGTGAGGGGGGAGAGTCCTCACGCGCGGGCTGGGCACCCTTCGACGTATGAGATACGAAGTTCGAGAGCGGCTCTTCGCGGTGGGCGAGGACTACTGGATCGAGGACGAGCAGGGCCACAAGGCCTTCCTCGTCGACGGCAAGGCGATGCGCCTGCGGGACACCTTCGAGCTGAAGGGGCCCGACGGGCGGGTGCTCATCGACATCCACGAGAAGATGTTCGCCCTGCGCGACACGATGGTCATCGAGCGCGGCGACGAGGCCCTCGCCAAGATCAAGCGCAAGCGCCTGTCGCTGCTGCGCAACCACTACCGGGTCGAACTGGTCGACGGCACCGAGCTCGACGTCAGCGGAAAGATCCTGGACCGCGAGTTCGTCGTCGAGTACGACGGCGACATGCTCGCCCACATCTCACGCCGCTGGCTCCGGGTCCGCGACACGTACGGCGTCGACGTCATCCGTGAGGACGCGGACCCGGCGCTGCTCATCGCCATCGCGGTGTGCGTGATCCACCTGGCGGAGAAGGAGCGGGGGGTCGGCTGACGGCTGACGCTCCCTCACCGTCGAGGCGGCTCCAGCCCCAGTCGCCGGTCCTTGAGCGCCGGGAACCGCTCGCGGGTCGCGGCGACACCCGCCGCGTCGAACTCGACGGTGAGGACCTCCTCGCCGGCGCCCGCCTCCGCGAGGATCTGGCCCCACGGGTCGACGACGACGCTGTGTCCGGCCTGCGGCACCCTCGCGTGCGTACCGGCGGTGCCGCAGGCCAGTACGTACGCCTGGTTCTCGACGGCGCGCGCCTGGGCGAGCAGCGTCCAGTGCGCGCGGCGCCGCTCGGGCCATCCGGCGGACACGAGGAGCGTCTCGGCGCCCCGGTCGACGAGGCCCCGGTACAGCTCGGGGAAGCGCAGGTCGTAGCAGGTGGTGACGCCGAGGACGGTTTCCGGCAGGCGTACGGTGACGAGCTCTTCGCCCGCGCTCATCAGCACGGCCTCGCCCTTGTCGAAGCCGAAGCGGTGGATCTTGCGGTAGGCGGCGGCGAGTTCGCCGTCCGGGGAGAAGACGAGCGCGGTGTTGTAGAGCGGCCCGTCCGGATCGCGTTCGGGGATCGTGCCCGCGTGCAGCCAGACGCCGGCGTCGCTCGCGGCCTTCGCCATCACCTCGTACGTCGGACCCTCCAGGGGCTCCGCCTCGGTCGCGAAGGCCTCGTAGGCGAAGGCGCCGGTGGTCCACAGCTCGGGGAGGACGACGAGGTCGGCAGACCCGGCTTGTTCCCGCACCATCGAAGCGGCCCGCAGCCGACGAGAATTGGGCGATTCGTCATCATTTACACGGATCTGGATGAGCGAGGCGCGCACACTACCACCGTCCTGGCATTCGAGCCGTCTGCACGGGCCTACGATCGTCACACGAAAGCACTGCCGGGGTGCCTGCCAGCAGCGTAACTTAGCGTTCCAAGACACCCACTGCCCGCGCCACAACCGCCCGAGGGGTCCCGTTCCGTGAGTCTCCACCCCAGTCTTCAGTCCTACGCCGATGCCTGGACCCATTCCATCGAAGCGATATCCGAGCTGGTGACGCCCCTGGTGGAGGGCGAATGGAGCCGGGCCACGCCATGCCCCGGCTGGTCGGTGCGGGACATCGTGTCCCATGTCATCGGCCTCGACTGCGAGATGCTCGGCGACCCGCGGCCCATCCACACGCTGCCGCGCGACCTGTACCACGTACAGAACGAGCACCAGCGGTACATGGAGATGCAGGTCGACGTGCGGCGCCACCACACGGCGCCCGAGATGACGTCCGAGCTGGAGTACACGATCATCCGGCGCTCCCGGCAGCTGCGCAACGAGTCGCGTGAGCCGGGCGCGATGGTGCGCGGGCCGCTCGGCACGGAGGAGACCCTCGAATTCGCCATGCGCAAGCGGGCGTTCGACGTGTGGGTGCACGAGCAGGACCTGCGCGTGGCTGTCGGCCGGCCGGGCAACCTCGACTCGCCGGGCGCGTACGTCACGCGCGACATGCTGCTCGCCGTTCTGCCGAAGGTCGTCGCGAAGGACGCGTCTGCGCCCGCGAACTCGGCGGTGGTCTTCGATGTGCACGGGCCGGTCGAGTTCCTGCGCACGGTGCGTGTCGACGCGGACGGGCGCGGCACGATCGACGGCGCCCCGTCGCTGGGCCCGGCCGCGACGCTCTCCCTCGACTGGGAGACCTACGTCAAGCTGGCCTGCGGCCGCGTGACGCCCGACGCGGTGTCCGACCGGGTCAAGACGGAGGGCGACCTGGACCTCGCCCAGGCGATCCTGAACTCGCTGTCCACGACGCCGTAGCCCTTACGGGGGCCAGGGCGGCGGAGCGGACGGGAAAGGCCCCGGTGCCGGAGACGGCAGCCGGGGCCCGTCGCTTACGCGGGGACTTCTTGCGCAGGTACGTCTTACGCAGGTACGGCTCAGGCGGAGTACGGCTCGGGCCGGGTACGTCTACGCGGAGAAGCCTCACGCAGGAACCGCTTACGCGGGCACGTGCACCGTCTCCACCCGGCTCGCCACCAGGCGCTCCCGCTCCCGGCGGTCCGCGCGCCGGCGCAGCCGCAGGATCTGGCTCACCCCGAGCGCCTCGAGGACGAACACCGCGGAGAACGCGATGCGGTAGTTGTCGCCGGTCGCGTCCAGCAGGACCCCGATCGCGAACAGTGTGGTCATCGACGCGACGAACCCGCCCATGTTGACGATCCCGGACGCCGTTCCCTGCCGCTCCGGCGGGTTCGCCGGGCGCGCGAAGTCGAACCCGAGCATGGACGCGGGCCCGCACGCCCCGAGAACGACGCACAGCATGACGAGCAGCCACATCGGCGCGTGGTCCCCCGGGTAGGCGATCGTCACGCCCCACATCAGCGCCGTACCGGCGACCGTGCCGAGGGCGAGCGGCAGCCGGGCCGCGTGATGCCGGGCCACGATCTGCCCGTAGACGAGCCCGATCAGCATGTTGGACAGCACGACGAGGGTGAGCAGTTCACCGGCGGTCCCGCGCGAGAGGCCCTGCGCCTCGACCAGGAACGGCAGACCCCACAGCAGCAGGAACACCATCGCCGGGAACTGTGTCGTGAAGTGGACCCACAGGCCGAGCCGTGTGCCCGGCTCGCGCCAGGACGCGAGGATCTGCCCGCGGACGAAGGCCCCGCCGGTGTGCCGCACGGGCTCCGGCTCGAAGCCTTCCGGGTGGTCCTTGAGGAAGAGCAGCATCAGGACCAGCACGACGACTCCGGCGAGCGCGCTGCCGGCGAACGCAGCTTCCCAGCCGACGCCGTGCAGCAACCGCGCGATCACGAGGGTCGACACGAGGTTGCCGGCCATGCCGACGAGGCCCGCGAGCTGCGCGACCAGCGGCCCGCGCCGGGCGGGGAACCAGCGCGTGCCGAGCCGCAGCACGCTGATGAACGTCATCGCGTCGCCGCAGCCGAGCAGCGCGCGCGAGACGAGGGCTGTCCCGTACGAGGGCGAGAACGCGAAGCCGAGCTGGCCGATGGTGAAGAGGACGACGCCGATCGTCAGGACGCGCTTGGTGCCGAGCCGGTCGACCATCAGGCCGACGGGTATCTGCATGCCCGCGTACACGAGCAGCTGGAGGATCGAGAACGTGGACAGCGCCGAGGCATTGATGTGGAAACGCTCGACGGCGTCGAGGCCCGCGACGCCCAGCGAGGTACGGAAGATGACGGCGACGAAGTAGACGGCGACGCCGATGGACCAGACGCGCATGGCCCTGCGGCCGCCGGGCGGATCCCCGGGCAGCGACGCGGTGCCGGCGGAGCTGCTCATCGGACCTCGCCCCGCGCCAGGTTCGAGAACCAGCCGACGTGGCGGCGGACGACGGCGACGGCCGCCTCGGCGTCGCCTGAGCGCAGCGCGTCGAGGATCTCCTCGTGCTCGGTGAGCGTCTTGGCGATCCGGTCCGGGTGCGAGTGCATCACGGCGACGCCCATTCTCAGCTGGCGGTCGCGCAGCTGGTCGTAGAGGCGAGAGAGGATCGCGTTGCCTCCGCTGCGCACGATCTCGGCGTGGAAGCAGCGGTCGGTGCTGGCCGCGTCGGCGAACTCGCCCGCGGCGGCCTGGGCCTGCTGGAGCGAGAGCAGCTCTTCCAGGCGGGCGATCAGGCTCGCCGGCGCGGGGACCGTCTTGCGTACGGAGTGCTCCTCGACGAGGAGGCGGGTCTCGACGACGTCCGCGATCTCCTGCGCGGAGACGGCCAGGACCAGGGCGCCCTTCTTCGGGTAGAGCTTGATCAGCCCCTCGACCTCCAGCTTGAGCAGCGCCTCGCGCACCGGGGTGCGGGACACCCCCACGGCCTCGGCGAGTTCGCCCTCGGTGAGCAACGTCCCGCCCTCGTAGCGGCGTTCGAGGACGCTGCGCTTGACGTGGTCGTAGACGCGGTCGGCTGCCGGTGGTCGCTTGACGGCGGTGGGGGACAGGGGCACTGAAGGCATGCGCACATCATAGATACAACACGTACGCATCACCGGAGGCCGTCCAGGATGCGGACGCATCACCCCGAAACGACGGGCGCCGCGCCCTCGCCAGAAATACTCCGTATCCCGGCACATCCATCTACCGTACTCATGAGTCTCTTCAGCGAGCGGCACCCTCATGTGGCCGCATTCCAGGGGCATTTGGAGCGTTCAACTTGAAAACCCGCATTAAGGGCATTCGCCGCGTATCCGCCGCTGCCATCGTGACCGCCGGTGCGGTCCTGGCGAGCGGGGGCTTCGCCACCTCCGCACAGGCGGCCACGCTGCCCACCCCCACGATCGTCGCCAAGGGCGGCTACGTGATGAACAACGGGACCGGTACGAGCCTGTTCACCAAGGCCGCCGACACCCCCCGTTCCACCGGCTCCACCACCAAGATCATGACCGCGAAGGTCGTCCTGGCGCAGTCGAACCTGAACCTGGACTCCAAGGTCACGATCCAGAAGGCGTACAGCGACTACATCGTCGCGAAGAACGCGTCGTCGGCCCGCCTGATCGTCGGCGACAAGGTCACCGTCCGCCAGCTCCTGTACGGGCTCATGCTCCCGTCCGGCTGCGACGCCGCGTACGCCCTGGCCGACAAGTTCGGCTCCGGCAGCACGCGCGCCGCCCGCGTGAAGTCCTTCATCGGCAAGATGAACAAGGCCGCCACCGACATGGGCCTGAAGAACACGCACTTCGACTCGTTCGACGGCATCGGCAGCGGCTCGAACTACTCGACGCCGCGCGACCTGACGAAGATCGCGTCCTCCGCGATGAAGAACTCCACGTTCCGCTCGGTCGTCAAGACGACGTCGACGAAGCAGAAGGTCACCACGAAGAGCGGCGGCTACCGCTACATGTCGTGGTCCAACACGAACAACCTGCTCGGCAGCTACTCCGGCACCATCGGCGTGAAGACCGGCTCCGGCCCCGAGGCCAAGTACTGCCTGGTCTTCGCCGCCACCCGCAACGGCAAGACGGTCATCGGCACGGTCCTCGCCTCCTCCTCCGTCACGAACCGCACGGCGGACGCGAAGAAGCTCATGGACTACGGCTTCAAGAAGTAGCCCGCGACAACTCGATGAACGAGGGGCCCGCCGCACGCCGCGGCGGGCCCCTCGTCGCGCTCGCCGGGCCTAGACCCTGTTGATCCGCCAGGCGATCGCCCCGGACGAGCGCTTCTTTCCGGAGACGTCAAGGCGCATGGTCTGCGCGGCGGTGAAACGCTGGAGCACGACAGATGTGTCGCAGGGGATGTCTTTGGTGATGGCGCCCGCTGCGGTCGTGAAGACGGCTTCAGCGTCCCCATGGCCCGCGCAGGTGACGGCCAGCCGGTAGGAACGGCCATGGTCCACGGTCGGTCGTGAGTGCACCCCGTCCGCGACGCTCTCGACGCCACCTTCCAGCAGCGTGACGTCGTCTGCCGCTGCGGCGTCGATGGCGGTCCGGGCCTGGGCCTGGCTGGTGAGCTTCTTCTGGCCGTCGGCATTAGAGGGGCGCGCGCTGTGGGAGGCCGACCGCTCGCTCTCCGGCGTGCCGGCGTCGCTGGTGCAGGCGACCAGCAGAAGAGTGGGAGCCACAGCACACCCCAATAGCCATCCCCGCCTTCGCAGCCGGAGGCGACGCGTCACGACGAGGTCCCCGTGTATTTCCATCCGGCCTCCTTGATGGGCAGTTTCGCCGTTCCCCTCGCTATGAGGGTTCCGCCGTCGCAGCAGGCTGCTCTGGCTGCTCCGGTTCAAGAAGTAGCCCCGTAACGCGCAGTTCCCCGTGCCCCTGCAGGGGCACGGGGAACTGCGCGACCAGCCACGAACAACCCGCGGACGGGCGCCGGGCCTACGACCAAGTAATGAGCCGCTTCGGCTGTTCCAGGATCGCTGCCACATCCGCCAGGACCTTCGAGCCCAGCTCTCCGTCCACCAGGCGGTGGTCGAAGGACAGGGCCAAGGTGGTGACCTGGCGGGGCTTCACCTTGCCCTTGCGGACCCAGGGCTGGAGCTTGATCGCGCCGACGGCGAGAATCGCCGACTCGCCCGGGTTCAGGATCGGGGTGCCCGTGTCGACGCCGAAGACTCCGACGTTCGTGATCGTCACCGTGCCGCCCTGCATGGCTCCCGGCGATGTCTTGCCCTCGCGGGCCGTCGACACCAACTCGCCCAGCGCCGCCGCCAGTTCGGGCAGGGTCTTGGCGTGCGCGTCCTTGATGTTCGGCACGATCAGACCGCGCGGTGTGGCGGCGGCGATGCCCAGATTCACGTAGTGCTTCCGGACGATCTCCTGGGCGGCCTCGTCCCAGGAGGCGCTGATCTCGGGGTTCCGCTTGATCGCGACGAGCAGGGCCTTGGCGATGAGCAGCAGCGGGTTGACCCGCAGTCCCTGCATCTCCTTGTCGGCCTTGAGCTCCTCGACGAGCTTCAGCGTCCGCGTCACGTCGACCGTCACGAACTCCGTGACGTGCGGCGCGGTGAAGGCGGAGCCCACCATCGCGGCCGCGGTCGCCTTGCGTACGCCCTTGACGGGGATGCGGGTCTCGCGGACGCCGTCCTGGACGACGGCCGGCGCGGCGGCAACCGGCTCCTGCGCCTGCGCCTGCGTCACGACCGGCTCGGGAGCCGGGGCGACGGCCGCGTGCACGTCCTCGCGGGTGATGATGCCGTCAGGACCGGAGGGCGTGAGCGAGGCGAGGTCGACACCCAGATCCTTGGCCAGCTTGCGCACGGGGGGCTTGGCGAGCGGGCGCCCGTTGCCCTTCACCAGGGCTTCCGGCTCGGGAGCGGGCGCGGGCTGCGTGACCGCCGCGGGGGCCGCCACCACGTCGCCCTTGCGAGGGCGGCGCTTCGTCGACGCCTCGGAAACCCCGTACCCCACAAGCACGGGCTGCCGCCCCTGAGGCTCGGGCTCGGGCGCCGCGGGCTCCGGCACCGAAACGGGCGCGGGAGCAGCGGCCGTGGAGCCGGATCCACCCGCGACGTCCACCGCGATGATCACCTGTCCCACATCCACCGTCGTCCCCTCGGGGAAGCGCAGCTCGCGCACCACACCGTTGAACGGGATCGGCAGCTCGACGGCCGCCTTCGCCGTCTCCACCTCGCACACGACCTGCCCGTCGGTGACCGCGTCACCCGGCTGGACGTACCACTTGAGGATCTCGGCCTCGGTGAGCCCCTCGCCCACGTCGGGCATCTTGAACTCGGCCAGCGCAGCGTCAGTCAATGTCGTCACGGCCCTCTCCTCAGTACGCCAGCGAGCGGTCGACGGCATCGAGCACCCGGTCGAGGCCCGGCAGGTACTCATCCTCGAGGCGCGCCGGCGGATACGGCACGTGATAGCCGCCGACCCGCAGCACGGGCGCCTCCAGATGGTAGAAGCAGCGCTCGGTGATCCGCGCGGCGATCTCCGCGCCCGTACCGAGGAAGACCGGGGCCTCGTGCACCACGACGAGCCGGCGGGTCTTCTCGACGGACTTCTGCACCGCGTCGAAGTCGATCGGCGACATGGAGCGCAGGTCGAGGACCTCCAGGGACTTGCCCTCCTCCTGGGCGGCCGCGGCCACCTCCAGGCAGACCTTCACCATCGGCCCGTACGCGACAAGCGTCAGATCCGTGCCCTCGCGTACCGTGCGCGCGCCGTGCAGGGGTCCGGGGATCGCCTCGGTGTCGACCTCGCCCTTGTCCCAGTAGCGCCGCTTCGGCTCGAAGAAGATCACCGGGTCGTCGCTCTGGATGGCCTGCTGCATCATCCAGTACGCGTCCGACGAGTTCGACGGGGAGACCACCTTCAGGCCCGCCACGTGCGCGAACAGCGCCTCCGGCGACTCCGAGTGGTGCTCGACCGCGCCGATGCCGCCGCCGTACGGGATCCGCACGACGACCGGCAGCTTGATCTTGCCGAGCGCGCGGGCGTGCATCTTCGCGAGCTGCGTGACGATCTGGTCGTACGCGGGGAAGACGAAACCGTCGAACTGGATCTCCACGACCGGCCGGTACCCGCGCAGCGCGAGGCCGATGGCCGTGCCGACGATGCCGGACTCGGCGAGCGGGGTGTCGATGACCCGGTCCTCGCCGAAGTCCTTCTGCAGCCCGTCCGTGACGCGGAAGACGCCGCCGAGCTTGCCGACGTCCTCGCCCATGATGAGGACCTTGGGGTCGGTGTCGAGCGCCGTGCGCAGCGATTCGTTGATCGCCTTGGCGAGCGGAAGCTTCTGTACCGCCATGATCAGTTGCCTCCCTCGGCATCGATGAACGACGCCTGGTAGGCGGCGAACTGGGCACGCTCCTCGTCGACGAGCGAGTGCCCGTCCGCGTACGCGTTCTCGAAGATGGCCATCCGGTCCGGGTCCGGCATGGCCCGCACGACCTCGCGTACTCGAAGACCCAACGCTTCGCTCTCGGCCTCGAGTTCCGCGAAATATCCCTCGTCCGTGTCAGTTTCGGACTCGAGATACGTGCGCAGGCGCAGGATCGGGTCCTTCGCCTCCCACGCCTCGCGCTCCTCGTCGGCCCGGTACTTCGACGGGTCGTCGGAGGTGGTGTGCGCGCCCATGCGGTACGTGAACGCCTCGACCAGCGTCGGCCCCTCGCCCCTGCGGGCCCGCTCCAGGGCCCACTTGGTGACGGCCAGGCAGGCCAGCACGTCGTTGCCGTCGACGCGGACGCCGGGGAAGCCGTAGCCCTGCGCGCGCTGGTAGAGCGGCACCCGGGTCTGCTTCTCGGTCGGCTCCGAGATCGCCCACTGGTTGTTCTGGCAGAAGAACACGACGGGCGCGTTGTAGACCGCGGAGAACGTGAACGACTCGGCGACGTCGCCCTGGCTGGAGGCGCCGTCACCGAAGTACGCGATCACCGCGCTGTCCGCGCCGTCCTTGGCGATGCCCATCGCGTAGCCCGTGGCGTGCAGCGTCTGCGAGCCGATGACGATCGTGTACAGGTGGAAGTTGTTGCTGTTCGGGTCCCAGCCACCGTTGTTCACGCCGCGGAACATGCCGAGCAGGTTCGTCGGGTCGACGCCCCTGCACCAGGCGACGCCGTGCTCGCGGTAGGTGGGGAAGACGTAGTCGTCGTCGCGCGTGGCGCGGCCCGAGCCGATCTGCGCGGCCTCCTGGCCGAGCAGCGAGGCCCACAGGCCCAGCTCGCCCTGTCGCTGCAGCGACGTGGCCTCCGCGTCGAAGCGGCGGGTGAGGACCATGTCGCGGTACAGGCCGCGCAGCTCGTCGGCCGTGATGTCCTCGACGAACGCGGCGTACTCGGCGTGCGCGGGGTCCTCCACGCGCCGGCCCTCGGGGCTCAACAGCTGAACGAGGTCGGGCGCTCCCGCCCCCGGGGACTTCTTCGCAGACTTTTTCGCAGCGGTGCGCTTGCGCGGCGTACGCGCGGCGGCAGTGCTGTCCACGGTCACGTGTGCTCCTCCGTCGGTCCGGCCCCCGGGTTCGCCGGGAAAGCCTGGGGGTCTCCCCCCGGCCTTTCGAGGGCCTGGGGGAGGCTCGCCTGATCCGTCCTGCGCACGGGGTGGGTGCGACTCGGCCGGGTAAAGGCGTGACAGGTGTCCCGGCGAGCGCCCTGCACCATGCACGTTACCCAGTGCCCCACATATCTGCGAAACCCCATCTGACCTGCGATTTTGCTTGGATATCCAAGTAAATCGAGCAACTGCGGAACACTCGCTGGTCAGACGCGGTCAAAGCACTGTTCGGAGCACCGGTCACAAGCCTGGCAGGCGGCCGGAACACGGGCACGTTATCCCGGTCACCTCGGGCACGGGAAGAGCCAGTATGTGAGACTGGCCGCGTGTCCGAAGACGGAAAAATTCGTGTATTTCTACTCGACGACCATGAAGTCGTACGCCGCGGAGTGCACGAGATGCTCTCCGTGGAGGAGGACATCGAAGTCGTCGGAGAGGCCGGCACGGCCGCCGACGCCATCGTCCGCATCCCCGCCACGCGCCCCGATGTCGCCGTCCTGGATGTGCGGCTCCCGGACGGCAGCGGCGTCGAGGTGTGCCGCGAGATCCGCTCCCAGGACGAGTCGATCAAGTGCCTGATGCTGACCTCGTTCGCCGACGACGAGGCGCTCTTCGACGCGATCATGGCGGGCGCCTCAGGCTACGTGCTGAAGGCCATCAGGGGGAACGAACTCCTGAACGCGGTCCGTGACGTCGCCGCCGGGAAGTCCCTGCTCGACCCCGTCGCCACCGCCCGCGTCCTCGAAAGGCTCCGCAACGGCGGCCGCGCCAAGGAGGACGACCGGCTCGCGAACCTGACCGACCAGGAGCGCAAGATCCTCGACCTGATCGGCGAGGGACTGACCAACCGGGTCATCGGGGAGCGCCTGCATCTCGCCGAGAAAACGATCAAGAATTACGTGTCCAGTCTGCTGTCGAAACTGGGCATGGAGCGCCGCTCGCAGGCCGCCGCGTATGTGGCACGACTGCAGGCCGAGAAGCGCCACTGAATTCGGGACCTACGTCCCTTTCAGGAGGGGCCGGGGCCTCTTTCACGGGGCGCTTCCGAAGGCGCACCGTGGAAAAATGCCCTGCGAATTCCAGGAAGACCGCGCCCGGGAAAAGCGCGCCATCGAGCTGATCGACAGCGTGGACCACGGCCGGGTGGCGACCAGCATGCGCGCGCTCCCCTTCCTCGCCTCGGCCCGCCACATCGTGGTGGACGGCCGGGTCGTCCTGCGCCTGCACAAGGGCTACGGCTACCACCAGGCCTGCGCCGGCAGCGTCGTCGCGTACGGCGCCGACAACCTGAACGACGGCGACCCCGCCGACGGCCACTGGTCGGTCCAGTTCGTCGGCACCTGCGAGGCCGTCGAACCGGCCCCCGGCGAACTCGACCTCTTCGGCCCCACGCCCCGCTTCGTCGACGGTGAGCCCTTCGACGCCGTCTATCTGCGGATCGAGCCCCAGTTCGTCACCGTGCACGAACTGACGGGCGGCGCCCGTCATCCGAAGCGGGCCTTTCACCACGTTCTGTAGCCACCGACTACCCAGGGTGCCCTAACATCTGGCGCGTGCCGCGCTCATCTGCTCACTCCGCCCCACCGCTCCGCGCCCTGCTGCGGCAGTACGACGCCGGCTCACCGCTGGTCTGCGAACCCGTCGACCAAGGCCTGCTCAACCGCGGCTACCGGCTCGCCACCACGCGCGGCCACTACTTCCTCAAGCACCACTTCGACCCCGAGACCGCCGACCCGGCCGCCATCGCCCGCCAG
Organism: Streptomyces sp. NPDC055140; assembly: GCF_053607285.1. Classification (NCBI taxonomy): domain Bacteria; kingdom Bacillati; phylum Actinomycetota; class Actinomycetes; order Kitasatosporales; family Streptomycetaceae; genus Streptomyces; species Streptomyces sp. NPDC055140. Next base: position 332,126 of record NZ_JBSGTG010000005.1, on the reverse strand, counting down.
CACCGCGCCACCGAACGCCTGGCCGCACTCGGCGTCCCCGTCGCCCCGCCCCTGCCCGCCGCCGACGGCCGCACCGTCACCGTCATCAGCGGCGCCAGCTACGCCCTGCACCCCTGGGTCGAGGGCCGCCACCGCAGCGGCGCCCAGCTCACGGCGGCCCAGTGCCGCACGCTCGGGGCGCTCCTGGGACTCGTACACGCGTGTCTGGAGCAGGTCATGGGGGCCGCGCCCGCGCGCGGGCGGGCCAGTGCCGATCCCGCGGACACTCTTGAGCTCATCGACACGCTGCTGGCGCGGGTGCGCCGCCATCGGCCGCACGACGCCTTCGACGAGCTGGCGCGGCACCGGCTCATGGAGCGCCGCGAACTCCTGGAGTGCTGCGCGGGGCGCCGGCCACCGCAGGCCTCGGCGACCGGCTGGGTGCACGGGGACTTCCACCCGTTCAACCTGCTCTACCAAGGGGGCGTACCGGCCGCGATCGTCGACTGGGACCGGCTCGGGGTGCAGCCGCGCGCCGAGGAGGCCGTGCGCGCCGCCGTGATCTTCTTCGTGCGTCCCGTCGGCACCCTCGACCTGCCGAAGGTGCGGGCCTACGCGCGCGCGTACCGCCGCGCTTCGGGCGCCGGGGCGGACGAACTCGCGGCCGCCGTCCACCGCGTGTGGTGGGAGCGGCTCAACGACTTCTGGATACTGCGCTGGCGCTACGAACGCGGCGACCACCGCGCCGACCCCCAGTTCCCCGCGGCGTCGGCGCTCGCCGTGTGGTGGACGAAGGAGTACGGGGCGGTGCGCGACGCGTTCGCCGAGTGACCGGCCGCCAGTGAGCCGGGTCGGCCGGATCGGCCAGGTCAGCCGGATCGGTCGGGTCAGCCCGTCGCCGGGTCGCCCGTGGAGACCTGGAGCTGGATCGACTCGGGGTTCTTCGGGTCGATCTCCGTGCGCGCCTTGGGGTACTGCACGATGACCGTGCCCTCACCGAAGGTGTTCTCGTCGACGTCCCTGATGTCGAACTTCCAACCGGCAGCCTGCAGACAGGCCTTGACCGACTTGATGTTCTTGTACGTGAAGTCCGGGATCATGACCTTGTCCGGGTCGTTGTAACCCGTGTCAGGCTCCTTGCACTCGTCCTCTTCGATCGTCTTCGTCAGATCGGGACCCTTGTGACCGGCGACGACCGACGGCGACTTCTTCGCGTCACCGCCGCCCTTCTCGTCATTGCCGTTCATCGTCAGCGCCGTGATCAGACCGCCGACCGCGATCAGCGCGACGACGATCGAACCGACGATCACCCCGGTGTTCCGCTTGCCGCCACCTGAGACCGCCGAACTCGGCGTCGTCTGGGGCGAGATGGTGTACGGCGGAGGCGTCTGCTGGTGCAGTGGCTGGTGCTGGTGCTGCTGGTGCTGCTGGTGCTGCTGAGGCGCGTACGGAGAGGTGGGCGGCGGGGTCTGGTAGCCCTGCTGCGGATATCCGTAACCCGGCGTGGCCGGCGCGGGCGTCCCGTAGGGGCCAGGCTGGTACGGCGTCTGCACCGGGCCGGTCGGCGCCGGCGTCGACTGGTCGACCGGCGGGAACACCGCGGACCCGACACCCGCGCCGCTGGACGTCTGCGCGCCCGGCACGATGCTGGGCGCCGCGGCCTGCAGCGACTGGGCGACCCGCAGGCACTCGTCGCGCATCGTCTCGGCGCTCGGGAAGCGCTCGTTCGGGTTCTTCTTCAGCGCGCGGGCGACCAGCGCGTCCACGGCCGGGGGCACCGACCGGTTGATCGACGAAGGAGCCACCGGCTCCTCCTGGACGTGCGCATACGCTATGGCCAGCGGCGAGTCCGCCTCGAACGGCAGCCGCCCGGTGACCAGTTGGAACAGCATGATGCCGACCGAGTACAGGTCGGAGCGGGCGTCCACGCCACGGCCCAGCGCCTGCTCGGGCGAGAGGTACTGCGGGGTGCCGACGACCATGCCGGTCTGCGTCATCGACGTGACACCGGACTGCATGGCGCGGGCGATACCGAAGTCCATGACCTTGACGACGTTCCGCTTCGTCATCATGACGTTGCCCGGCTTGATGTCGCGGTGGACCAGACCCATCTCGTGGCTGATCTCGAGCGCCGCGAGCACATCGGCCGTGATCTTCAGGGCCTTGTCGGTCGGCATCGCGCCGTAGTGCGCGACATCCGCGTCGAGCACGGAGCCGAGGGGCTGGCCCTCGACGTACTCCATGACGATGTACGGAGTGGTCATCCCGTCGAGGTCGTCCTCGCCGGTGTCGAAGACCGAGACGATGTTCGTGTGCGTGAGCTTCGCCACGGACTGGGCCTCACGGCGGAAGCGCTCGCGGAACGCCTGCTCACGCCCGAGCTCGGTGTGCAGCGTCTTGATCGCCACGTGGCGGTCGAGCACCGAGTCGTACGCGAGGTGGACCGAGGCCATGCCGCCCTCGCCGAGCAGATCACGCAGCTGGTAGCGACCGCCGGCGACAGCACGCCCTGCGTACCGGCCTTGTGCGCCGTCCTGGCTCATGTTTCTACGTCCCCCATCGGCGCGGCCGGTGATCGATCACCACTATTCCCGGCCAAGTCTGCCCCGTGGCAACGGCACGTCAAGCTCGGTGCCCGTTCCGTGACCGTACGGGCAAGAAGCGTCGCGGAAGCGTTACAGGAACCGCCCAGACGATTTGCATCGCATTGCCCGCAGAAGGTTTGATGGCCGGTCCATCTCGGAACGGGGCGCCGGGCGAAGCCTGTAGCGTGGCCCGACGGAGACCGTAACGACCACCGCGCGTACATCCGACAGTGCGGACACGGACGCGGACAGAAACGACGGCGAGGACTGATGGCACAGACGCAGCGCGCTCAGGGCCCGTCCGACCCCGAGGCGGCTGGCGGCGGTATGTCAGATGCGCCGGAGTTGTGGGGAAACGGCGGGCTTGTCGGCGACGGCCGGTACCGGCTGACCCACAGACTCGGCCGGGGCGGCATGGCGGAGGTCTTCGCCGCGGAGGACGTCCGGCTCGGACGCACCGTCGCGGTCAAGCTCCTGCGCTCCGACCTCGCCGAGGACCCGGTCTCCAAGGCCCGCTTCACGCGTGAGGCCCAGTCGGTCGCGGGCCTCAACCACCACGCCGTCGTCGCCGTGTACGACTCCGGCGAGGACGCCGTCGGCCACTCGGTCGTCCCCTACATCGTGATGGAGATCGTCGAGGGCCGCACGATCCGCGACCTCCTCCTGAACGCCGAGGCACCCGGACCCGAGCAGGCCCTGATCATCGTCTCCGGTGTCCTGGAGGCCCTCGCCTACTCACACCAGCACGGCATCGTGCACCGCGACATCAAGCCGGCGAACGTGATCATCACCGACACCGGCGCGGTGAAGGTGATGGACTTCGGCATCGCGCGCGCCCTGCACGGCGCGCAGTCGACCATGACGCAGACCGGCATGGTCATGGGCACGCCCCAGTACCTGTCGCCCGAGCAGGCCCTCGGCAAGGCGGTCGACCACCGCTCCGACCTGTACGCGACCGGCTGCCTGCTCTACGAACTCCTCGCGCTGCGGCCCCCGTTCACCGGCGAGACCCCGCTGTCCGTCGTCTACCAGCACGTCCAGGACACCCCGGTGCCGCCCTCCGAGGTCTCGGACGTGGCGCCGCCGGAGCTCGACGGGCTCGTCATGCGCTCGCTGGCCAAGGACCCGGACGACCGGTTCCAGACCGCCGAGGAGATGCGCGGCCTCGTCCAGTACGGGCTGCAGATGCTGTACGACCAGGGCGGCCACACCAACACCTGGAACACCGGTCCGGTCGCCGCCGACATGCACAGCGGCGGCAACACCCCGGCCATGGGCGTCGCGGGCACGACGGCGCTGCCGCACCCGTCCGACGGCGGTACGGCGGCCCAGCCGATGCTGCGGCCCCCGGGCAGCGACGACGGCGGATTCGACGGCGGGCACCGCGGAGGCGGCAGCGGCCGCGGCAAGATGTGGATCCTCGCGGTCCTCGCCGTGATCGCGATCGCGGGCGGCGCGGCCTGGGCGATGACCAAGGGCAGCGATCACCAGGGCGACCCCGGCACCACTCAGTCGCCCACGCAGTCGCACTCCCAGAAGGAGAAGAAGCCCAGCCAGAGCTCCGGCGACACGGCCACCCAGGACGACACGACGGACCCGGGCGCCGGGACCGGCGGGGCGTCCGACTACTCGCCGTCGGAGGAGCCCAGCACGGGTGACGTCACGCCGTCCGACAGCGCGTCCGAGCCGAGCGACGAGCCGTCGAACCCGACGCCCTCCAAGACCCAGTCGGTCCCCGAGGAGTCGCCGAGCGGCGGTGGCGAGGAGTCGCCGCCCGTGGAAACGCCCAGCGGGGACCCCCTGGGTGGCACGGGCAGCGGCGGGCAGAACGACACCCCCTGAGCCCGGTTTTTCAGACGAATGCGAAGGCGCCCGGCCGGTCACCATGACCGGCCGGGCGCCTTCGCGTTATGGGTTCGATTCGGGTTGCTACAGGTACCGGGCTGGGCGTTCCAGGTAGGGGACGCCCGGCACCCCTACAGGTACGGGCCTCCGGAGCGGCCGGCCACCCGCGGATCGTCGCCGTCCTCGCCGCCCACGCCGGGCGGCAGCGCGCGGCGCATCTGCTCCAACTGGGCCCGCGCGGCCATCTGCTGCGCGAACAGTGTCGTCTGGATCCCGTGGAAGAGTCCCTCGAGCCAGCCCACCAACTGGGCCTGCGCGATCCGCAGTTCGGCATCGCTCGGGATCACCTCGTCGGTGAACGGCAGGGAGAGGCGCTCCAGCTCCTCGACCAGCTCCGGCGCGAGACCGTCCTCGAGCTCCTTCACGGAGCTGGCATGGATCTCCTTGAGCCGCACCCGGCTCGCCTCGTCCAGGGGAGCCGCCCGCACCTCCTCGAGCAGCTGCTTGATCATGCTGCCGATGCGCATCACCTTGGCGGGCTGTTCCACCATCTCCGTCACCGGGACCTCGCGGGAGTCGTCGTCTCCACCACCACCGAGCGCCATTCCGTCCTGGCCCACGACCAGGACCTGGGGGCTCTCCGGCGACCTTTCGTTCCTCGGCATCTCCATGCCGCCATTCTCTCGTACCGCACCATCACACCTGGGTAGTGCCCCCATACGAGGGTGATCCACCGTGTTCGGGCGTGCTCCCACCGTGAGTGACGGCGTTCCCGACGCGTACGGGCCTGAGCGAGGGCGGCGGCGGTTTGCGGGGCGGACGGGGCGACGAACGCGGGCCACGGGCCGGTCGTGAAGGACGGCCTCGGGCTTGGTAGGAGCCGGAGGCGTGTGCCGTGGGGGCGTATGTCGTTGGGGCGTATGCCGTGGCGGCGTATGTCATGGGCGGCGCGTATGTCATGGGCAGCAGCGATTCCGGGTTCGGGGCGGATGTCATCGGCGGCGCGGATCTCATGGGCGGCAGCGATTCATGTGCGGCGCAGGCGCAGGGCCAGGAATCCGACGCCGAGGCCGACCAGGACGAGGCCGGAGCCCAGCGGCAGGACGCCCACGCCGGGGATCACGGGTTCGGCGGCGGTCTGCCGCGGGGTGCGGTCGGCGTTGTCCACGGGGACGCCGGTGGGCCGGACCGACGGCTGGACCTGCTGCTCGGCGGGGTCTTCCTCCCAGACCTCCGGCTCTTCCGGGGACACGGGTATCGCGGCGTGGGCCGGGCGGGTGCGCGGCGGGTCCGCCGAGGGAGCGTGGGACCGCTTCGGCGCGTCCGCGGCCGCGGACGCCGAGGCGGAGGCGGAGTGGCTCTTTCGGGCGGCGTGGCCCTTGCGGGAGGGTGCCGCGGAGGAGGCCTTCGGACGGGCGTGGGACTCGCTGGGCCTTTTGGGGGAGGCACTGGCCGAGGGCTTCTCGGTGTGGGGCGCGGACGTTTCGGCCGCGGAGGGCTTGTGGCGCGGCCGGTCCGTGGGCGGGGGCTCTTTGTGGCGGTCGTGGTCCGGCGGCGCCGACTCGGCCCGCCCCGGCGGCGTACGCCCCTCGCCGGGGTGGCTGCCGGCCTGTGGCTCGTCGTCGGCAGAGGCGGGGGCACGCGTGGGCGAGGGTTCGGCGGCGTAGGCGTAGGTGCCGGTGGTGGCCGGTCCGAGGAGGAGGGCCAGGAACAGCAGCGGCCACAGCAGCGGTGGCAGCGGCCGCGGCAGCGGGCGGCCGGTGGTGCGGAGGCGTGGAGTCATTCCGCGCGCCCCTCCCGGAATCGAGTCACCAAGATCAGAGGAATCCCGGAATCAGCGTCACATGACACAACAATTCCGGCACCTTGGTGCCACTCCGCTCACTCAGGCCACGCCGCCGCCCGCCGCTCGGCCTACTCCACGGTGAGCAGCACCTTCCCGATGTGCCCGCTCTCCTCCAGGACGCGGTGCGCCTGCGCCGCGTCGCTCATCGGCAGCTTCCGGTCGACGACCGGCCGGACGCGGCCCGAGTCGATCAGCGGCCAGATGTGCTCCCGTACCGCCGCGACGATCGCTGCCTTCTCGGCCAGCGGGCGCGCGCGCAGCGAGGTCGCGGTGATGGCGCCGCGCTTGTTGAGGAGCATGGCGATGTTCAGCTCGCCCTGGATGCCGCCCTGCATGCCGATGATCGCGAGGCGGCCGTTGGTGGCCAGCGCCTGGATGTTGCGGTCCAGGTACTTGGCACCCATGTTGTCGAGGATGACGTCGGCGCCCGCGCCGTCCGTGGCCCGCTTGATCTCCTCCACGAAGTCCTGCTCGCGGTAGTTGATCAGGATGTCGGCTCCGAGCTCGGCGCAGTAGTCGAGCTTCTCCTTGCTGCCCGCCGTCACCGCCACCCTGGCGCCGATCGCCTTGGCCAGCTGGATGGCCATCGTCCCGATGCCGCTGGAGCCGCCGTGGACGAGGAAGGTCTCGCCGGGGCGCAGGTGGGCGATCATGAAGACGTTCGACCAGACGGTCGCTGTCACCTCGGGCAGCGCGGCCGCCGTGACGAGGTCGGTGTTCTCGGGTACGGGCAGGAGCTGGCCGGCCGGGACGGCGACCTTCTCGGCATAACCGCCGCCCGAGAGCAGCGCGCACACCTCGTCGCCGACGGACCAGCCGGACACTCCGGCGCCGAGGGCGACGATGCGACCCGCGCACTCGAGGCCGGGGATGGCGGTCGCGCCGGGCGGCGGGTTGTAGAGGCCCTGGCGCTGGAGCAGATCGGCGCGGTTGACGGCCGCGGCCGCCACCTCGACCAGCACTTCGCCGTCACCGGGTACGGGATCGGGAACCTCCGCCCAGACGAGCGCCTCAGTTCCACCGGGTTCCGGAATCGTGATCGCATACATGCCGGCGAGGCTACTCCTCGGGGGGATCCGGGCGGCGTGACGGCACGTGCCCCGACTGCCAGTTCGCGGTGCGCCCCAACTCACCGTCCGGGCACGGCCCCAACTGTCAATCCCGTGGTGCCCCCAACTGTCAGTCCTGCGGCAGCCGTCGCGTGTCCGGGACGGAGTGGGTGCCGGGAGTGGCCCTGACGATCGTGATCAGGCGGTCCGTCAACTGGAGCGTGCCGATGGCCCGGTCGTCGTAACCCAGCACCCGGTGCCCGCGCACCACGCTCACGATCAGGTCCTCGGTCTCCCGTACCTTCAGGCCCACCTCGGCCTTTATGACCGGCCGTTCGACGAGGTCGAGGCCGCTGCCCTGCTGGATGAGGTCCTCCATGACCATGCCCGCGCTCGGGCTGAGCACGGAGAGTCCGAGCAGCCGGCCCGCCGCGCTGGCGCTGGTGATGACGGCGTCGGCGCCCGACTGCCGCAGCAAGGGGGCGTTCTCCTCCTCACGGACGGCCGCCACGATCTTCGCCGTGCGGTTGAGCTGGCGGGCGGTGAGGGTGACCAGGACCGCGGTGTCGTCGCGCTGGGTCGCGACGATGATCTGCCGCGCCCTCTGCACCTCGGCCCGCAGCAGCACATCACTGCGCGTGGCATCGCCGACGACTCCGGCGAACCCGAGCACCGTGGCCGCCTCGATGACCTTGCTGCTGGGGTCGACGACCACCACCTGATCCGCCTTCAGTCCCGTCGCGCAGACGGTCTGGATCGCCGACCGACCCTTCGTGCCGAATCCGACGACCACGGTGTGGTCACGCAAGTTGGACCTCCAGCGGTTCAGTCGCCACTCATCCCGCGTGCGCTCGGTGAGCACTTCGAGGGTGGTGCCGACCAGGATGATCAGGAACAGCACACGCAGCGGCGTGATGACGAAGATGTTGACGATCCGGGCGCCGTCACTGACGGGCGTGATGTCGCCGTACCCGGTCGTGGAGAGGGTGACGGTCGCGTAGTAGAACGCGTCCAGCAGGTCGACGCTGCCGTCGGAGTTGTCGTTGTAGCCGGAGCGGTCGACCCAGACGATGATCGCCGTCGCGACCAGCACGGTGAGCGCCATCAGCAGCCGCCCGGCGACCTGCCGCAGCGGCCGCTCGACGACCCGCTTGGGCAGCTTCACCTGACGCGCGACGACCTTCTCGTCGTCCTGGCGGGCCATCGCGTCATGGCCGGGAAGTTTCACGTGAAACACCTCTCGACGGAGGCGTCGCCTCCGTCGTCACCCGCCGGGTTCCACGACCATGGCAGGTCGAGGATCTCCACTTCCCGCCCGGCCTTCGCGCCACCGGGCGCGACGACGGCGAGCCCGTCGGCGGCCGCGATCCCGCGCAGCATGGCCGGACCGTTGTAGCGCAGCGGCACGGCGTCCTCCCCCCGCATCACGACGGGGACGAGCCGCGTGTCATGCGGATGCCCGTGCACAGCCCCCTGGAGTGGCACGGTGTACGGCTCCTGCTCCGGCCGTCCCGCGAGCATCCGCAGCAGCGGCTCGGCAAGCGTGAGGAGCCCGGAAACGGCCGCGAGCGGGTTGCCCGGCAGGCCGACGAAGTGCTGGCCCTCCTTGGTGCGGGCGAGCAGCATCGGGTGCCCCGGCCGCACCGCAACTCCGTCGACGAGCAGCTCGGCATCGACGCGGCTCAGCGTCGGGTGCACATGGTCGACCGGGCCCGACGCGGTGCCGCCGGTCGTCACGATGAGGTCGGCGTCCGACGCCCGTACGGCCTTGAGCAGCGCCTTCGGATCGTCGCCCAGACGCCGTACGGAGGTGACCTCCGCGCCGAGCGCCCTCAGCCAGGGCGGCAGCATCGGGCCGAGTGCGTCACGGATGAGGCCCTCACGGGGGAGGCCCTCGGTCAGCAACTCGTCGCCCAGGATGAACACCTCGGCCCTTGGGCGCGCCACCGTCAGCAGCTCGTCGTATCCGGCGGCCGCGGCGAGCCCGAGCACCGCCGGCGTCACCAGGGCTCCGGTGGGCAGGAGTTGGTCGCCGGAGCGGCACTCCTGGCCTCGGGGGCGGATGTCCTGGCCGTGGCCGGTGTCGCGCAGGGCGAACAGCCTGCCCTTGTCGTCGGTGCGGCCGTGCTCACTGCGGATGACGGCGGTCGCATCCCGCGGGACCCGGGCGCCGGTGGCGATCTGGACGGCCTCACCGTCGGACAGCGGCTCGGGCCGATCCTGCCCGGCGAGTATCCCCTCGGCCCGCACGTCCCAGGGGCCCGGCCCGGCGACGACCCAGCCGTCCATGGCGGACGTGTCGAAGGAGGGGAGGTCGGAGAGCGCGGCGAGGGGCTCGGCCAGCGTCAGACCGAGCGCCCGGTCGAGCGGCACGCGGCGCTCCGCCGCAGCTCCCCGGCGTGCGGCGGCCGCGCGCCCGGCCCGCCCGGCGACGGCTCGCGCGGCGGACCAGGAGGCGGCCTGGTGCCGGGAGCCGGTTCGGTGGTCTGAAGGGGCGCTGTGGCGCGCGGGGTCCGGATGGCCCGGGTGATTCGAGTCATCCGTGTGGCTGGTGGGGGTGGCGGGTTCGGTGCGCCGGGAGCGCTCTGCCGAACCGCGTTCCGGGCCAGGGCGTTCCGGGCCGGAGCCTGCCCTGCCGGAGCGTCCGCCACCGGAGCCCACCGCGCCGCCTGCGCCGCGGCCGTCCGCCGCCCGGGCCTCGTTGACCAGGGCGAGCGCCTCGTCGACGGCGCCGTCCTCGGCCGCGCGCGCCTGCGCGGCCAGCGACTCGGCGCTCTGACCGCTCATCCCGCGTCCGGCCGCGCGCCCGCAGAGCCACCGGGTGAGGCACCGTCAGATGCGGCACCCGTCGTGCCGCTCGCCGACGCTTCCTCGTCCGCGGCCTCCTTCGCCCAGCGGTCAGCGAGCGCGGCGGCTTTCGCGCAGGCCTCGGCGACGGCCTCGCGGCCCCCACCGGTGGTCGCGGCCGCGTATCCGACGAGGAATGTCGTCAGGGGAGCGGCCGGCCTGGCCACACCGTGCGCGGCGTCGCGGGCGAGGTCGAGGAGGACGCCGGTGTCGACGTCGAGCTCGATGCCCAGTTCGTCCTTGGCTGCGGAGATCCATTCATCCAACACGTGCCCATGCTCCCTGATACGTGACCGGGCGGCGGCGATGTCGTCCCAGGTGTCGCAGTCGAAGGACGCGACGGGGTCGGTGATGCGGGTGAGTTCGAGCCGGCCTACGAGCAGCCGCAGGGACAGCCCGGAGAGGCCGTCGTCGTGAGCGTCGGCGAGTTCGGCGAGGTGGTGGCGCAGGGGTGCGCTGCGGTAGGCCGCGACGAGCGGCTGGTCCCGGCCGTCGGCGTCGGTGAGCAGGACCCCGTCCGCCGTTCCCGCGTTCAGGGCGTCGAGGAGGCGCCGCACGGTCTGCTCGCTCAGGAAGGGCAGGTCGGCGGAGAGGACGAGGACCTGGTCGGCCGTGGTGGCGCGCAGGCCGGCGTCGAGCGCGGCCACCGGCCCGCCGCCCGGCGGGTCCTCGCGGGTCCAGCGCACGGGGCGCGCGGTGGGTCTGGGTTCGGCGACGACGACCGTGGTGCCGGCCGTGGCGCAGGCGGCAAGCACCCGGTCGAGCAGCGGCCTGCCGCCGACGCGGACCGCTGGCTTGTCCGTGCCGCCGAGCCTTCTGGCGGCCCCGCCGGCGAGCACGACGGCGTCGTGGGCGGGGCGGCTCGGCGCGGGAGCGTTCATCCCCCGAGTATGGGCGCACGAAGGATCATTGCGACCCCCGGAAACGGCCCGCACCCGCGAGGATTTACGTCACATCGGGGTGGGCGGGGGCGGGCCGCTCGTCCTCACAGGGTGCGCAGGAGCACCGCCGGCTGTTCGACGCAGTCCGCCACGTAGCGCAGGAAGCCGCCCGCCGTGCCGCCGTCGCACACCCGGTGGTCGAAGGTGAGCGACAGCTGGACGACCTGTCGCACCGCCAACTCCCCCTGGTGGACCCAGGGTTTGGGGATGATCCGGCCCACGCCGAGCATGGCGGCCTCGGGGTGGTTGATGATCGGTGTCGAACCGTCGACGCCGAAGACGCCGTAGTTGTTCAACGTGAACGTGCCGCCCGTGAGTTCCCCTGGCGTGAGCCGCCCGGCCCGCGCCGCCTCCGTGAGGCGGGCGAACTCGGCGCTGAGGGACTCGGCGTCGCGCACGTGCGCGTCCTTCACGACGGGGACGACGAGTCCGCGCTCGGTCTGGGCGGCGAACCCGAGGTGCACGGCGTCGAGCTGCACGACCTCGCGGGCCGCCAGGTCGACCCGGGAGTTGAGCTCCGGGTAGCGGGCCAGGGCGGCGGTGCAGATGCGGGCGAGCAGGGCAAGTACGGAGATCCTCTCCCCGCCGGCCGCGTTCATGGCCACGCGCGCGTGCATGAACTCCGTGGCATCGGCGTCCACCCAGCAGGTCGCGTCGGGGATCTCGCGGCGGCTGCGGGTGAGCTTGTCGGCTACGGCGCCGCGGATGCCGCGCAAGGGGACACGGATGCCGTCCGCGCTCGCGTCCGACGAGGTCGGAGCCTGGGCGGGGGCCTGGGTCGGGGCCGCGGCCGGGAACACAGCTTCCACTTCGGCCACGTGGGTCCGTACCTGCACCGTCTCCCGCATGGCGCTCTCGACATCGGCCCGCAGGATGAGGCCATCGGGCCCCGACCCGGGCAACTCGCGCAGATCGACGCCGTGTTCACGGGCGAGCTTGCGCACGAGGGGCGAGATGACCGGCACGGGTCCGGTCCGCGGTGTCGCCTCCGGACGCGATGCGGGGGAGGCGGAAAGCGCAGTCCGCGTGGGTGCCGCGGGCGCAGCCGCAGGGACGTCGTCCTGCCGACGGACCCGGCGCCGGCGCGCCGGCGCGGCCGCGGTGCCGTATCCCACCAGGACGTTCCCGGACCCCTCGTCGTCGCCCTCCCCCTCGGCCGGTGTGCCCACGGCGACCGTCAGGAGGGGGGAGCCGACGGGGAGTTCGGTTCCCTCCTCGCCGAAGCGGGCTGTAACCACGCCCCCGTAGGGGCACGGCACCTCGACCATCGCCTTCGCGGTCTCCACCTCGACGACCGGCTGGTCCACCGCCACGACGTCGCCGACCTGCACGAGCCAGGTGACGATCGACGCCTCGGTGAGGCCTTCGCCGAGGTCGGGCAGCTTGAACTCGAGGACCTGTGCCATCAGCTGCCCGCCTCCCACTGAAGCCGTGCGACCGCGTCCAGGATCCGGTCGACCCCCGGCAGATGGTGCCGCTCCAGCATCGGCGGCGGATACGGGATGTCGAACCCGGCCACCCGCAGGACCGGCGCCTCCAGGTGGTGGAAGCAGCGCTCGGTGACCCGCGCGGCGATCTCACCGCCGGGCCCGCCGAAACCACCCGACTCGTGCACGACAACGGCCCGCCCGGTGCGGCGTACGGACGCGCTGACCGTCTCGTCGTCGAACGGCACCAGGGAGCGCAGATCGACGACTTCCAGATCCCAGCCCTCAGCTTGCGCGGCCTCCGCCGCCTCCATGCAGACCGGCACCGACGGCCCGTACGTGATGAGGGTGGCGCTGCTGCCGGGCCGCCGGACCACGGCCCGCCCGATGGGTTCCACGTCCGTCGGGTGCTCGGGGTTCCAGGAGTCCTTCGACCAGTACAGCCGCTTGGGCTCGAGGACGACGACGGGGTCGTCGGAGGCGATGGCGGCGCGCATCAGGCCGTAGGCGTCGGCGACGGTCGCGGGCGTGACGACGTGGAGCCCCGGGGTGGCCATGTAGTAGGCCTCGGAGGAGTCGCTGTGGTGCTCTACGCCGCCGATGCCGCCGCCGTAAGGCACGCGCACGGTGAGGGGCATCGGCATCGCGCCCCTGGTGCGGTTGCGCATCTTCGCCACGTGCGAGATCAGCTGCTCGAAGCCCGGGTAGGCGAACGCGTCGAACTGCATCTCGACGACGGGCCGCAGGCCGTACATGGCCATGCCGACCGCGGTGCCGAGGATGCCCGCCTCGGCGAGCGGCGTGTCCGTGCAGCGGGCGTCACCGAACTCCTTGGCGAGTCCGTCGGTGACCCTGAAGACGCCGCCCAGCGTGCCGACGTCCTCACCGAGGACATGCACGGAGGGGTCGGCGGCCATGGCGTCGCGCAGGGCGCGACCGAAGGCCTGCGCCATGGTGGCCGGCTTGGCGGCGACAGTCGTCATCGGTCCGCCCCGTCCGCCTCGGCGTCGAGCTCGGCGCGCAACTGGGCGGCCTGTTCGCGCAGTTGCGTCGTCTGCTCGGCGTAGACATCACGGAAGAGGTCCATGGGGTCGAGCACCGGATCCTGGTTCATGCGCTCGCGCAGGTCGGCAGCCATCTTCTCGGCGTCGTCGCGCACGGCGCGTATGCCTTCCTCGTCGAGGAGTCCGCGCTCCGTCAACTCCCGTTCCAGGAGCAGGATCGGGTCGTGGTCGCGCCAGGCGTCGACCTCGGCGTCGACGCGGTAGCGCGTGGCGTCGTCCGCGTTCGTGTGCGCCTCCATGCGGTAGGTGATCGCCTCGACGAGGGTCGGGCCACCCCCTTCGCGCGCGTGACGCACGGCTTCGGCGAGGACCTCGTGCACGGCCGCCGCGTCGTTGCCGTCCACCAGACGACCGGGCATCCCGTAACCGACGGCCTTGTGGGCCAGGGACGGGGCGGCGGTCTGCTTGGCGAGCGGTACGGAGATCGCGAAGCCGTTGTTCTGGACGAGGAAGACGACCGGGGCCTGCCACACCGCGGCAAAGTTCAGCGCCTCGTGGAAATCGCCCTCGCTGGTGCCTCCGTCGCCGACCATGGCGAGAGCGACCACGTCGTCACCCTTGAGGCGGGCGGCGTGCGCAAGTCCCACGGCGTGCGGGAGCTGGGTCGCGAGCGGCGTGCACAGGGGGGCGACGCGGTGCTCGCGCGGGTCGTACCCGGTGTGCCAGTCGCCCCGCAGCAGGGTCAGGGCCTGTACTGGGTCGAGGCCGCGGGCGACGGCGGCGAGGGTGTCCCGGTAGCTGGGGAAGAGCCAGTCGCGCTCCTCCAGGACGAGGGCGGCCGCGACCTCGCAGGCCTCCTGTCCGGTGCTGGAGGGGTAGACCGCGAGCCGGCCCTGCTTCGTCAGGGCGGTCGCCTGTGCGTTGTACCTGCGCCCGCGCACCACCTCCGCGTACAGCTGGTGCAGGAGCCGGGCGTCGGCCTTGGCCGCGGCGTCGGTGCCGAGAACCCGGAACGGCTCGGCGTCGGGCAGCAGGGGCGCGGGATCCGTGCGCGGCTGCCAGGCGGGCGGCGGGGTGGGCCGGTAGGCGTCCCGCTGCTCCATGACCGTCATGACGGCACCTCCTCGTTGGAAGCGGCTGAGAGACGCGACGGTGTGATGCGCCTCACCTACCGATTGTTCGGTCGTCGGCACATTTTGGCTACAGGCACCTCCAGGCTGTGGACAAACGGTTCTCCACAGCCTGGGATGGACGCAGTACGTCCATGGTAGGGAGGCGGGGGGACATGGCATCTGAACGAATGGCCGACGGCCCGGGAGGCGACCGCCCCGAGTCCTCGCCCCGAGCGCCCGACGGCGGTCCCGGCGGCCGCCCGGGCTCTCCGCCCCGGCCGCCCGACGGCCGCCCCGAGTACCAGCCGCGCGCGCTGGACGCGATCGACCGCGACATCCTGCAGATGCTCCAGATGGACGGCCGCGCCTCGATACGCTCCGTCGCCGAGCGCGTTCATGTGTCACGGGCCAACGCCTACGCGCGTATCAACCGGCTCATCGACGACGGCGTCATCCGCGGCTTCGGCGCCCGCGTCAACCACGAGCGGGCCGGGCAGGGCGCCTCCGCGTACATCACGCTCAAGATCGTCCAGAACTCCTGGCGCACCGTGCGCGAGCAGCTGCGCCGGCTCCCGGAGGCCTCACACATCGCGCTGGTCAGCGGCGACTTCGATGTGCTCCTGATGGTGCACACGCAGGACAACAGGTCGCTGCGGGAACTGGTGCTCACCAAGCTCCAGGCCATGCCGGAGGTGCTGAGCACGCGGACGCTGCTGGTGTTCGAGGAGGAGGACCTGGAGCCGGACGCCTGACGCGCCCGCGCCCGGGGGCCGTCATTCCTCCTTGCACAGCCCTCCGAAGATCAACTGTGCGACGGCGTCGGCAACTTCGCGGTCGTCCATGCCCCGGCCGCCCGGCCGGTACCACTCCACGATCGAGTTGATCATGCCGAACACGAGGCGGGTCGCGAGCCGCACCTCGATGTCGCCCCGCACGTCACCGTCGGCCGCGGCCGCCTTCAGGAGCTCGGCCACCTGGTGGTCGAACTCCCTGCGCCGCTCCATCGCCCAGCGCTCCGTGTCGGTGTTCCCGCGCACACGCAGCAGCAGGGTCACGTACGGCAGCTCGGATATCAGGACCTGGACCATGCGCCGGGTGACGTACTCCAGGCGCTCGACGGCGCGCCCCACGCGCGCGTGCTCCTCGCCCAGGATCCCGAAGAGGCCGTCGAGCGCGCGGCTGACGGCGCGGCGCAGCAGCTCCTCCTTGCCGGCGACGTGGTGGTAGATCGACGACTTGGAGATACCGGCCGCCTTGGAGAGATGCTCCATCGACGTGCCGTCGTAGCCACGCTCGTTGAAGACCTGCACGGCGACCGACAGGAGGGTCTCGGGCGTGTAGGTGTCGCGCCTTGCGGTGGTCATGCGGAGCCCTCCCGCTTGTCGGAGGCGTACGAGTGGCGGTAGAGCGCGAGCGAGGGCGCGTAGCGGCCGGACGGGTCGCGCAGGTGCAGATCGTCGAGGAGGGAGTACGCCCAGTTCTTGCCGAGCTTCCTGCTCCACTCGACGGGCCCCAGCGGGTAGTTGACGCCCAGGCGCATCGCCGTGTCGATGTCCTCCGGAGTGGCCACTCCCTTGGCGACGGCGTCGTGCGCCAGGTCGATGAGCCGCGCGACCGTCCGGGCGACGATCATGCCGGGCACGTCCCCGATGACGCTGACGTCCTTGCCGATGGCCTGGAAGAGCCCGGTGGCCTCACGCAGGGTCTGCGGGGACGCTTCCTGAGAGGTCGCGAGAGCGAGGCGGGTGGCAGCTCGGTAGTCGAACGCGAGATCGAAGTAGATGACGTCCCGGTACTCGACTGACGACTGGCCGTCGGCGAGGGCGAGCTGGCCACCACTGGGAAGGACCAGGCGCGTGCCGTTGTCCTCGTCCTCCTCGCGCACCGGGATGCCCGCCTCACGGATCAGCGTGAGGAGCTCGGCGGCAGGCCCCAGGTCGCCCTCGGCGACGACGTAGGCGGGCGCCTGGGCGGGCTGCGCGGTGTGTGGCTCCGGGCGCTCCTCGCCGTCCGCGTACGCGTACCAGCCGCGGCCTGTCTTGCGGCCGTGCATGCCGGCCTCGACCAGGCGCCGCTGGGCCAGGGACGGCCGGAACTTCACGTCCTGGAAGAAGGCCTCCCACACAGAGCGGGTGACCGCTTCGTTGACGTCCTGGCCGATGAGGTCCGTCAGTTCGAAGGCGCCCATCTTGAAGCCGCCGCACTCACGCAGGACGGCGTCGATGGTGGCGGGCTGGGCGCCCTGCTCCTCGTAGACCGCGAACGCCTCGGCGTAGAAGGGGCGCGCGATGCGGTTGACGATGAATCCGGGGGTGTCGGCGCAGACGACGGGCGTCTTGCCCCAGGCGCGGGCCGTCTCGTACGCGCGCGTGGCCGCCGTGACATCGGTCGCCGCGCCGGAGACCACCTCGACCAGCGGCATCAGGGGCGCGGGGTTGAAGAAGTGCAGGCCGACGAGGCGGCCCGGCAGGCGCAGCGCGCCGCCGACGGCCGTGACGGACAGGGACGAGGTGTTGGTCGCGAGCAGACAGTCGTCCCCGACGATCTCCTCCAGGTCCGTGAACAGCTGCTGTTTCACGTCGAGCCGCTCCAGTACGGCCTCGACGACGAGCGCCGCCCCCGCGAACTCATCGAGGGACTCGGCGGGGCTCAGACGCGCGCGGGCGGCGTCGCGCTCGGCCGCGTCGAGCCTGCCCTTGTCGACCAGGCGGTCCAGGCGCGCGGCGATGGCGTCCGCGGCCTCCCTGGCGCGTCCCGGCACGGCGTCGTAGAGCCGGACGGGGTGACCGGCGGTCAGGGCGACCTGGGCGATGCCCTGGCCCATGGTGCCGGTGCCCACCACGCCCACAAGGCGTTCGGGGCTGCCGAGCTCGAGTGCTGTCATGGTCGCGATCCTCCCGCACGGGACGACGGCCGGGGGCCCGGGGGTCGGGGCGCAGCGGCGGGCGCGGAGTTTTCCACAGGTTCGACGGACCCCCTTGTCCCGACCGATCGTTCGGTTACTCTAGCCGTGTCTGCCTGTTCCTGCCCAGCTGTTCCTGCCCAGCTCGCCGGCTCGACGAAGAGCCGTCTCGACGAGGAGTTGGTCCGCCATGGCCGCCGAAGCCACCGCGCACGACCTGATCGCCAAGCACCGGCCCACCCTTGACCAGGCGCTGGAAGCGATCCGCACGCGCGCGTACTGGTCGCCGCACCCCGAGCACCCCAAGGCATACGGAGAGCACGGAAGCCTGAGCATGCCCGAGGGCAAGGCCGCCTTCGACGCACTCTCCGGCACCCGGATCGACCTCGGCCAGCCCGGCACGGACGACTGGGTGGGCGACGAAATGTCGCCGTACGGAGTCGAGTTGGGCGTGACCTACCCGCACCCCGACCTCGACGTCCTGCTCCCGGCGATGCGCGCGGGCATGCGCGCGTGGCGCGAGGCGGGCGCCGAGGCACGCGCCGCCGTATGCCTGGAGATCCTGGCCCGGATCAGCGCGCGTACGCACGAGTTCGCGCACGCCGTGATGCACACCAGCGGCCAGGCCTTCATGATGGCGTTCCAGGCGGGCGGCCCGCACGCGCAGGACCGCGGGCTCGAAGCGGTGGCCTACGCGTACGTCGAGCAGGTACGCACACCGGACGCGGCGGAGTGGACCAAGCCGCAGGGCAAGCGCGACCCCCTCGTCCTCGGCAAGCAGTTCACGCCGGTCGGGCGCGGCATCGCGCTCCTCATCGGCTGCAACACGTTCCCCACGTGGAACGGATATCCGGGCCTCTTCGCCTCCCTCGCCACCGGCAACCCCGTCCTGGTGAAGCCCCACCCGCGCGCGGTGCTGCCCCTCGCCCTCACCGTCCAGGTCTCCCGCGAGGTCCTCGCCGAGGCCGGCTTCGACCCGAATCTGGTGGCACTGGCCGCCGAGAAGCCCGGCGAAGGCATCGCCAAGACGATCGCCCTGCGCCCCGAGATCAAGATCATCGACTACACGGGCTCGACGGCGTTCGGCGACTGGCTGGAGACGCACGCCCGGCAGGCGCAGGTCTACACGGAGAAGGCCGGCGTCAACACGGTCGTCATCGACTCGACCGACCGCTACAAGGGAATGCTGGCGAACCTCGCGTTCTCCCTGTCCCTGTACAGCGGCCAGATGTGCACCACCCCGCAGAACCTCCTCATCCCGCGCGACGGCATCAGCACGGACGAGGGCCCCAAGACGTACGACGAGGTGGTCACCGACATCGCGGCCGCGGTCGGCGGCCTCCTCGGCGACGACGCCCGGGCGAACGCGCTGCTCGGTGCCCTGGTGAACCCGGACGTGAAGTCCCGCCTGGAGGCCGCCTCCGGCCTCGGCGAAGTCGCCCTCGCCTCACGGAAGATCAGCAACCCGGAGTTCCCGGGCGCCGTCGTCCGTACGCCGATGATCGTCAAGCAGGACGGTGCGCGGAAGTTCTGGGACGGCGCCGACTCCGAGTCCGCCTACCTCAGCGAGTGCTTCGGCCCGGTCTCCTTCGCCGTCGCCGTCGACTCCACGACGGACGCACTGGACCTGCTGCGGCGCACGGTGCGCGACAAGGGCGCGATGACGGTCGGCGCGTACACGACCTCCGACGAGGTCGCCGAAGCCGTCGAAGAGGTCTGCCTCGAAGAGTGCGCCCAGCTGTCCATCAACCTCACGGGCGGGGTGTACGTGAACCAGACGGCGGCGTTCTCGGACTTCCACGGCTCCGGCGGCAACCCCGCGGCCAACGCGGCGCTGTGCGACGGAGCGTTCGTGTCGAACCGCTTCCGCGTGGTGGAGGTGCGCAAGGAAGCCTGAGGCCTCCGACCGGCGTCAGCTCAGGCAGCCGGGCGGCCCACGGGACCGCCCGGCGTGCCACAGGTGCTCCAGTGGAAGAGCGTCATGCCGACGCTCGTCGCCAGGTTGTAGCTGGAGACCTGCGCCCGCATCGGCAGCGACACCAAGTGGTCGGCACGGGCGCGCAGTTCGGGCGACAGGCCGCTGCGCTCCGAGCCGAAGGCGAGCAGCGCGTCGTCCGGCAGCGCAGTCCCCCGGATGTCCTCGCCCTCCGGATCGAGCGCGTACACGGGCCCCGGCGGCAGCTCCTCCACCGCCAGGCGCTCGACCGCCGTCGCGAAGTGCAGGCCCGCACCACCGCGTACGACAGTCGGATGCCAGGGGTCGAGGCTGCCGGTCATGACGACGCCCGTCGCCCCGAAGCCCGCGGCGAGCCGGATGACGGCGCCCGCGTTGCCGAGGTTGCGGGGGTTGTCGAGGACGACGACGGGCGCGGTCCTCGGCAGGTGGGCCACGGCGGCCAGGTTCGCCGCCCGGTCGGGCCGCACCGCCAGCGCGGCCACCCCCGTGGGATGCAGACGCGGCACGAGGGAACGCAGCGTCTCCTCCGTCACCTCCACCAGAAGCCCGTCAAGGGCGTCCCGCACGTCCGGGGCGAGCTCCTCGGCCAGGGCGAGCGCGGCGGGACGGCTGGCCGCCAGGGCCACGGGCACGCGTGCGCCGAAACGCAGGGCGTGCTTGAGCGCGTGGAACCCGTCGAGGAGGACGGACGTCTCGGCACGGGCGCGCCATGCGTCGACGCCGGCGATATCTGCCCTGCTCATGCTGCTCGCCCGTTCATGCCGTGCGCCCTGCTCATGCTGTGTACCTGCTCATGCTGCTTGCCTGTTCACGCTGTGTGCCTGTGCACGCCGTTCGCCCCACTCATGGCGTGAAGCCTACGTGGGCCTGGTCGGGGCTCTCCGCGGCGCGAGGCCCCGGCACCGTAGAGGCGCTGGCCGTACGGGAAAACACGCCTCCACGCGCGCGTGCCACCCATCCACCCAGCCGCTTCAGGAACGGCGTCGGCAGGAACACCGCGTCGGCGGCGATCATCGCGAGCGAGAAGAACGGCAGTCCGAGCAGCACGGCGATCGCCGCGTGCTCGCACATCATGGCGACCAGCAGGACGTTCTTGACGCGCCGGTTGAACAGCGTGAACGGGAAGGCGACCTGCACGGCGACCGTCCCGTACGACACGAGCATCACCATCAGCCCGTGCGAGGCGAGCAGATCACCGAGGGCCGGCCAGGGCGAGAAGTAGTCCAGGTGGAGCGGGTAGTAGACCGCCGTCCCGTCCTGCCAGCGACTGCCCTGGATCTTGTACCAGCCGGCGGTCGCGTAGATCAGACACGCCTCCGCCATGATCACGAGAAGCGCGGCGTTGTGCGCGAGGTTCGCGATCACGTCGAGCAGCTGCCGGGGCTCGCCGTACGGGTCCCTCCGGTTCACCGCCCACCACAGGCCCTGCACGGCCCACAGCCCCCAGAACACGACCAGCCAGCCCCCGCTCACGACCCCCATGAACGTGATCACGGACAGCCCGAGCCCCGCGAGCCACCACAGCACCCGCCCCACCACGTCGGGCGGTCCGATGTCGCCCTCACGCGCAAAGTGCTCACGCGCGCGTGCCGCTCGCCGCGCGTCCAGCGACCAGACCTGCCCGCACCGCGTGAACACCAGATAGATCGACATCAGATGGATGACGTTGTCGCCGCCGTCGCCCATGAAGATGCTGCGGTTCTGCAGCGAGAGCACGCCGATCATGAACAGGACGGACATGGTCCGGGTGCGCCAGCCCAGCATCAGCAGTGCACTGGTCACGACCGCGGCGGCGTAGACGATCTCGAACCAGACGCGGCCGTCCGACCACATCAGAGCGGTGAAGGCGCCGTTACCGGCGATGAGCTGCTGCGCCATGTCCCAGCTCCACGGCCCGTCGGGCCCGTACAGCTCGTGGCGGTTGGGGAACTCGCGCAGCAGGAACAGCAGCCAGGTCGCGGAGAAGCCGATTCGGATCACTGCGCTCTGGTAGGGCCCGAGGGCGGACCCGGTGACGCGGTCGATGCGGTTCACCGGACATCCGTCCCGTCAGTGGCGGCACGCGCGCGCGTGCCGTTGCCGTTTTGGCCCTGGCTCTGGCTCCGGCTCTGGCTCCGGCTGTTGCTGTTGCTGTTGCTGTTGCTGTTGCTGTTGCTGTCGAGTGCCCTGTCCGCGACCGTCACCGTCCACCAGGGAACCTCCCGGTAGAGGGGCTTGGGATCCACTTTCTCGTCGCTCCACGGGGGCGGCGCCACGTTGGTGGTCCGCGAGCGGACCTGGACACGGGCGATGGTGTGCTGCTTGCCGACGGCCGTCTTGACGTCGGCCGTCAGCCCGTCCTCGTGGGACAGCCGCAGGACGACGATGCGGCGGATGTAGCGCTCGGAGAGCTGGCCTCGCAGACCGTTCGGGCGGTTCTCGCTGTCGTGCGCGGACACATAGAAGTCCCAGGCCCGGCGCAACTCGTTCTGCTGCGTGTGGCTGGGCAGCAGATTCCCGTCGATGTCGGCGCCGTCCCGTGCGGACAGGTCGTACCAGCCGGTCGTACGCGTACCGCCGTCGGCCGTACGGACCTCCGCGCGGGCCTGCACGGCGATGTTCTGCTGGAGCGGGTTCGGCGCAAACAGTTTCCAGTTCTGCTCGAACTCCGGATAGATCCAGCTGTCGACGGTCCGGCCGTACTGCTTGGAGACGGTGTTGGACGGAGCGACGTGCAGAAACACCATCGCTACGTGCACACACGCCACGAGAGCGACCACGACGAGCGCGCAGGCGGCGGCGATCTGGTAGCGGAGGGAGAGAGCCGACATGCCTATGCGGGGTATGGCGGATGGGGACGAGGGTGTGAGGGATGGGGACGGGAGATCCGGCTCAGGCACTTGGCCGACCTCAGGTACATGGGCGGCCTCAGGCACCTCGTCCGGGGCAGGGCTCCGCAAAGGATCCGGCCGCGGCTCCGGGTCGGAACGCCGGGCGGTCGGGCCCTTGTCGTACGCGTCCATGCCGCCCCGTTTCCCCGAGTCTCCCGATGCCTCCGGTCCGCGCTTTTGCCGAACCGATTCCTCGCCCCGCGGCCCGCTCCCGCCGCCGCACCGGCACGGTACTCAGCCGCGCACGCGAGGCACAGAGGCATGGGACTTATCCACAGGCCGGACCTCGCAGGGTTGACACCCTACGGCGCCACGTCCCACCATTGAATCCAACGAACCGAACGATCGGTCGGGAGATTCGCTCAAGGTCGAGGGAGACCGGGATGGCGACAGCAGCTGCGCACCAAGCGGCGCGGACACAGGCGGCCCACGCCACGTCCGACGCCACCGGCACCGCCACGAGCCAAGAGCTGGGCACCGCCGCGTACCAGACAGCGTTCGACACCGCCGTCGCGGCGGAGGAACGCATCGAGCCCCGCGACTGGATGCCGGACGCCTATCGCGCGACGCTCGTGCGCCAGATCGCGCAGCACGCCCACTCCGAGATCATCGGCATGCAGCCGGAGGCCAACTGGATCACGCGCGCCCCCTCGCTGCGACGCAAGGCGATCCTGATGGCCAAGGTCCAGGACGAGGCCGGCCACGGCCTGTACCTGTACAGCGCCGCCGAAACGCTCGGCACGGGCCGCGACGAGCTCCTCGACAAGCTGCACAGCGGCCGGCAGAAGTACTCGTCGATCTTCAACTACCCGACGCTGACCTGGGCGGACGTCGGCGCCATCGGCTGGCTCGTGGACGGCGCGGCGATCACGAACCAGGTCCCCCTGTGCCGCTGCTCGTACGGGCCGTACGCGCGCGCCATGGTGCGGATCTGCAAGGAGGAGTCCTTCCATCAGCGCCAGGGCTACGAGCTGCTCCTCGCCCTGAGCCGCGGCACCGAGGCCCAGCACGCGATGGCGCAGGACGCCGTCGACCGCTGGTGGTGGCCGTCCCTGATGATGTTCGGCCCTCCGGACGACGAGTCGTCGCACTCCGCGCAGTCGACGGAATGGAAGATCAAGCGCCATTCGAACGACGAGCTGCGCCAGCGCTTCGTCGACATCTGCGTCCCGCAGGCCGAGTCCCTCGGGCTCACCCTCCCCGACCCGGACCTCGTGTGGAACGAGGAGCGTGGGCACCACGACTTCGGAGCCATCGACTGGACGGAGTTCTGGGAGGTCCTCAAGGGCAACGGACCGTGCAACGAACAGCGGATCACCCAGCGCAGAAAGGCGCACGACGAGGGCGCCTGGGTCAGGGAAGCGGCCGCGGCCCACGCGGCGAAACACTCCGAGGCGAAGCACTCCGGGGCACAAGACTCCGGGGCGAACGGGAAGGCGACGGCATGAGCGACGCGAAGGACTGGCCGCTGTGGGAGGTCTTCGTACGCTCCCGGCGCGGACTGTCGCACACCCACGCGGGAAGCCTGCACGCGCCGGACGCCGAGCTCGCCCTGCGTAACGCGCGCGATCTGTACACCCGCCGCGGCGAAGGCGTCTCGATCTGGGTCGTCCCGTCCACCTCGATCACCGCCTCCTCTCCCGACGAGAAGGATCCCTTCTTCGAGCCCGCCGCCGACAAGCCGTACCGGCACCCGACGTTCTACGAGATCCCGGAAGGGGTGAAGCACCTGTGACCACGTCCCTGAACCCCGCCTCTTCCGCCGGCGCCGTCACCGCTGCCGCGGCGCTCGCCCTGGGCGACGACGCGCTCGTGCTGTCGCACCGACTGGGGGAGTGGGCCGGACGCGCCCCGGTCCTCGAAGAAGAAGTCGCCCTGGCCAACATCGCGCTCGACCTCCTCGGCCAGGCCCGGGTCCTGCTCTCCCTCGTCGGCGACGAGGACGAGCTGGCCTACCTGCGCGAGGAACGCG
Organism: Streptomyces sp. NPDC055140; assembly: GCF_053607285.1. Classification (NCBI taxonomy): domain Bacteria; kingdom Bacillati; phylum Actinomycetota; class Actinomycetes; order Kitasatosporales; family Streptomycetaceae; genus Streptomyces; species Streptomyces sp. NPDC055140. Next base: position 307,790 of record NZ_JBSGTG010000005.1, on the reverse strand, counting down.
CCTTCCGCAACGTCCAGCTGGTCGAACAGCCCAACGGCGACTTCGCCCACACCATCGCCCGCCAGCTGTACTTCTCCACGTACCAGCGCCTCCTGTACGGCCGCCTCGCCGCGACCGGCGGACCGCTCGCCGGCCTCGCCGCCAAGGCGGTCAAGGAAGTCGCGTACCACCAGGACCACGCCGAGCAATGGACCGTACGCCTCGGGGACGGCACCGCCGAAAGCCACGACCGGATGCAGCGGGCCTGCGACGCACTCTGGCGTCACACCGGAGAGATGTTCCAGCCCGTCGACGGCATCGACATCGACTGGCCGGAGATGCAGGCCAGTTGGACCACGTCGGTCACCGCCGTCCTGGAGCGGGCGACCCTGACCGTCCCGGAGGGACCGCGGGCCGGGGCCTGGAGCGCCGGCGCCGGACGCCAGGGCCTGCACACGGAACCGTTCGGACGGATGCTCGCCGAGATGCAGCACCTCCACCGCAGCCACCCGGGGGCGTCATGGTGACCAAGGCCCCCGAGCCCTCCCCCCAGGACACCGCCGCCCGACCGGAGACGCCGCTCGAAGCTGAGCTGCGCCGCCTCGCCGGCTCTGTGCCCGACCCCGAACTGCCCGTACTCACACTGGAAGAGCTGGGCGTGCTCCGCGCCGTCCACTGCCTCAACCCCGGCAGCGTCGAGGTGGAGCTGACCCCCACCTACACGGGCTGCCCGGCCGTCGAGGCCATGGCCACGGACATCAAGCATGTCCTGCACGAGCGCGGAATACCGGACGTCACCGTCCGGCGGGTGCTCGCACCGGCCTGGACCACGGACGACATCACGGACGAGGGCCGCCGCAAGCTCCGAGAGTTCGGCATAGCTCCACCGCGCGCCGTCCGGGAGGACCAGGGGCCGGTAACCGTCGCCCTGAGCCCCACTCGCACCACACCACCCAGGCGCACAGCTGCCGACGCGGCCGCCGCCACGCTCCTCGGCGCCCCCGAGGCAGGCGACGCCCCTCTGCGCTGCCCACACTGCGGATCCACGGACACCGAACTCCTAAGCCGCTTCTCCTCCACCGCCTGCAAGGCCCTGCGGCGCTGCCTCGACTGCCGCGAACCCTTCGACCACTTCAAGGAGTTGTGATGGCCCGCTTCCACCAGCTCCGCGTAGTCGCGGTCGACCGGCTCACCGACGACTCCGTGGCCCTCACCTTCGAGGTCCCCGCATCCCTTCGCGAGGAATTCCGCCACGCGCCGGGCCAGCACCTCGCCCTTCGCCGCCCGGCCGACGACGGCGAGATCCGGCGCACGTACTCGATCTGCTCACCCGCCCCGGGCCCCGAAGGCCCCCAGATCCTCCGCGTCGGCGTCCGCCTCGTCGAAGGCGGCTCCTTCTCGACGTACGCCCTCAAAGAGATCGCCGTCGGCGACGCGCTTGAGGTCATGACCCCCGCCGGCCGCTTCATCCTCGAGCCCACCCCCGGGCTCTACGCCGCCGTGGTCGGCGGCAGCGGCATCACCCCGGTCCTGTCGATCGCGGCCACCCTGCTCGCCCGCGAGCCGCACGCCCGCTTCTGCCTCATCCGCAGCGACCGCACCGCCGCGTCGACGATGTTCCTGGACGAGGTGGCCGACCTGAAGGACCGCTACCCAGATCGGTTCCAGCTGGTCACGGTCCTGTCCCGGGAGGAACAGCAGGCCGGCCTCGACTCCGGCCGCCTCGACCAGGAGCGTCTGACGACCCTCCTGCCCGCGCTGCTCCCCGTAGACGAGGTCGCCGGCTGGTACCTGTGCGGGCCCTTCGGACTCGTACAGGAAGCGGAGCGCACGCTGCGCGCCCTCGGTGTAGGAAGAGCCCGCATCCACGAGGAGATCTTCCACGTCGACGACGGAGCGGCACCCTCCCGCCCCGCGCCGGCCCTCGCGCACTCCACGGTCACCGCCCAGCTCGACGGCCGCTCCGGCACCTGGCCCGTCGACGACGGCGAATCACTCCTGGAGACCGTGCTGCGCAACCGCCCCGACGCGCCGTACGCGTGCAAGGGCGGCGTCTGCGGAACCTGCCGAGCGTTCCTCGTCTCGGGCGAGGTGCGCATGGACCGGAACTTCGCACTCGAGCCCGAGGAGACCGACGCCGGCTACGTACTCGCCTGCCAGTCCCACCCGGCCACGGAGACGGTGGAGCTGGACTTCGACCGCTGACGGCTGACGGCTGACGGCTGACGGCGCCCCACTGCCCTCGCATTCCCTCCGCGTATTCCCTTCTCGTAGAACTTGTTCTACCTTGACGCACCGTCAGATCCTGGCGGTCGCCACGACGAACCGGTGCACGGAGGGACAGGGCAGTGGACTTCACCTTCACCGAAGAACAGCAGGCGGCCGTCGAGGCGGCCAAGGCCGTGTTCGGCCCGGTCGCGCCCGACAGCGTGCCGAGCCCGGCCCTCACCCCCGGCGCGATCGCCGACGACTTCGACCGGGCTCTGTGGTCGAAACTCGCCGACGCCGACCTGCTCAGCCTCCTGTTCGCCCCCGAACACGGCGGCGCGGGCCTGGACGCCATCGCGCTCTGCCTGGTCCTACGGGAATCCGCCAAGGCACTCGCCCGCGTCCCGCTCCTGGAGCACACCGCGACCGCCGTCGCCGTACAGACCTACGGCAGCGACGAGTTGAAGGAGCAGATCCTCCCCCGGGCAGCCCGCGGCGAACTCGTCCTCACCGCCGCCTCCGCAGGCCGCACCGGCCACGACCCGGCCCAACTCGCCGTCAGCGCACGCCGCGACACGGACACCGACACCTGGATCCTCGACGGCACCCAGACCGGCGTGCCCTGGGCGCACAACGCCGACCACATCGCCGTACCCGCCCACACCCCACAGGGTCGCACCGTCATCGCCGTAGCGCCCCACCCGCACGAAGGACTCACCCTCGCCGAACAGATTTCCACGACCGGCGAACGCCTCGGCGAACTACACCTCGACTCCGTGCGCCTCGACCCCCACCAGATCATCGAGACCGACGAGGCCTGGGGCCGGTTGCGCCAGCTCCTCACCACCGGAACCTGTGCCCTGGCACTGGGCCTAGGCGAACGCGTCCTCCAGATGACCGGCGACTACACGAGCAAGCGCGAACAGTTCGGCTACCCGGTGGCGACATTCCAAGCGGTCGCGGTCCAGGCCGCGGACCGTTACATCGACCTGCGCGCCATGGAGGCCACCCTCTGGCAGGCCGCCTGGCGCATCAGCACCCAGGCAGGCGGAGCGCTCCCCGCAGCAGGCGACATCGCGGTCGCCAAGATCTGGGCATCGGAAGGCGTACGACGCGTCGTCCAGACCGCACAGCATCTGCACGGAGGATTCGGCGCCGACACCGATTACCCGCTGCACCGCTACCACGCCTGGGCCAAGCAGCTGGAACTGTCACTCGGCCCGGCAGCCGCCCACGAGGAAACACTCGGCGACCTGCTGGCGGCCCATCCCCTCGGCTGAGCCGGGGGTCAGAGCACGAAGCCCGACTGCCCCTTGTCGTCCACGACGGGCCGTCCGGCGGCGGCCCACACCTGCATGCCACCGTCCACGTTCACCGCATCGATGCCCTGCTGCACGAGATACATCGTCACCTGCGCGGAACGGCCGCCGGACCGGCAGATCACGTTGACCCGACCGTCCTGGGGAGCCGCCTCGGTCAGCTCGCCGTACCGCGCCACGAACTCACTGATCGGAATGTGCAACGCACCCTCGGCGTGACCCGCCTGCCACTCATCGTCCTCACGGACATCGAGGAGAAAGTCCCCGTCCACGAGCTCGCCGACCTCAACCGTGGGCACACCAGATCCGAAATGCATACCCCCGACGCTACCCGACCCCATCCGGGGCCCTGACCCGCCAGGCACCAGGGCGGTCAGCCGCTCGGACGACCGTCAGCAACGCAGGGTGGGAGCGACCCTCGCACCGGGGTCTCGGCTCAGCGACCGGCCAGCCCAGCTGCCCAGCTGCCCAGCTGCCCAGCTGCCCAGCTCAAGCAGCATGCTCGGCAAGCAGCTCAACTACCAACAGCCTGCTCGACCACCGGCTCAGCTATCGGCAGCCTGTTCGCGCATCAGCCGCTCCAGCTCAGCCTCTCGCTCGGCGACCTGCGCGAGCAACTGCTCCGCGATCTCCTCGAGCAGCCGGTCGGGGTCGTCCGGCGCCATCCGCAGCATCGCGCCGATCGCGCTCTCCTCCAGCTCCTGAGCAACGGCCGTCAGCAGCTCCTTGCGCTGAGCCAGCCACTCGAGCCGCTCGTACAGCTCCTCGCTCGGGCTGGGCTTGCGCGCCTCGGGCACAGGCCCCGCGGCCCACTCGTCGGACAGCTCCTTCAGCAAAGCCTCGTCGCCCCGGCCATAGGCCGCGTTGACCCGCACGATGAACTCGTCGCGCCGCGCCCGGTCCTTCTCGTCCTGCGCCAGATCCGGGTGCGCCTTGCGGACGAGTTCCCGGTAGAGCTTGCGGGCCTCGTCGCTCGGCCGCACACGCTGCGGCGGCCGAACGGGCTGATCGGTGAGCATGGCGGACGCCTCCGGCGAGAGACCGTCGCCGTCCATCCACTGGTCGAACAGCTCCTCGACCGCGGGCATCGGCATCACGCGCGCCCTGGCCTCGTCCGCCTTACGCCGGTCCTCGGGATCCCCGCTCCGCGCGGCGACCGCCTCGGCGATCTGCGCCTCGAGCTCGTCCAGGCGCGTATACATGGGGCCGAGTTTCTGGTGGTGCAGGCGAGAGAAGTTCTCCACCTCGACCCGGAACGTCTCCACCGCGATCTCGTACTCGATCAGAGCCTGCTCGGCGGCGAGCACAGCCCGCTCAAGCCGCGCCTCGGGCCGCCCCTCAGCAACAGGCTGCCCCTGCGGCTCAGCGGCAGGGGCCTCGGACGGGGTCGACTCGGCTTCCGGGGTCGTCACCCGTCCAGCCTAGGGCACGGGCCGGGATGCCCTGCTCGACGCCTGATTTCAAGGGTTCTGGGGGGCTCCCCTCCCCCTGCCCCCTCCCCACCCCAGATCAGCTCAATTCAGCCCAGCCCCACCCCGCGCCTCGGCCCCTCCAGCTCAGCCTCGACCTGCATCCTCCAGCCCAGCCCGACACCGCGACCCGCGACACAAACCCGAGCCCCCACCCCCACACCCCCTCAAACCCCCACCTCAGCCCCCACCCGCCCCTCCCGCACAGCCCTGACCAGGGATGCGTGGTCCTGTTCCGTGCGGTCCGCGTAGGCGACCGCGAACTGGGCGATGGCCTCGTCCAGTTCCTCGTTCTTGCCGCAGTAGCCGGCGATCAGTCGGGGGTCGGCGCTGTGTGCGTGGGCGCGGGCGAGGAGCGCGCCCGTCATGCGGCCGTAGTCGTCCATCTGATCGGCGGCGAGAGCCGCGGGGTCGACACTTCCCTTGCGGTTTCTGAACTGCCGTACCTGGAAGGGTCGTCCGGCCACGGTCGTCCAGCCGAGCAGGATGTCGCTGACGACCTGCATCCGCTTCTGTCCGAGGACCACGCGCCGCCCCTCATGGACGGCCGCCGGTATCTCGAAGCCGACTGCGGGCAGGTGGGGCAGCAGCGCGGAGGGGCGTGCTTCCTTCACCTGGAGCACGAGTGCCTCTCCCCGGTGGTCGAGGAGCAGGACCACGTACGACCTGGTGCCCACGCTCCCGGTGCCGACGACGCGGAAGGCGACGTCCTGGATCGCGTAGCGGCCGAGCAGGGGCAGGCGGTCTTCGGAGAGTGTCTGCAGGTAGTCGCCGAGGGATGCCGCGACCTCGGACGCCTCCCCGTCGGGTACGCGGCGCAGCACGGGTGGTGCGTCGACGAAGCGTCGGGTGCCGTCCTCGGCCAGTTCGGTGGACCTGGCGGCGAATCTTCCGCTGGTGTTGTTGCGAGCCTTCTCGGATACGCGTTCCAGCGTGCCGACGAGGTCGTGGGCGTCGGTGTGGGAGACGAGTTCCTCGTCGGCGATGGCGTTCCACGCGTCGAGGACGGGCAGTCTGGCCAGCAGGCGCATGGTGCGGCGGTACGCGCCCACCGCGTAGTGCGCGGCTTCCCGGCAGGTGTCCTCGTCGGCTCCGGCTTCGCGGCCCGCGAGGACGAGTGAGGTGGCGAGTCGCTTCACGTCCCATTCCCAGGGGCCGTGCACCGTTTCGTCGAAGTCGTTGAGGTCGATGACGAGGCCGCCGCGGGCGTCGGCGTAGAGGCCGAAGTTCGCCGCGTGGGCGTCTCCGCAGATCTGGGCGCCGATGCCGGTGACGGGGGTCTGTGCGAGGTCGTGGGCCATGAGGCCGGCGGATCCGCGCAGGAACGCGAACGGGGTCGCCGCCATCCTGCCGACGCGTATGGGTGTGAGCTCTTCGATCCGGCCGAGGTTGGACTCCTCGACCGCGGCGACGGCGTCGGGGCGTGCGGGATGCAGGGTGAGGGCCTCGTGGGCGGAGCGCGGTACGCGGTCGCGCAGGGCTTTGCCCTCCTGCTTGGGTGATCCGGAGGAGGGTGGTCGCGTCGCGAACCCCTCGATGGCCCGCAGCCGCCGAGCCGCCGGTTCCTCACGCTGTACCGGCACCGCCGTGTCGACCTCGGCCACGCGGACCGCCTCCCCCGCCTCTGAACATCAACTGGCGACGACCGTACCGCCGTCGGCCGGAACCCGTCAGAGCCTGTGGATAACCCCGCGATTGTGGAAACCCGCCCGGAGTGCGGAAACCGGAGCGCCGAACCCGAGGACCGAACCCGAGCGCGGAACAGCAGGACGGACCCCGAGTGCCGAACCCGAGCCCTCGACCACCGCGACGGCGTCAGGACGTACGGGCGGTCGGTGCCGGGGTCCCCCTCGCGCAGGCCCCGCTACCCCTCAGGCAGATACGCCTCGGCCCAGAGCCCGAGTTCCTTCAGCGCCGGTTCGAGGGCGGCGCCCGCTTCTGTCAGGCGGTACGCGACGCGAAGCGGGGGTCCTTCGTCGACCTCGCGTACGACGAGGCCGGCGGCGCCGAGTTCGGTGAGGCGGTCCGAGAGCATGCGCTCGCTGATGCCGGGGATGGCTCGGCGCAGGTCGGCGAAGTGGACGGGGTGCTGGAGGAGGACGGAGACGACGAGTCCCGTCCAGCGCTTGCCGAGCAGGCCGAAGACGCGGGTGATGCCGCTGTCGACCCGCTTGCACGCTTCGGGGTTGTGGGCCCTCGCCTCGCGTGCGGCGCCGCTCTCGTATTCCCCGTTGCCCGCCATGCCCTCAGGGTACTGCCCTCCCGTAGGGGACTAAATAAAAGTAAGTTACTGTTCATACGGTAGCTCCGAACAGAACTGCACCTACCTATGCGGCCGAACCCCCGCACCTTTGGAGACCCCCAATGCCCACCCTTCTGCACGTCGACTCGTCCGTATGGCCCGGCTCGGCCTCCGCCTCCCGCACCGTCGCCGACGCCTTCCGCAAGACCTGGGAGGAGCAGCACCCGGACGGCACCGTGATCTACCGCGATCTGGCCGTGAACCCGGTCCCGCACCTGGACACGGTCGGCGCCTCCGCCGGTTTCGCCGACCCCGCCACCCACAGCCCCGAGCAGGCCGCGGCCTTCGCCGAGCGTCTGAAGCTCATCGAGGAACTGGAGCAGGCGGACGCTGTGCTGATCGGCGCCCCCATGTACAACTTCTCGATCCCGTCGACCCTGAAGGCCTGGCTGGACCAGGTGATCCTCATGGGGCGTACCGCCGGCGAGACGCCGTCCGCGAAGGGGACGCCGGTCACGGTCGTCGCCAGCCGCGGCGGCTCGTACGCGCCGGGGACCCCGCGCGAGCCCTTCGAATACGTGCAGAACTACCTGCGTGACCTTCTCGGCACGATGCTGGGCCTGGACGTGGACTTCATCGTTCCCGAGCTGACCTTGGCGCACACGACTCCGGCGATGAGCGAGCTCATCCCGCTCGCCGAGGCGTCCCGCACCAAGGCCCTGGAGGACGCGGACGCCCGGGCCAAGGAGCTCGCCGCACGCTTCTCCGCCGACGCCGCCTGACGCTCAGCGCCGTCACCGACGCGCAGGGAAGCACCGCGGTCCCGAGGGTCCCCCCGTCCTGTACGACGCTGGGGGACCCTTCGCCAATCATTGTGATTGTCCTCACGGCCGAACCCGCCGGAGCCGGGGGACCGCACTCAGGACCCGCACCCACCCGAGCCGGGGCCGCGCCCGCGCAGGACCGCTCACGTCCGGGAAACGCAGAAGCCCCGCAGATCTGAGATCTGCGGGGCTTCTGACTTGTGGACCACCGACGAAACGCAATGATCAGGGCTCATGAGCCCGACGCATAGATCGTTTCCCGGCCTGTTGGCGCCGATTTCCCACGGCGCAGGCCAGGGGCATCAAGGCCTTGAGCGTCCAGCACCCACAGTCCGCGCTCCGCGCTCAATAACCGCAGGCGTCTCTCTGCCAGCCCTCGTCGCTATGCCTGAGCTCACTTGCTGTCTCTGCTCCTCTTTCCCACCCACGTCAGGCAGACCCATCGGGTGAGTGCTCCTACCAGAACGGCAACAACGATCGCCCCCCAATCGATGACGTGCGGAAGCCCAGGGAAGAAGGCGAAGAAGGCGAAGAAGGCGAGTGTCACAACGAGACCCGCCAAGAACGCGGCGATCCCAGCGGGCCGCCGCCGCGCCTCCCATCCTTGGTCCCGCCTCTGCTGTCGATCAATCATGAACGGCTCACTTCGTGATGTGGTGACACTGGCTCACTCGGCGCACCCCGTTGACGTAGAGATGCGCACACGCCTTTCCATAACGAGGCAGCGTCTGGGGAGAGTTGTTCCGCATCGGATCGATCTTGCACTCGGGGTGCGTTCGTCCCCGGGCAGTCCTGTACGTCCTGTTGTTGGTGTTCGCGTACGTGAAGTCGATGCGCCAGTTGCAGAAGCCAGTGCCGAGCGCGGCGACAAAAGCACAGTCGACGCCGGCGTTCTGATAGGTGATCTTCTTCCCGCCGCCTCGGATGATGTGTGTGAACGCGCATCCGGTCGGAACTTTCATCGTCATGCCGCCACGCTGTACTCGAAGGTTCGGACAGGAGTCGATCCGACAGCGCCGGCCTGCGCCACCGAAGAACCCGTCAGCACGACGGCGCATGCGGCGGCAAGGGCCACCAAAAGCCTGGATCGATAAAGCGCGACCATGAACAATCCCCTTTCGGCGGAGAATCTCTCCCGCCGAAAGAACTGCGCCGCCGCGATCATGTTTCTGGCCGATGGGATGGTTCACCGACTTGAGTGATCAAGGGCTAATGTGCTGACCAGCTGATTCCTTTCTTCGATCCAGCCCATCGAACTGCCTGACCTTCATTCCATGGGCAGAGCCTCAACCGACAGCAACAGTCCTTGGCGAATCGGCGCAGCCTCGCCTGCTCGGCAGCGCTGCGGTGTTGCCGTACCTGATGTTGAGGTGGAGTCCAAGGCCAAAGATGGGCACACCCCGCATCGGCGGCTTCAAAAACCGCAGCCGCTGACAGGGCGTGGTTGCCGGTGGTCCAGGTGTCGTCGATGAGCAGGACGCTCTCGCACCAGGGCGGAACGCTGAGCATGTGTAGCGCTCAGCTGAGACGTTGCGGCTGAGTTCGGGCGCCCCCGGCGCCGGTGTGAGCAGGTCGCGGTGGCGGCAGCGGGTAACACCGACCACGTCGGCGACCACGGCGCGAAGAAGATGGTCCGTGCTGCCGCTGGTACTGGGGCCGGGGCACAGTGATGGTGTTGTCGAGAAGCCCGGGTACGCGGAAGAGGCCCGGCAACAGGGGAACAAGGCTGAGAGAACCGAGATTCTCGGGAGGCATCCAGCTGCCGCTCATCGACCCGGAGCCGAACCCCGCAGGGACACTCAAGGTCTGCCGCCAGCGCAGCATCACCCTGGCTCCCGCCGAAGGATCCAAGCACTGGCAGGCCCTCGAATACGGGGGCGAGCAATGGCAGAAGGTCTACTTCCGACTGCGCAACAGCGTCGAGGGATACAACGGTTGCGCAAAAAGTCCCCTCGCCGAAGCCATCGAAGCCGCCGGCGGCCGGCGGATCCGCGGCATCGCGGCTCAGACCGTGCTGCTCGTCTTCCAACTGGCTCACGCCAACCAACGGAAGATCAAGAACTGGGTCGACACCCTGGCGCTGAGCGGACAACGCCCGCGCCGGCGCACCCACCACCGCCGGACGACCAAACCGCACGGAGCCTGGACCCCGACCGGCCATCTATCACCGACAACGTAGGCATCCAGCGCTCATCCGCAGCACCCTCCGGACAACAACAGAGCCCTCACCCCGACCGACCGATCACAGGCGAGGGCTCTTGTGTTCAATGCCACTCTTACAAGCCAGCACGAGCTACCGAGTCGTAGCCAGCGGCTCGATCAACGAGAAACGGGCCCCCACCAGGACTTTCGTCACTGGTGAAGACCCGTTTCGTCGGTTCTTCTTTGTGCGCGAGGGGGGAGTTGAACCCCCACGCCCTTTCGGGCACTGGAACCTGAATCCAGCGCGTCTGCCTATTCCGCCACCCGCGCATTGGGTGTGCCTTCCGGTCCCTCGCCCTTTGGGGGGCGAGCGCCTTCCGACATGCAGAAGATTAGCACGCTGCAGAGGGTGGATTCACATCCGTTTTCGCGGGCACCTGCTGGGCAGGCCCACCCCTGCTGACCTCGCATCCGATGCCGCCCGCCAGCAGTCCGCCGGTACTCCGCCGCCCGTCCGAAGCCTCAGAAGGGGATCCACGCCACCCCACAGCGCCCCCACTCCGCAACCCCACCGCCGACCCCGTCCACACCCCCGATCCCACCTCCACCCTCAAGCTCCGCAACCCCACCTTCCCCGTCCCCTCCCGGCTCCCCCGCCGCGTGCGGGACACTGTCCAGGGACCCCCTCTACGATCCAGCTGTGAGGGTCGACACTCATCGACCGGGCTGACAGGGGGAACCAGCCGATTTCCCGGCGCGTGGATACGATCAGTAAGCAGTACCAGGACGAAAACGAAGGAGGAGGTGCCCCATGGGAGTCCTGAAGAAGTTCGAGCAGCGTCTCGAGGGTCTGGTCAACGGCACCTTCGCCAAGGTGTTCAAGTCCGAGGTCCAGCCCGTCGAGATCGCCGGCGCCCTCCAGCGCGAGTGCGACAACAACGCGACGATCTGGAACCGCGAGCGGACCGTCGTCCCCAACGACTTCATCGTGGAGCTGAGCGCGCCGGACTTCGAGCGCCTCAGCCCCTACTCGGGACAGCTCGGCGACGAGCTGTCCGGCATGGTGCGCGACTACGCGAAGCAGCAGCGCTACACCTTCATGGGACCGATCAAGGTCCACCTGGAGAAGGCGGACGACCTGGACACGGGTCTGTACCGGGTACGCAGCCGCACGCTCGCGTCGAGCTCCAGCCAGCAGCAGTCCCAGCCCTCCCAGCAGCCGCCGCAGCCCGGCCGGGGTCCCGCTTCGGCGCCCCCGGCGGCGGGCGGAGGCTACGGCTACCCGCCGGCGGCGAACGCTGCCGCGGGGTACGGCCAGCCGCCGGCGAGCGCGCCGCCGATGCCCGCGGGGCCGCCTCCGGGCCGCCCCGGGCAGGCACCGGCGGGAGCTCGGCCGCGTAACCAGGCAGGACCGCTGCCCGGCGCTCAAGTGCGTCACTGGATCGAGATCAATGGCACACGCCATCAGATCTCGCGCCCCACGCTGGTTCTCGGCCGCAGCACCGAAGCCGATGTACGAATCGACGACCCCGGCGTCTCTCGCCGGCACTGTGAGATTCGGACCGGAACGCCCTCGACGATCCAGGATCTCGGGTCCACCAACGGCATCGTGGTGGACGGGCAGCACACCACCCGCGCTACGCTCCGCGACGGCTCGCGGATCGTCGTGGGCAGTACCACCATCATTTACCGGCAAGCCGAAGGGTGAAGCGGGGGCAATGTCAGAGCTGACCCTGACGGTCATGCGGTTGGGTTTCCTGGCCGTTCTGTGGCTGTTCGTGATCGTGGCCGTCCAGGTCATCCGCAGCGACCTGTTCGGCACGCGCGTCACCCAGCGCGGGTCGCGTCGTGACAGCGGGCGCCAACAGCAGGCGGCGGCCCGCCAGGCCGCGCCGCCTCAGCAGCGCGCCCAGCAGCAGAACAGCGGTGGAGGCGGCGGGCGGCAGCGCCGCGGCGCCCCCACGAAACTCGTCGTCTCCGAGGGCACCCTCACGGGCACCACGGTGGCGCTGCAAGGCCAGACCATCACGCTGGGCCGTGCGCACGATTCGACGATCGTCCTCGATGACGACTACGCGTCGAGCAAGCATGCCAGGATCTACCCGGACCGGGACGGACAGTGGATCGTGGAGGACCTCGGGTCCACCAACGGCACCTATCTCGACCGGGCCCGGCTGACCACCCCGCAACCGATTCCGCTGGGCGCGCCGATCCGCATCGGCAAGACCGTCATCGAGCTGCGGAAGTAGTACGACAATGAGCGAGCGGAGCGAGCGAGCCGACGCGGTCACCCAAGACCTGAGCGCGCTCCCGACCGGAGGGTGGGCACCGTGCGGATGTACCCGGAGCCGACGGGCGAGGTGCGCATGAGTCTGTCACTGCGCTTCGCCGCCGGATCGCACAAAGGCATGATCCGCGAGGGGAACGAGGACTCGGGCTACGCCGGTCCGCGTCTCCTCGCGATCGCCGACGGCATGGGTGGTCAGGCCGCCGGTGAGGTCGCCTCGTCGGAGGTGATCTCGACGATCGTCGCGCTCGACGACGACGTTCCCGGCTCCGACATCCTCACGTCGCTCGGCACGGCCGTGCAGCGGGCGAACGACCAGCTGCGGATGATGGTCGAGGAGGACCCCCAGCTGGAAGGCATGGGGACGACCCTGACCGCTCTGCTGTGGACGGGTCAGCGCCTCGGCCTCGTGCACGTCGGCGACTCACGCGCGTATCTGCTGCGCGACGGTGTGCTGACGCAGATCACGCAGGATCACACCTGGGTGCAGCGCCTCGTCGACGAGGGCCGCATCACGGAAGAGGAAGCCACCACTCACCCGCAGAGGTCCCTCCTCATGCGCGCGCTGGGCAGTGGTGATCACGTCGAGCCCGACCTCTCCATCCGTGAAGTGCGGGCCGGCGACCGGTACTTGATCTGCTCCGACGGCCTGTCCGGCGTGGTCTCCCACCAGACGATGGAGGAGACCCTCGCCAGCTACCAGGGCCCGCAGGAGACCGTGCAGGACCTGATCCAGCTGGCGCTGCGCGGCGGTGGCCCGGACAACATCACGGTGATCGTGGCGGACGTCCTGGACATCGACAGCGGTGACACGCTCGCCGGTCAGCTGTCCGACGCTCCGGTCATCGTGGGCGCGGTCGCCGAGAACCAGCAGCACCAGCTGCACGACGGCGGTGCGATGCAGACCCCCGCGGGCCGTGCGTCGGAGCTCGGCCGCGGGTCGGGCCGGCAGGTGCCCGGGCAGGGCGGCGGCGGCGGCGAGTTCGGCCCGCCCGGCAGCGGTGACCCGGACGGTTACGCTCCCGAGGGAAGCTTCGGCTCCTACGGCGACGACGACTTCGTCAAGCCCCGGCGCGGCCGTAAGTGGCTCAAGAGATCCTTCTTCATCGTCCTGGCGCTGGCCGTCGTGGGCGGTGGCCTGTATGGCGGCTACCGTTGGACGCAGACGCAGTACTACGTCGGTTCGAGCGAGTCGCATGTCGCGCTGTACCGCGGCATCAGCCAGGACCTGGCGTGGGTGAGTCTGTCGAAGGTCGAGACGGACCACCCCGAGATCGAACTCAAGTACCTGCCGCCGTACCAGCGCAAGCAGGTCGAGGCGACGATCACCGAGGGCAGCTTCGGTGACGCCAAGGACAAGATCGGCGAGCTGTCGCTGCAGGCCTCGGCCTGCAAGAAGGACGCCGAGCGCCGCCAGGCGGAGAACGAGCAGAACGCGAAGACCGGCGAGGGCGAGGCGGGTGGCACCACAGGCGCCACCAAGACGTCTTTCACCACGTCGCGCGCCTCGGCGAAGACAGCGCCGAGTCCGACACCCACGCCGTCCGGAACGGCCAAGTCCAAGACCGCACCGACGCCCACACCTGGCCCCAGCCTCTCGGAGGATGAGCAGAAGCTGGTCCCGCTGTGCGGTAAGCAGTAAGCAGCCGTTGGGGGCCTTTGCACGCCATGAGCAGTAGCACTACACACACGTCGACCATCGGCGCGATCGGTGCGCCGAGCCGGCGCAACACCGAGCTCGCGCTCCTCGCGTTCGCCGTCGTCATCCCCGTTTTCGCGTACGCGAACGTGGGCCTGGCGATCGACGGCTCGCTGCCCGCCGGGCTCCTGGGCTACGGCCTGGGCCTCGGCCTGCTCGCGGGCGTCGCGCACATCGTCGTACGCCGGTTCGCGCCGTACGCCGATCCGCTGCTCCTGCCGATCGCGACCCTGCTCAACGGCATGGGTCTGGTCATCATCTGGCGCCTGGACCAGTCGGAGCGCCTGCAGCAGCTCGCGAAGGCGCAGTACGGGTCGTTCAGCCCGGACGCGCCGAACCAGCTGATGTACTCCGCGATCGGCATCGCCCTGTTCGTGGGCGTGCTCATGCTGCTGAAGGACCACCGCATCCTGCAGCGCTACACGTACATCTCGATGATGGGCGCGCTGATCCTGCTGCTGCTGCCGCTCGTGCCGGGTCTCGGTATGAACGTGTTCGGCGCGAAGATCTGGATCAGCATCGGCGGGTTCTCCATCCAGCCCGGTGAGTTCGCGAAGATCGTCATCGCGGTGTTCTTCGCGGGCTATCTGATGGTGAAGCGGGACGCGCTCGCGCTGGCCAGCCGCCGCTTCATGGGCCTGTACCTCCCGCGTGGCCGTGACCTCGGACCGATCATCGTCGTCTGGGTGATGTCGATCCTGATCCTGGTCTTCGAGACGGACCTCGGTACGTCGCTGCTGTTCTTCGGCATGTTCGTCGTGATGCTGTACGTCGCCACGGAGCGCACCAGCTGGATCGTGTTCGGTCTGCTGATGTCGGCCGTCGGCGCGGTCGGTGTCGCCTCGTTCGAGCCGCACGTGCAGAGCCGTGTCCAGGCGTGGCTCGACCCGATGCACGAGTACATGCTGAGCAGGCAGGGCGTCACCGGTCACTCCGAGCAGGCGATGCAGGCGCTGTGGGCGTTCGGCTCCGGTGGCGTGCTCGGCACGGGCCTCGGCCAGGGCCACTCCGACCTGATCAAGTTCGCCGCGAACTCCGACTTCGTCCTCGCCACGTTCGGCGAGGAGCTCGGCCTCGCGGGCATCATGGCGATCCTGCTGATGTACGGGCTGATCGCCGAGCGCGGTCTGCGTACGGCGCTCGCGGCCCGTGACCCGTTCGGCAAGCTGCTCGCGGCCGGTCTGTCGGGCGCGTTCGCGATCCAGGTGTTCGTCGTCGCCGGCGGTGTCATGGGTCTCATCCCGCTGACCGGTATGACCATGCCGTTCCTCGCGTACGGCGGTTCCTCCGTGATCGCGAACTGGGCGCTGATCGGGATCCTGATCCGTATCAGCGATACCGCGCGCCGCCCGGCGCCGGCTCCCGCCCCCAGCCCCGACGCCGAGATGACCCAGGTGGTCCGACCGTGAACAAGCCCCTGCGCCGGATCGCGATCTTCTGCGGGCTCCTCGTCCTCGCCCTGCTGATCCGCGACAACTGGCTCCAGTACGCCCAGGCCGACAAGCTCCAGTCCGACAAGCAGAACCCGCGCGTCGCCATCGAGCGGTACGCGCAGCCGCGCGGCGACATCATCGTCGACGGCAAGTCGATCACGGGTTCCGTGGCGACGGACGGCACCGACCTCAAGTACAAGCGGACCTGGAAGGACGGGCCCATGTGGTCGCCCGTCACCGGGTACGCCTCGCAGCTGGTCGGCGCGAGCCAGATCGAGTCCATCGAGGACGGCATCCTCACCGGCAACGACGACCGGCTGTTCTTCCGCCGCACCCTCGACATGATCACCGGCAAGAAGAAGGAGGGTGGCAACGTCGTGACCACCCTCAACGCCGCCGCGCAGAAGGCCGCGTACGACGGTCTGAAGAACCGGGGCAAGGGGGCCGCCGTCGCGATCGACCCGAAGACCGGTGCGATCCTCGCGATGGCGTCGACGCCGTCGTACGACCCGTCGTCGTTCGCCGGGATCATGCAGAAGGACGGCGACACGTTCGGCAAGCTCGACAAGAACAAGGACAAGCCGCTCACGAACCGCGCGCTGCGCGAGACGTACCCGCCCGGCTCGACCTTCAAGATCGTGACGGCGGCGGCCGCGCTGGAGCACGGGCTCTACACAGACCCCGACCGGAAGACCGATACACCGCTGCCGTGGATCATGCCCGGCACCACGACGCCGCTGAAGAACGAGGGCAACATCCCCTGCGAGGACGCGACGCTGCGAGTGGCGCTGCGCTACTCGTGCAACACCGTCTTCGGCAAGATCGGCGCCGACCTCGGCAACGACAAGATGCTGGAGACCGCGGAGAAGTTCGGCTTCACCAAGGAGCAGTTCACCCCGGTCCGTTCGAACGCGTCCGTGTTCTCCAAGAACATGAACAAGTCGCAGACGGCGCTCTCGTCGATCGGTCAGTACAACACCGCGGCCACGCCGCTGCAGATGGCCATGGTGGCCTCCGCGGTCGCCAATGGCGGCTCTCTCATGGAGCCGTACATGGTCAGCGAGCTCCAGGCGCCGAACCTCGACACCATCGAGCAGCACACGCCGAAGGAGATGAGCCGGCCGCTGTCGGAGAAGAACGCCCAGATCCTTCAGTCGATGATGGAGACGGTCGTCAGCGAGGGCACCGGCACGAACGCTCAGATCCCCGGCTACACGGTCGGCGGCAAGACGGGTACCGCCCAGCACGGCCTCAACAACAGCGAGAAGCCGTACGCGTGGTTCCTGTCGTACGCGAAGGCCAAGGACGGCAGCTCGCCGGTCGCCGTGGCCGTGGTCGTCGAGGACGGCAGCGCGAACCGTGACGACATCTCCGGTGGCGGTCTGGCCGCGCCGATCGCCAAGAGCGTGATGGAAGCGGTGCTCGCCAAGAAGTGAACCCGATCACGTCTTCTTCACAACGGTGCACGTTGCGATACCGGTCCTGTATCGGGTGACGGTCTCGGGCAGGTCAGGCACGACAGGCCGGGTACGGTATGCCCGGACAGCACACCGCCCGACCCCGCACGGGTGACGGTCGGGACCGACGGAGAGGGCTGGTAGGTAACCATGGAAGAGCCGCGTCGCCTCGGCGGCCGGTACGAGCTGGGCCAGGTGCTCGGCCGTGGTGGCATGGCGGAGGTCTATCTCGCCCATGACACCCGGCTCGGCCGCACCGTGGCAGTGAAGACGCTTCGCGCCGACCTCGCGCGCGACCCGTCGTTCCAGGCCCGGTTCCGCCGGGAGGCCCAGTCGGCCGCCTCGCTCAACCATCCCGCGATCGTCGCCGTGTACGACACCGGTGAGGACTACATCGACGGGACCTCCATCCCGTACATCGTGATGGAGTACGTCGACGGATCCACGCTGCGTGAGCTGCTGCACTCCGGGCGCAAGCTGCTGCCCGAGCGTGCCATGGAGATGACGATCGGCATCCTCCAGGCACTCGAGTACTCGCACCGCGCGGGCATCGTCCACCGTGACATCAAGCCGGCCAACGTCATGCTGACGCGGACCGGCCAGGTCAAGGTGATGGACTTCGGCATCGCCCGCGCCATGGGCGACTCCGGCATGACGATGACGCAGACGTCGGCCGTGATCGGCACCGCCCAGTACCTCTCCCCGGAGCAGGCCAAGGGCGAGCAGGTCGACGCGCGGTCCGACCTCTACTCGACGGGCTGTCTCCTCTACGAGCTGCTGACCGTGCGGCCGCCCTTCGTGGGCGACTCCCCGGTCGCGGTCGCGTACCAGCACGTGCGCGAGGAGCCGCAGCCGCCGAGCGTCTTCGACTCCGAGATCACCCCCGAGATGGACGCGATCGTCCTCAAGGCCCTCACCAAGGACCCGGACTACCGCTACCAGTCCGCGGACGAGATGCGCGCCGACATAGAAGCGTGCCTCGACGGGCAGCCGGTCGGGGCGACCGCGGCGATGGGCGCCGTCGGCTACGGCGGCCACCCCGACGACCAGCAGACCGCGATGCTGCACCCGCAGAACGGCGGCGGTCAGACGTCGATGCTGCCGCCGGTCAATCCGGACGACGGCGGCTACGGCTACGACGACCGCCCCGACCGGCGCCGCCAGAGCCAGGGCAAGAGCCGTACGTCGACGATCCTGCTCGTCCTCGCGGGCGTCCTCGTCCTGGTCGGCGCGATCCTGATCGGCAAGTGGTTCAGCGACGGGAGCGGAAACAACGCTCCGTTCGCGGCGCCCAAATTCGTCGGCAAGACGGTCCCCGATGCCAAGCTCGCCGCCGACAACACGCACCTCAAGCTGGACGCCACGAAGAAGGAGCCCTGCGACAAGTTCCCCAAGGGCCAGATCTGCTCGCAGAGCCCGGCCGCGGGGACCGAGGTCAACAAGAACGACACCATCACGGTGACGGTGTCGACCGGTGCGCCGAAGGTCGCGGTGCCGAACGTCATCGACCGCCAGGTCGACGAGGCAACGGCGAAGCTCGAGGGTGACGACTACCAGTTCGTGGTCGAGACCGAGCCGAAGGAGTCCAGCGCCGAACCAGGCACGGTCCTCGACCAGGACCCGACCCCCGGCAAGGAAGTACAGAAGGGGAGCACCGTCACCCTGACTGTCGCCAAGAAGAAGACGCTCTCCACCGTGCCGGACGTCTCCAACAAGACGTGCGACGAGGCGAAGGCGCAGCTGGCCGACAACAACCTCAAGGGCACCTGCACCGAGGAGGAGAACGCGTCGGTCGAGCCCGGCAAGGTGTTCTCGCAGAGCCTCGCTGCCAACACCCAGGCCGAGCCCGGCTCCACGGTCGTCCTGAAGGTCGCCAAAGCGGCCCAGCAGATCACGGTGCCCGGTGACATCGCCGGCAAGAAGCTGAAGGACGTACAGAAGCAGCTGACGGACCTCGGTCTCGTCCCGGCTCTGTCGCCCGGCTCGTCCAACGACCCGAACGCCACGGTCGTCACCAGCCAGCCCGGCCCCAACTCGCCGGTGAACAAGGGCGACACGGTCACCCTGCTCACCACCCCGCCGAACAACCAGAACGGTGGCGGGGACAACGGCGGCGGCGGGATCTTCGGAGGCGTCACCGGCCGCCAGTAGGCGCCCTCCATGTCATGAAAGAACCCCGGCACCGCAGACGCGGTGCCGGGGTTCTTTCGTTCGGGGGTTTTCGTGCGGTGGTTCTTTCGTGCGGTGGTTCGGGGGGCCTTGCCTTTGGCGGTCGTGCCGTCAGCGCAGCTCCGGCGGAGGCGTCCGATCGCTGTCGACCTTGTCGATCCGCTCCAGCTCGCCCCACACCACATAGCGGTACATGGACGTGTAGACGGGCGTGCACGTCGTCAGCGTGATGTAGCGGCCGGGCTTCTTCACACCCGACTCCTTGGGGACCGGGGCGAGGACCTTCACGTTGTACTTCGACGTCTCGGGGAGGATGTCGTACACCTTGTAGACGTACCACTTGTCCTTCGACTCGAAGACGATCGGGTCACCCTTCTTGATCTTGTCGATGTTGTGGAACTTCGCCCCGTGCCCGTCCCGGTGCGCGGCGAGCGTGAAGTTGCCCTTCGCGGCTGTCGGCAGCGCGGACTTGACCGGGTCGGTGTAGTAGCCGGCGACCCCGTCGTTGAGGATCTTCGACGAGGTGCCCTTCTCGACGAGCACCTCACCGTTCTTCATCGACGGCACGCGCAGGAAGCCGATGCCGTTCTTGGTGTCGAGCGCGCCGGGGCCATGGTCGGCCCACTGGTCGCGCACCTTGTCACCCTGCTTGTGCGCGGCGCGGTCCGCGACCACGTTAGTCCACCACAACGAGTAGGCGACGAAAAGGCCGAGGACCAGGCCCGCCGTGATGAGGAGTTCACCGAAGAGACTGACGGCGCCGGCGATGCGGCCACGGCCGCGTCGTGGCGCGGGCGGCGCCTCGCCGGCCCGCTCGTCGTGGTCGGTCGTCGCTGCCACTGCTTGTGCCCCGTCCCTGTCCCTGAACCTGCGCCTGTTACTTGCTGCTTGCCGTATGCCCCGCTACTGCACGAGCGCGTCCGGCTTCCCCTTGCTGCGCGGCCGTTCCTCGACCATCTTGCCCCAGACGATCATTCGATACGTACTGGTGAATTCCGGCGTGCACGTGGTCAGCGTGATGTACCGGCCCGGAGCTGTGAACCCGGAGCCCTGCGGGATCGGATTGATGACTGTCGTGTTGCTCGGCGGGGTCTGCGGAAGGATGCTCGTCATCTTGTACACGTAGTACGTGTCCTGCGTCTCGACGACGATCGGATCGCCCGGCTGAAGCCGGTTGATGTAGCGGAACGGTTCGCCGTGCGTATTGCGGTGCCCGGCGACCGCGAAGTTGCCGGTCTTGGCGCTCGGCATCGCCGTCTCGATGCTGTCCTTGCCGTAGTGGCCCACCATGCCGTGGTCCAGGACCTTCGTCTTGCTGATGCCCTCGGCGATCGGCACGACGACGTCCAGCTTCGGGATGTGCATGATCGCGAAGCCCTGGCCGGGCGCGAACTTGTCCGGCTCGCGTTTGCCGTTCGCCCAGTCGTCCTGGAGGTGGTGCGCCGCGCTGCCCGCCTGCTGGTGGGCCCGGATGTTCGACCACCACAGCTGGTACGTGACGAAGAGCAGCATCAGCACGCCGATGGTGATGAACGTTTCGCCGATCGCCCGGCTGGCGACCTCGCCGGTACTGGGCTTGCTCGCCCTCGCGGCCCTGCGCGCCTCCAGGCGGCTGCGCGGCGGGGAGGCGGGCTCCGGGGTCTGCGCGGCCGCCGCCGAGTGCCTGCCGCCGTGCTTGGCGGCCTTCCTGCGCGCGGCCCGGCCACCGGTCACCACGGGCGCGGCGGCGGAGCGCCCAGGCGTGCCGGAGTCGGACTCGGAGGCGGTGTCGGTGTCGGTGTCGGTATACGCGTCTGCGTCTGTGCCGGGTTCGACTATTCGCCGGGTGTCCGCGGTGCGCAGGGCCACCGTCTCGTCGTCCGGGACGGGCCGCGGCGGTCTCGCCTCGTACTCGCTGACGGGCGGCACGTACGCGGGCTGCGGCGCCTGCTGTACCTGCGGCTGCGGTGCCTGCGAGGTCTGTGGGGTCTGCTGTTCGCCGCCGTACCAGTCCTGCGCGTAGCCCTGCGGGTCGTACCACTCCTGCTCCGGCTGGGGCGACGGCTGGGCCTGGAGCGGCTGTTGAGCGTGCGGTTGGTGTTGAGGGTACGGCTGGGGCTCCTCGGACTCGTCCGTGGCGCGGAACCAGGGCGAGGGGTGCTGCCCGGGCAGTGGATCGTTCAGTGGGTCGTCGAGACTCTGAACGGCCGCCTCGAACGCACCGGCAGCCTCGTACGGTTCCTGCTCGTACGAGGCTCCCTCGCGCTCGGGGCGCAGGGCGGTCACGCCGAGGCCCTGCCCACGACCGGGGCGAGCCCGGCCGATCGTGCCACCGCGGTCTTGTCGCCGCAGGCGGCCAGCCAATTGGCCAGCATCAGGTGACCGTGTTCCGTGAGGACGGACTCGGGGTGGAACTGCACGCCCTCGACGGGCAGTTCGCGGTGGCGCAGGCCCATGATGATGCCGTCCTCGGTGCGCGCGGTGACCTCGAGTTCGTCGGGGACCGTGTCCGGTTCGGCGGCGAGCGAGTGGTAGCGGGTCGCCGTGAACGGGTTCGGCAGGCCCGCGAAGACGCCCTTGCCCTCGTGCCGCACCAGGGACGTCTTGCCGTGCAGGAGCTCGGGGGCACGGTCCACGACGCCGCCGTACGCGACCTGCATGGACTGCATGCCGAGGCAGACGCCGAAGACGGGCACCTCGGTCGCCGCGCAGTGACGCACCATCTCGACGCAGACACCGGCCTGTTCGGGGGCCCCCGGGCCCGGAGACAGCAGTACGCCGTCGAAGCCGTCCTGCGCGTGCCGCGTCTCGACCTCGTCGTTGCGCAGCACTTCGCACTCTGCGCCCAGTTGATACAGGTACTGGACGAGGTTGAAGACGAAGCTGTCGTAGTTGTCGACCACGAGAATGCGGCTGCGGCTGCGCTCGCCCACTAGTTGTTCACCGTCACATCGTTGAAGGGCAGCAGGGGCTCGGCCCACGGGAAAACGTACTGGAACAGCACGTAGACCACCGCCAGGGCGAGCAGAAGCGAGATCAGTGCCCTGATCCACGTGTTTCCCGGCAGATGCCGCCAGATCCAGCCGTACATGCCGTCCCTTCCGTCGCCGTACGGCAACAGACTAACGGCGCAGGGCCTCCGGTTTCCCGGCCTCCGCGGGCTGGGTGGCATCAAGGTGCGCCCAGACGATCAGCCGGTGGCTGTGACCCCACTCCGGCTCGCACGTGGTCAGTGTCAGATAGCGCCCCGGCTCCTTGTATCCGGACTTGCGCGGCACCGGGTCGATGACGGCGACATCGCTGGGCAGCGTCTTGTAGGGCTTGGTGTCGATGCGATACGTGAACCAGGTCATGCCGTCGGTGAGGACGACCGCGTCACCGGGGCGCAGCTTGGGGAAGTCCTTGAACGGGTCACCGTAGGTGCGGCGGTGGCCGGCGACGGAGAAGTTCCCCTTCTGCCCGAGCTGCGCCGTCCCCGCGTAGTGGCCGAGGCCCTTCTTGAGGATGTCCACACCCGTCCCCTGGAGCACCGGTTTGTTCCACGTGGAACCGAGCCGCGGGATGTACATGACGGCGAAGGGCTTGCCATCCTTGTAGGGGGCCAGGGTCTGGGGCTGGCCCTGGTCCTGGTCCTGGGCAGGACTCCGGTTCTCGCTCTGGCTCTGGCTCGGCGACGGGCCCGGGCGGGGCTGTTCGACCGCCACCGATCCCTTGGACCACTGGTTCTGGAGGGTGTCGATCTGGTGGTCCATGGCGCTGTCGGCCTTCACGCCGGTCCAGAACAGCACGTAGGCGACGAACAGAACGATCAGGGCGCCGACCGTGACGCACAGTTCGCTGAACGTCCTGACGACCACTCGGACCGACACAGGCTCCCCCAGGCGGCTACTCCACGGGCTTCGCGTAGTGGAGATCCACTGTGCCCGAGTAACCGGGAAGAGTCACCGCCCCGTCGTCCTCGACTTTCCAGCCGAGCCCGTAGGCATTGACGTAGAGCATGTAGTTCTGGATCTGGGGCGAGACGGCGAGAGCCTGCTTCAGCTTCTCCGGGTCCCCGACCGCGGTGATCTTGTACGGGGGCGAGTAGACGCGGCCCTGGAGGATCAGGGTGTTGCCGACGCAGCGCACGGCGCTGGTGGCGATGAGCCGCTGGTCCATGACCTTGATGCCCTGCGCGCCGCCGTTCCACAGGGCGTTCACGACGGCCTGCAGGTCCTGCTGGTGGATGACCAGGTCGTTCGGCTGGGGTTCGGGGTAGCCGGGGAGCTTCGCGGTGGCGTTCGGCGGGGCGTCCGCGAGCGTGACCGAGACGGCCTGCCCGCGCAGTTTCTTGGTGCCGGACGCCTTCTCCAGGGCGGACAGCTTGGCGTCCTCGGCCTTGGTACCGGCGCCGCCGCGCTCGGTGAGGGTGTCGACGTCGTCGCGGATCGCGCCGTTGGACTCCTCGAGCTGGCCGTTCTTGTGGCTGCGCTCCTGGATGAGATCGGAGAGCTTCAGCAGCGAGGCGTCCGTGCGGATGTTGGTGCCCTTGGCGGTGTTGAAGCTGGTGAAGAAGATCAGCCCGGCCAGGGCGAACACGGCCACCGTCAGAATCCGCACGGGTCGCAGGCGCGCACGGGGGCGGCCCCCGACGGGGGGCTCACCCTGGGAGTCGGCAGAATTGCTCAACGTACCCTTATCTCCTTCAGCGCCGCGGAAGCACTACGCTAACGGACGCCCGGGGGAGCGCCCAGATTCCCCTTGTACGCTGCCCGAGGCCAGCCCACGTTCCCTGCGCGGCCACGCAGCGCATCGACAGGAGAGACCCTCGTGCCGAAGTCACGTATCCGCAAGAAGGCCGACTACACGCCGCCGCCGGCGTCGAAGCAGGCGGCGAATATCAAGCTGACCAACCGAGGGTGGGTAGCCCCGGTGATGCTCGCGATGTTCCTGATCGGGCTTGCCTGGATCGTCGTCTTCTACGTGACCAACGGCACCCTGCCGCTGGACGCGCTCGGCAACTGGAACATCGTCGTGGGCTTCGGTTTCATCGCCGCCGGGTTCGGCGTTTCCACGCAGTGGAAGTAGCTCTGCCCCTAGCTATCCACTGAGTTATCCACAGCTGTTTCCACAGTGGGGAAAAGGTCGGAAGATCTGTGGATAACTCACCGGGTGTTGACGCCGGTGTGACTGACGCATCGCAGCTCGCCCACATGTTCGCCCCTTGTCCTGGCTGGGGAAACCCAGGTCAGTGACGAGGGGCACACCTGTTCCCCACCGAGTGCACAGGATCCGGCACCGTCTGTGGACAACGTGGGCCACAGACCGAGCTCAAGTGAGCTGGGACGTCCTCACAAGCACAGTGACGACCACCACGGCGAGGACGAGCGCACAGGTCCCGTACTGCACCAGCGAGCGGCGCTCCCTGGGGGCGTGGACCATCGCGTACCCGACGACCACACCGGCGACGAGACCGCCGACGTGGGCCTGCCAGGCGATGTTTCCCCACGTGAACGTGAAGAGCAGGTTCAGCGCGAGCAGGCCGATGACGGGGCGCATGTCGTAGTTGAGGCGCCGCACCAGCACCGCGGTCGCGCCCATGAGTCCGAAGACGGCCCCGGACGCACCGAGGGACTGTTCGCTCGGCCCCGCGATCGCGTAGGTCAGCGCACTGCCGGCCAGCCCCGAGACCATGTACAGCGCGATGTAACGGGCCCTGCCGAGCGCCGCCTCCAGCGGGCCGCCGAGCCACCACAGGCCCAGCATGTTGAACGCGATGTGCCACACCTCCTGGTGCGTGAACATCGACGTCACCAGGCGATACCACTCGCCACCGGCCACGCCCTGGTTCGGGACGTAGGGCGCGGGAGGCCACGCCCCGATCAGAACGAAGTCGGAGAGCAGCCGGTCCCACACATGGACCGCGATGAAGACCGCCACGTTGATCCCGATCAGGATCTTCGTGACCAGGCGCGGATCGGCTGCGATCGTGCCGCCCGTGATCGTCCTCGGCCGGCTGGCCGCCGGACCCTGCCCCGTACCGGAACCTCCCCGCACGCAGTCCGGGCACTGGAAGCCCACCGAGGCGCTGACCATGCAGTCCGGGCAGATGGGCTTGTCACAGCGGGCGCAGCGGATCCCGGTCTCGCGGTCGGGGTGCCGGTAGCAGTGGGGCGGACCCTGCGCGTCCTGCGGACTGCCCGGCACCTGATCCATCGGAAATCCCCTCGTACGAACGAAACGCGCGCGATCAACACATGGCCCCGCCCATCCTTACGGATGAGCGGGGCGGATTGGTTCCCGTCGGCCCGGTCGCGTCGGCCCGGTTCGCGTCAGCGGGTCTCGACGACGACCGATTCGATGACCACGTCGTTGACCGGACGGTCCGTACGCGGGTTGGTCTGCGCGGTCGCGATGGTGTCCACGACCTTCTGGCTGGCCTCGTCGACGACCTCGCCGAAAATCGTGTGCTTACGGGTCAGCCAGGCCGTCGGCGACACCGTGATGAAGAACTGGGAGCCGTTGGTGCCCGGGCCGGCGTTCGCCATGGCCAGCAGGTACGGCTTGTCGAAGGCCAGGTCAGGGTGGAACTCGTCCCCGAACTGGTAGCCGGGGCCGCCCGTGCCGTTCCCCAGCGGGTCACCGCCCTGAATCATGAAACCGCTGATCACCCGGTGGAAGACCGTGCCGTCGTAGAGCTTGTCAGTGGACTTCTCGCCCGTCTCCGGGTTGGTCCACTCCCGCTCGCCCCGAGCGAGCTCGACGAAGTTCTTGACCGTCTTGGGCGCGTGGTTCGGCAGCAGCCGGACTTCGATGTCGCCTTGGTTGGTCTTCAGGGTGGCGTAGAGCTGCTCAGCCACGATCTGCCTTCCGTTGCCTTCTGTGACGATCCGATCCTCGCACGCCCCCGCAGACCCGTCGCCCGGCGGCAGCCGCAGAATTTCCGGCCGAGTCGCCATCGACGAGGCGCGTCGTACGGCGATCCGTGGCATTGTCGTCCGCAAGCCCCCATTGCACCGTATTGATCAGCTATTGCCTGGAGCGCCTCAGTACGTCCAAAGGAGGCTGGCTTATGCCCCGAATGCTCGCCCTCGCATGCCCCACTGCCGTCCGGCAGGCATGATCCGAAAAAGGGTGGAAAGGTGAAAACCTGTACGCCACCGAGGAGGAGGATCCCGTGACCCGCATCGACAGCGTGCGCGCCGCGACCGGCTCGGCGAAGGACAGCGTGCTGCACGCCGCGGAAGTGGTGGCGCCCTACGCCGAGACGGCCAAGGACCGGGCCGCACTGTATGCGCAAGAAGCGCGCGTACGGCTCGCGCCCGTGGTGTCGCAGGCTGCGCAACAAACCCGCGACCAGTACGACACGTACCTCGCGCCGCATCTTGAACAGGCCCGCGCCCATGTGCCGCCGAAGGTCGACCAGGCCGCGCAGGAGGCAGCCCTCCGCACCCGGAAGGCCGCACGCCAGGCCGCCGTCTACGCCAGGCCGCGGATCGAGCAGGCCGTCGCCGCCGCCCAGCCCGTCCGCGAGGAGGCGACCGCCCGCGGTATCGCGGCACTCGCCGCCCTGCGCGGACAGGTCTCGCCGAAGGAGATCAAGAAGCTCGCCCGCAAGCACGAACGGCGGGCCCGGGCAGGACGTGTCGCCAAGGGATTGCTCATCGTCGGCATCCTCGCCGGGGGCGCCTACGCCGCCTGGAAGTGGTGGGACAAGCAGGCCAACCCGGACTGGCTGGTGGAACCGCCGGCCGCGACCGAGGTCCCGGACACCACCCCCCTGTCATCGGCGGACGGCAGCGGCCAGAACGCCCTCGACCCCGAGGTCCAGGCCAAGCAGACCGAAGCGGAGACGGACGCCACCGACCGCAACGACCGCGGCTGAGCCTCGAACGAGCAGTAACGCAGTAGGGCGGGAGACCACTGGTCTCCCGCCCTACTGCGTTCACGTGTTTCACGTGGAACCTGTGGAGCCTAGGGGAGTCGAACCCCTGACATCTGCCATGCAAAGACAGCGCTCTACCAACTGAGCTAAGGCCCCGGAAATGATGCGTCGAACCGGAAGAAGTGCGATCCGGTGCGCATCGCAGACCAGAGTACCGGGTCACCCCCCGGATCTCGCAAAAGGATTGGGGGTCCCGGTCCACGACCACTCTCCGTAAGATGCCCCACGTGGTTCGCGGCAGCGAACCGCCGTATTTGGGGAAGCGATGGGGAGACGCAATGGACGCCGCACAGCAGGAAGCTACCGCAAGAGCCCGGGAGCTCCAGCGAAACTGGTACGGAGAGCCGCTGGGGGCGCTCTTCCGTCGCCTCATCGATGATCTGGGCCTCAATCAGGCCAGGCTCGCGGGGATTCTCGGTCTGTCCGCGCCCATGTTGTCCCAGCTGATGAGCGGTCAGCGCGCGAAGATAGGCAATCCGGCCGTCGTCCAGCGTGTCCAGCTGCTCCAGGATCTGGCGGGTCAGGTCGCCGACGGAAGCGTCAGCGCCGCCGAGGCCACCGA
This sequence comes from Streptomyces sp. NPDC055140, assembly GCF_053607285.1. Classification (NCBI taxonomy): domain Bacteria; kingdom Bacillati; phylum Actinomycetota; class Actinomycetes; order Kitasatosporales; family Streptomycetaceae; genus Streptomyces; species Streptomyces sp. NPDC055140. The sequence goes on along the minus strand of NZ_JBSGTG010000005.1, from coordinate 280,097 downwards.
GCGTATGGACGAGATCAAGAAGTCACAGGGGGGCTCGGTGCTCACCAACACCGCACAGACAACAACCAGTTCGGGCGCACCCACGGTCAAGCGCGTGGTCCGCGAGATCCAGTCGCTGCTGCGCTCCGTCTCCGCGGCCGGGGACATCATCGATGCGGCGGACACCCTCGCCCCGAGCCACCCGGAACTGGCAGAGTTCCTCCGGGTCTACGGCGCCGGGCGCACCTCCGACGCCGTAACCCACTATCAGGCGCACCAGAGCTGATCCCGGCCGAACGGTAGCGACATCGGGCCGGCCGCGAGTCCCGCGGCCGGTCCTGGGCCGCGGGACCATCCGAGCGGTCGGACGCGTCGTGTGTCGGCCGAGGGGGGAGCGACGCACCACGATGGGTGAGGTCTTCGCCGGACGCTACGAACTGGCCGACCCGATCGGTCGCGGGGGCACAGGCGCCGTATGGCGCGCCTGGGACCACCGGCGCCGCAGATATGTGGCCGCCAAGGTCCTGCTGCAGAGCGATGCCCACACCCTGCTCCGCTTCGTGCGCGAACAGGCACTGCGGATCGACCACCCCCACGTCCTCGCCCCTGCCAGCTGGGCAGCGGACGACGACAAGGTCCTGTTCACCATGGACCTCGTCGCCGGCGGCTCGCTGGCGCATCTGATCGGTGACTACGGGCCCCTGCCACCGTCCTTCGTGTGCCTGCTCCTGGATCAGCTCCTGGCCGGCCTCACCGCAGTGCACGCGGAGGGGGTCGTGCACCGCGACATCAAGCCCGCCAACATCCTTCTGGAGGCGACCGGCACCGCCCGGCCTCATCTGCGCCTCTCGGACTTCGGCATCGCGATGCGCAAGGGCGAGCCCCGGCTCACAGAGACCGACTATGTGGTGGGAACGCCCGGCTACTTCGCCCCCGAACAGGCAATGGGCGGTGAGCCGGACTTCCCGGCAGACCTGTTCGCCGTCGGTCTCGTCGCCTTGTATCTGCTCCAGGGCGCCCGGCCCGACTCCAGGGCACTGATCGAGCACTTCACCGACCACGGCACCCCTGGCGCGCCCCAGGGCATTCCCGGCCCTCTGTGGACCGTCGTGGCCGGTCTGCTGCAGCCTGATCCCGAAGCGCGCTTCCGAACCGCGACAGGCGCGCGCAAGGCCCTCCTGGCGGCCTCCGAACTGCTTCCCGAGCCCGGACCCGACGACGAACTGGTCGAGGTCTTCGACCAACTCGGCTCGCTCCCACCGGGGTTCGCCCCGGATGGCCCGACCACGACCTCCCGGGCGGTCGCCCCCGGCCTCGTACACGACCTGAACCGGAACCATGGCACGACCGGCCGGTCCACGACCCTGAGGCCCGCGCCCGTGCCAGGAGAGGCCCTGTCAGCACTCCCCACGGAGCTCCCGACACCGGCGCCGCCACCTCCGCCCCCGCTGTATGCACCCGCGGTGCCGGACGCCCCACCGGCAGACCCCTCCGTCCCAAGGCCCACCACCCCCGCGCCCCCGGGGCCGGCCTCCACCACGTCGCAGACCGGCATGCGCGGGACGAGCATCACGCCCGGGACCACCCCGCCCGGAACCGCCGCGCCCGAGACCACCCTGTCGGGTGCCGGACTGTCCGGCACCAGCATGTCCGAGACCGGCAGCTTCCACCTGCCGCCGCCCCCTCCCGCGCAACCCCCCGCACAGCCACTCGCGCAAACCCCACTCGAGCCGCGGCCGATCACCCCCACCACCGCTCCCGACACTCCTGAGTACACCGCCCGTCCACACCCCCGTCTCACGGCACCACAAGCACCACCACCAGCCCCACCCGCTCGCCCGCACCCCCACGAGCCCTCCCCTCACACTCCGGCCACGACCCCCGCCACGCAGCGCTCCCACGCCGCTCCAGCTCCAGGCCCTGCTCCGGCGCCCGCTCAGCCCGCCTCTATCTCTACGTACACCGCCCAGATCGTTCAGGTTCCATTCGTCGGCCACCCGAATCCCGGCGGCACGGCCCCGAACCCGACCCCTCATCGGCGGGTGCGGAAACGGCGGCCGGGACCGCCCGCGAAGGTGGCGATCCCGGTGCTGTTCGTTGCCTTGGTCAGTTTCGCGGTGGGCATCTGGGCGCTGACCCAGGCCTGAGAAAGCCTGACGCCCCGCCTACCAACCAGCGGGTGCCCGCCGGCGGGCGACGTACGTCCATACGCCGAGCCCCAGCACCAGCACGGACCCCGTGCCGATCCCGGCGATCCCGACGACCCTCATGCGGTTCGTCCGACCGGACCCGCCCTGCCCCGCCTGACCGCCGACCTGGCCTCCCGCCGAGGGCAACGAGGAGCCTCCGCCCTGCGCGGACCCGCTCTCAGCGGCGGCCCGGTCCGCGTCCGTGACCTGGAACGCGCCCGGATCCCGCACATACGCGGGCGCGGACACCGCGTCCCCATGAACCGTCAGACGGAGCGTCAGCCCGGACTCCTTGTTCCCGAAGGTCCCCTTCATCTCCGGCGTGAGGGAGACCTTCAGGTAGTACCAGCCGGCGAACCGCACGCCCGCTTCGTCCGCGCGTGACAGATAGCGGTTCTCGAAGGCGACCGGAGGCAGGGAGTCCAGGGCCGCCACGGAGGGCTCCCCTCCGTACGAGGCGTCCTTCGAAGTGACCGGCGTCCGCGCCGGGTTGTACAGCGCCACACTCAATGCGCTCGGCACAAAGCCCTTACGCTGTGCGTCCCCCGCCGAAGTGTCCAGCTCGGCCTCGGTGAAGAGCTGCTGTCCCCAGTCCAGCGGCACACGGTAGAAGAGCGTCTGCCCTGGGCGGATCCGGTCCTTCCACACGCCTTGGCGCAGGCTCTGCGCGTCGTTGAAGCCCGTGCCGCCCCGGCGTTCGGAAGGGATTCCGGCAGGCGGCCGCGGCGAAGCCGACGACCACGCCCCGGGCTCGGTGGTGGCGGGCGGCGACTTGAGCGCGGGCTCCGAGGAGACCCTCAACTCCAGGTCCCAGCGCTCCCGCGTGGAATCCGGCGCAGTCTTGCGCGCGACGACCACGTAATACGTGCCCGCATCCTGGCAGCGCCCGCCGCCCTCCCGTACGACCCGTTCCGCGGTGGCGGCTATCGGTCTCGGGTACTCGGCGGAGCGGAACGCCGCCACCTCGGAGTCACAGCGATTGCCCTGCCGATCCTGCAGGGTCACGGAAATGCTGTCGTTGAACGCCACTTTCACGTCCGCTCCGACCTTCGGCACCGCCACCGCCGAGGCATACGTATCGGAGGAGCTGTCCAGGTCGACGCGGTAATAACGCGTGCCGGCCGCTCCCTTCGCGCCCGACCCACTGCCGAGCCCGGTGGCCTTCACCCCCGCCTCGATGGAGCTCCGATACGTCTCCCCGGCCTTGAGCTCCGCCGCATCCGTGCTGGTCACCGCACCCTGGACGGTCTTTGCCCCCTGTGCGAAGACGTACGGAGCCGAGCCCTGCGCTGCCGCGATCCCGGGCAGCGCCACCACCGCGACCTGCACGACCACCGCACACATCGCCGCCCTGAGCGCCGACAGCGCCGACACCGGCCGTCCACGCCCGCGCCCCACCAGGCGCCGCCCTACGCGCCGACTCATCACGCGCCCCTCCGTCGCCCCCGCCATCGCCTCATCGCCGGACGACCATCCTGCCGCCAGGGCCCCCTGCGCCCCACCAGCATTCACCAAAGCAAGCGAATAATTTACTTAAGCGAATAAATGACCCAGAGCAGTCTCACGCTCAACCTCACCCCGGACAGCACAAAGCCCCGACCACTCACGCGATCGGGGCCCTGAAGAGACTGTCGTCGATACTCACGAACCCGTGGGCACGGAGTCAGTCGCCTCCGTCCACAGATCCTGCTCGGCGCGATCCGCCTGGATCTGGCGGTACACGAGGAGCCCGCCGATGGCGGCCAGTGCGACCAGGAGAAGCTTCTTCACCGCGCGACCTCGTCTTTCTTTGACGTAGGGGACCTCTGGCGCCCGACTATACACACCGACCGATACCGATCGGTGACCTGCACCCGGGCCCAACTCCCGCACCCCGACGACCAGTCGAACCGGATCACGGAGCTCCGATCACACTTCGCAGAATGTGACATCCAGCGTGATTGATGGCCTTACAGGTCGATTGCGCCCATCCGAGTGGTGTTCATCTGAACATCGACGCGCCACGGGCGTCGGTCCCCCACTCCGGAGCCCGCATACACATCATGAGGAAAGTACGCAAATCGCCCAACCCGAAAGTGAGGGATCATGGCCACCAACAAGGTCATCAAGCTGTGGACCGTCCTCATCACCGCCTTCCTCGCGGTGCTGACCGCTATGGGTCTCACGTCCCCGGCCGCCGCGGCCGCGCCCGTACAGCAGACGGAGGGCACCCGCAACGCGAGGGTGAGCACCCCCGCCGCTACCGCCGTCCGGGCCCCCTGGGCCTTCAAACGGTCCCTGCCTCCCACAATGAAGCAGCGCATCCGCGCCGAGGCCCACGGTTCCTCCCCCAGCGGCCGCCACCGCCCGCCGACCGACACGGAGTCCGGGAACGAGTTCGAAGAGACCGCGGCAGGAATCAACGCGCTCCACTCGCAGTCGTAGCAACAGCAGTACGTAAAGACGAAGCTCCACCAGCAGTGACAGCAGCGGTGACGAAAGCGGCAACGGCAAGAAGGCCGGCCCTGGAGAACCGCGGCAGACCCTCCGCAGCAAAAGCTCCACCGCAAGAACAGCCGGTGAGGAAGACCGACAGGTACCACCGGCAGGCTCCACCGCAGAGAACGTCCGGCAGCACGGTTCATCGGCCCAAGCCGACAGCGCCGCTCAGCCGCCAGTACGAGTACGAGCACCACAGACCAACGCACCACCCGCACCACTGCAATGCGGCACCGCAGAGACACGGCGGCGGCACCAGGCAGCGCTTCATCAGCGCAGCCACGCCCCGAACCTGCCGGCCGCACTCCAGATCCAGACCACACCAACCGCAGGCAAAGCGCCCCACCGCTGGACCGCGACAGCACGACACCGATTGACCGCGCTCCCCGCGCCCTCGACCTTTCACGACCCCGGCCACCACAGGCTGAGGGTCTTCTCGGCGTGCGCCCACGGACAACGGCCCTGCCTCGCCGCCCCCAGAGACGCCAAAACCCCCAACCACGATGGGTTGAGGGTTTCTGTCTTGTGGGGCCAACAGGATTTGAACCTGTGGCCTCATCCTTATCGGGTCGATCACGGGGGTCTGTCAACGTCGGCCAACGGCCCTTGCGCCTTGGTCGATCGTTCACTGAGGTCCGGCGCTGACCGCTGCGGTTCGTGCTTGTTGGTGTCAGCCGCTGGTGTCAGACGCCGCATGCAGTCTTGACAAGGCTTACTTAGCCGCTCTACAGCACCCGTCCTACTCCTCCGGGTCCCACGCGCGGAGCAGGTCGAACAAACCTGCGTCTCCCTCGATCTGCCGGGAGTCCGCCGGGATACGGTCGTACACGAAGAGAACCAGCTCACTGGCCGTGCCGCGAACGGAGACGCCAGCCGCGTCCGGGCCCTCGTCGGCAGCGGCGACAGGCGTCGTGCCGGGCGCGGAGATACGGGTGGAGCGTGCGCCGTCGCCGTCGACCGTGAGGCGCCAGGAGTGGCCCTCGGTGGCGTGGAAGTCGAAGGCAGTGGGCTTGTGCGGCCAGGCACTCGTCGTTGCGACGCAGGTGGACAGGAACTCCTCGACACCGTCGAGTGCCACCTCATCCGGCAGCGGCTCCGGGGCACCCACAGTGACCTGGGCGTCGTAGGTGTGGACCGCGATCTGCTGGAGCTGGTGCCGGGCGACGGCGCCACAGGTCTGCGGCGACTGGGACGCACCCCACCACGTCCAGCAACCGCGATCCGGGCCGGCCTCCCGCAATGCGTCCAGCAGTTGCTCCGTGGACTCCGCCAACCAGGCCAGCAGGGCCTCGCGCTCCCGAGGCGCAGCCGGGGCGCCCTCCGCTGCGGACTTGGCCGGAGCAGGCCCTGCGGCGACGGTGGCGGCCCAGGCGCGGCGCCCCTCGCCGATGTGCTGCGCCAGATCGAACAGCGTCCACTCGGGGCAGGTCGGCACCTGCACGTCGAGGCTGGGCGCGGAGGCGACCGCGGCGCGGAAGGCAGTCGACCGTTCGTCGATCAGTCGCAACAGAACGGGGAAGGTAAGTGTCGTTGTCACATGGACTCTCTACCACCGTGTTCCGACAATCGGACAGTAATTTTCACAGCCGAGGCGGCGAGCGGCACACTTGCGGCACCCCGCTCGCCTTCCTCAAGGTCCATCCCAAGGTGGCGCAAGCGGTCCTGCGGCACAGCCAGATCAGCCTGACCATGGATGTCTACACACGTGGTGCGCTCGGACGAACGGGAAGCCGTCGCCTTGCTGGCGGAGCTTCTGGAAGATCCGCTCATCGGCTGAGCCAGCTGAGGATGACCGGCTGCCGACCGGCGAGACAGCTAGTAGGGAGTCCGCTGGGCGAAGGCCCACGTCCACCACGCCACAGCGATCACGCACATCAAGAGCCCGGCGAGAAGGATCCAACCCAAGAAGGCCCCGTTCAGCTTCCCGCGTTCGAAGGGATCGTCATCATCGCAATGACTTCTGTCGACTCCACTTTGATCAGTCATGGCCCCCGCCACAGTCCCTACTCGGGCTCAACCGCACCACAACCCCGCGGCTGATGTCAGCCGTAGATGTCAAAGACCCCCAGCCGTGATCGGCTGGGGGTCTTTTCGCATGTGGGGCTAACAGGATTTGAACCTGTGGCCTCATCCTTATCAGGGATGCGCTCTAACCAACTGAGCTATAGCCCCGCCGCGCTTTGCGGTGTGTGTCCCGCGCGCTGACCTCTGAAGATTAGCGCACGACCCGGCCAGTCCCAAAATCGATACCCGGGACCCCGCCCCACCGGCCAAAACGCCTGTGGAGCGCACCCCCGTCAGGGAATGCGCTCCACATGTGTCGCAGCGACTCAAGCGGCTGCTGCTCGGCTACTGCTCGGCTGTTACTCGTCCTCGGCGAGGGTCAGCTCGACGCCGCCCACGAAGCCCGCGGAGAGGTTGTAGATGAACGCGCCGAGCGTGGCCAGAGCCGTCGCCAGGACGACGTCGATGACCGCGATGATCGACGTGAAGATCAGGACGCGCGGTAGCGACAGGAACGACTGGAGGTCGAAGCCGTTGGACTCGTTCGAGCCCGTGGCCTCGGAGATCGTGCCGCCCACGGTGGAGAAGACGCCCATGGCGTCCATGACCATCCACAGCACCGCGGCCGCGACGATCGTGCAGATGCCGAGCGCGATGGAGAGCAGGAAGCTGACCTTCATCACCGACCATGGATCGGCCTTGGCGACCCTCAGGCGCGCCTTGCGCGTACGAGGCATCGTGCGGGCCCCCGTGCGCGGCCTGCGGACCGCTCCGGTCGGCGGAGCGGCCTGGTACGCCTGCGGCGGGTGGTACGGCTGCGAGGGCTGCGGAGGCTGCTGCCTCTCCCCGGGCAGCGCCCCGTCCGTGTCGGCCGCGTACTGCTGCGTCTGCGGACCTCGGGTGTCCGTCACAGTTCCCCCCTGGGATCCATGAGACTCGTGCGAGTCGTTCGAGTCAGTGGCGGGGCCACGGCCGCCGTCCGATTCCGTGCCGGTCGATCCGGCGCCCGTGGCTCCGCTCACGATGACTCACTCCTCGCGCTACTCGGCCGTGGGCTGTGTGCCCTCGTCCGTTTCGACAGCCGTCTCGACCTCGGCGGACTCGTCGACGATGACGTCACCGTCGACCTCCTCCGCCTCACGACCGGCCTCGGCGTTACGAGCGATACCGACCACGGCATCGCGCTTGCCCAGGTTGATCAGTTGGACGCCCATGGTGTCACGGCCCGTCTCCCTGACCTCGTTGACTCGCGTACGAATCACACCGCCCGACAGCGTGATGGCGAGGATCTCGTCCGTCTCCTCGGTCACCAGCGCGCCGACGAGCGAACCGCGGTCCTCCACGATCTTGGCGGCCTTGATACCAAGGCCACCGCGGCCCTGGACGCGGTACTCGTCGACGGCGGTCCGCTTCGCGTACCCGCCGTCGGTGGCGGTGAACACGAACGTACCCGGCCGGACGACATTCATCGAGAGCAGCTGGTCGCCTTCGCGGAAACTCATGCCCTTCACACCGGATGTGGCACGGCCCATCGGGCGCAGCGCGTCGTCCGTGGCGGTGAAGCGGATGGACTGCGCCTTCTTGCTGATGAGCAGCAGGTCGTCCTCGGCGGAGACCAGCTCGGCGCCGATCAGCTCATCGTCGGAACCGTCCTCCGTCTCGCGAAGGTTGATGGCGATGACACCGCCCGAGCGGGGCGAGTCGTAGTCCTTGAGCGGGGTCTTCTTTACGAGGCCGCCCTTTGTGGCGAGGACCAGATAGGGGGCCGCTTCGTAGTCGCGGATCGCGAGGATCTCGGCGATCGACTCGTCCGGCTGGAAGGCCAGCAGGTTGGCCACGTGCTGGCCGCGAGCGTCACGGCCGGCGTCCGGGAGCTCGTACGCCTTCGCGCGGTAGACGCGGCCCTTGTTCGTGAAGAACAGCAGCCAGTGGTGCGTCGTCGACACGAAGAAGTGGTCGACGATGTCGTCTTCCTTGAGCTTCGTGCCGCGTACGCCCTTGCCGCCGCGCTTCTGCGAGCGGTAGTCGACCGTCTTGGTGCGCTTGACGTAGCCGCCGCGCGAGATGGTGACGACGATGTCCTCTTCGGCGATCAGGTCCTCCATGGACATGTCGCCGTCGAAGGGCACCAGCTTGGAGCGCCGGTCGTCGCCGAACTTCTCGACGATCGCCCCGAGTTCCTGGCTGATGATCTGGCGCTGGCGCTCCGGCGAGGCCAGGATCGCGTTGTACTCGTTGATCTTGATCTGCAGTTCGTCGTGCTCGGCGACGATCTTCTGGCGCTCCAGGGCGGCCAGTCGGCGCAGCTGCATCTCGAGGATCGCGTTGGCCTGGATCTCGTCGATCTCCAGGAGGCCCATCAGGCCCTCGCGGGCGATCTCGACGGTGTCACTGCGCCGGATGAGCGCGATGACCTCGTCGATGGCGTCCAGGGCCTTCAGGAGGCCGCGCAGGATGTGGGCGCGCTCCTCGGCCTTGCGCAGGCGGAACTTCGTACGGCGGACGATGACCTCGACCTGGTGGCTCACCCAGTGGCGGATGAAGGCGTCCAGGGAGAGGGTGCGCGGCACGCCGTCGACGAGCGCCAGCATGTTGGCGCCGAAGTTCGTCTGGAGGTCGGTGTGCTTGTAGAGGTTGTTCAGGACAACCTTGGCGACGGCGTCGCGCTTCAGGACGATGACGAGGCGCTGGCCGGTGCGCGACGAGGTCTCGTCGCGGACGTCAGCGATGCCGCCGACGCGGCCGTCCTTCACCAGGTCGGCGATCTTCTGGGCGAGGTTGTCCGGGTTGACCTGGTACGGGAGTTCGGTGACCACCAGGCACTGGCGGTTCTGGATCTCCTCGACCTCGACGACCGCGCGCATCGTGATGGAGCCACGGCCCGTGCGGTACGCCTCCTCGATGCCCTTGCGGCCCACGACCAGGGCGCCGGTCGGGAAGTCCGGGCCCTTGATGCGCTCGATGAGCGCGTCCAGGAGCTCCTCGTGCGAGGCCTCCGGGTTCTCCAGGTACCACTGGGCGCCGGAGGCGACCTCGCGCAGGTTGTGCGGCGGGATGTTGGTGGCCATGCCGACCGCGATGCCCGCCGAGCCGTTGATCAGCAGGTTCGGGAAGCGGGCCGGCAGGACGGTCGGCTCCTGGGAGCGGCCGTCGTAGTTGTCCGTGAAGTCGACGGTCTCCTCGTCGATGTCACGGACCATCTCCATGGACAGCGGCGCCATCTTGCACTCGGTGTAGCGCATGGCGGCCGCGGGGTCGTTGCCCGGGGAGCCGAAGTTTCCGTTCGAGTCCACCAGCGGCATACGCATCGACCACGGCTGCGCCAGGCGGACCAGGGCGTCGTAGATCGAGGAGTCGCCGTGCGGGTGGTAGTTGCCCATGACGTCGCCGACGACGCGGGCGCACTTGTAGAAGCCCTTCTCGGGCCGGTAGCCGCCGTCGTACATCGCGTAGAGGACGCGGCGGTGGACGGGCTTGAGGCCGTCCCGTACGTCGGGCAGCGCGCGCGACACGATGACGGACATCGCGTAGTCGAGGTACGAGCGCTGCATCTCGGTCTCGAGCCCGACGGGCTCGATGCGCTGAACGAACTCCTCGGTCTCGACACTCGCGGTGATCTCGACGCCTTCTTCAGGCGTGGGGGGCATGTTCTCGTCGGTCATTGCTGGTGAAGATCCTTTCTGATGCGGTCAGCTGAGACCGACTCAGATGTCGAGGAACCGGACGTCCTTGGCGTTGCGCTGGATGAACGAGCGGCGCGCCTCGACGTCCTCGCCCATCAGGACGGAGAACAGGTCGTCCGCCTGGGCCGCGTCGTCGAGAGTGACCTGGCCGAGCACACGGTGCTCGACGTCCATCGTGGTGATGCGCAGCTCCTCGGCGTTCATCTCGCCGAGACCCTTGAAGCGCTGGATGGAGTCCTCGCGGATCCGCTTGCCCTGCTGGCGGCCGAGCTCGATCAGGGCGTCGCGCTCGCGGTCCGAGTACGCGTACTCGAAGTCCTCGCGACCCCACTTGATCTTGTAGAGCGGGGGGCGTGAGAGGAACACGTAGCCGGCCTCGACGAGGGGCCGCATGAAGCGGAACAGGAAGGTCAGCAGCAGGGTGTTGATGTGCTGGCCGTCGACGTCGGCGTCCGCCATCAGGATGATCTTGTGATAGCGGAGCTTCTCGATGCCGAAGTCCTCGTGGACTCCGGTGCCGAAGGCGGAGATCAGCGCCTGGATCTCCTGGTTCTGCAGGATCTTGTCGATCCGCGCCTTCTCGACGTTCAGGATCTTGCCTCGGATGGGCAGGATGGCCTGGTACTGCGGGTTGCGGCCGGACTTGGCCGAGCCGCCGGCGGAGTCACCCTCGACGATGAAGATCTCGCACTTGGTGGGGTCGTTCGACTGGCAGTCGGAAAGCTTGCCCGGCAGCGACGCCGTCTCCAGGAGGCCCTTGCGGCGCGTCAGGTCGCGGGCCTTGCGGGCCGCCACGCGCGCGGTGGCCGCCTGGATGGACTTGCGGATGATGTCCGCGGCCTCGTTCGGATTGCGGTCCAGCCAGTCCGTGAGGTGCTCGTGCACGACCTTCTGGACGTAGGTCTTCGCCTCGGTGTTGCCCAGCTTGGTCTTGGTCTGGCCCTCGAACTGCGGCTCGCCCAGCTTGACCGAGATGATCGCGGTCAGACCCTCGCGGATGTCATCGCCCGTGAGGTTGTCGTCCTTCTCGCGCAGCAGCTTCTTATCGCGCGCGTACCGGTTGATGAGACCGGTGAGCGCGGCCCGGAAGCCCTCTTCGTGCGTGCCGCCCTCGTGCGTGTGGATGGTGTTGGCGAAGGAGTACACGCCCTCGCTGTAGCCGTTGTTCCACTGCATCGCGACCTCGAGGGAGAGGAGCCTCTCCTTGTCCTCGGCCTCGATGTCGATGACGGTCGGGTGGATGACCTCGCCCTTGCGGGAGTTGAGGTACTTCACGAAGTCGACGATGCCGCCTTCGTAGTGGTACGTCACCGTGCGGACGGCCTCGGCCTCGTCCGCGCCCTCGGCGGTGTCCGCGCCGGCCGTGGCCTTCGCCGACTCGCGCTCATCAGTGAGTTTGATGGTCAAACCCTTGTTGAGGAACGCCATCTCCTGCAGACGCCGCGACAGCGTCTCGAAGGAGTACTCCGTCGTCTCGAAGATGTCGCCGTCGGCCCAGAAGGTGACCGTCGTACCGGAGTCGTCCGTGGCCTCGTTACGGGCCAGGGGCGCCGTCGGCACACCGAGCTTGTAGTCCTGCGTCCAGCGGTAGCCGTCGCGCTTGACCTCGACGGAGACCTTCTGCGACAGCGCGTTCACCACGGACACACCGACGCCGTGCAGACCACCGGAGACGGCGTATCCGCCGCCGCCGAACTTGCCGCCGGCGTGCAGCACGGTCAGCACGACCTCGACAGCCGGCTTCTTCTCGGACGGGACGATGTCCACGGGGATACCGCGGCCGTTGTCGATGACGCGTACGCCACCGTCGGCAAGGATCGTCACGTCGATGGTGTCCGCGTGCCCGGCCAGCGCCTCGTCGACGGAGTTGTCGACCACCTCGTAGACGAGGTGGTGAAGGCCGCGCTCACCGGTCGAGCCGATGTACATGCCGGGCCGCTTGCGGACCGCGTCCAGACCCTCGAGGACTGTGATGGCGCTGGCGTCGTACGCCGAGGTCACCTCGCCGGAGGACTGATTCGCCTCCGCGGGGGCCTCGCCGACAGCGTCGGCGGCGGTGGACGGGATGTTCTCGTTGGGGTTGCCGGAATCGGCCACGAAGCGCCCTTTCTGGCACAGCACAAGCCAAGCTCCCGGCGGTGGCCGGAGCGGCTGCGTCGTTCAGCGATAGTCAGCGTTGCTCGGTGTCCCACAAGTGGGGCGGGATTAACTCTCAGTCTACCGGTAGCGCTGACAGTGATGGGGGTTTGCCGGTACCTGAGTCCGCATGTGCCGCCCTGAACCGGCCTCTGCCGACTCCCCATATGCGTCCCGGGGCTCCAAGAGGCTCACAGCGGCACTCAGCGCTTCCGGGCGTCAACCGGGTGTCAACGCCCGGTCGGCGGCTCTCCGGACTCACCCGTAGGTGTCGCCGGGGCCCTTGCTTCCGGGGGCGCGCAGGGGGCCGAAGCGGCGGGCGGGGCCGTTGGGCCCAAGGATCTTCAGGAGCCGTACGGTGCCGTGCCCGAGGTCCTCGTTGAGCCGCGCCACCAGCGTCGGAGCCAGGTACCGCAGCTGCATCGCCCAGGCCGTCGAGTCGCACTGGACGGTCAGGACACGCTCGTCCTCGTCGTACTTCAGGGGCTCGGAGTGCCTGGCGAGGTCCTCGCCCACGATCTCCGGCCAGCGGCCCATGACACCGCCGACGGCGGCCGGCGCCTCCCAGCCGCGCTCGGTGATCAGCCGGTTGATCGCCGCGCCGAAGGCGACCGGGTCGCGGCCATCAGCACGCGCCCCGGACCTCAGTCCGCCGCCGCGCCGGGCCTGCTTCTTCTGCTGGTCGGCCACTCCACGCGCGCGTGCCTGTTCCTTCGCGGCCCGCAGGGCCACGCGCGCGAGGTCGACGCCGGACGGCTCGGGGGCCTTCGGCGGGACGTCGCCGGATGTGTTCTCGCTCATACTCGCTCCACCGTGCCCTCGGACACCGCGTACCGCGTGCCCGCCAGGACGCCCGGCACGTCGTCGTCCACCGCGGCCGTCACCAGGACCTGCTCGCCGGGGGCGACCAGCTCGGCGAGGCGTTCCCTGCGCCGTGCGTCAAGCTCCGCGAAGACGTCGTCGAGCACGAGCACCGGCTCGTTCCCCTCGGCCCGCAGCAGGTCGTACGAGGCCAGGCGCAGCGCCAGCGCGTACGACCAGGACTCGCCATGGCTGGCGTACCCCTTCGCCGGCAACTGGCCGAGCCTGAGGACCAGGTCGTCGCGGTGCGGTCCGACGAGGGTCACGCCCCGCTCGATCTCCTGTTTGCGGGCCGCTTCGAGGGCGGCCATCAGCTGCTCGTAGAGCTCTTCGCGCGCGTGGCCGTCGATTTCGGGCGAGGACGGCTTGTACTCCAGGGCGAGCGGCCCGCCGCCGGGCGCCAGCTGTTCGTACGCCTTGTCGGCGAGCGGCTGGAGCGTGGCTATCAGGTCGAACCGCTGCGCGAGCAGCTCGGCGCCTACGCGCGCGAGGTGCTGGTCCCACACGTCGAGGGTCGACAGATCCATGGACCGGCCGCCGTGCCTGCGGGCGAGCGCGGCCGACTTGAGGAGCGTGTTGCGCTGCTTGAGTACACGGTCGTAGTCGGACCGGACACCGGCCATGCGCGGGGAGCGGGCCGTGATCAGCTCGTCGAGGAAGCGGCGGCGCTCACCGGGGTCGCCCTTGACGAGCGCAAGATCCTCCGGCGCGAACAGGACCGTGCGCACGATGCCGAGCACATCACGGGGTCTGACCTGCGAGGACCGGTTGATCCTGGCGCGGTTCGCCTTGCCCGGGTTGAGTTCGAGCTCGATGAGTTGCTGGCGCTCGCCCTGCCGGACCGTGGCCCGGACGATGGCGCGCTCGGCGCCCATGCGGACCAGCGGCGCGTCCGAGGAGACCCGGTGGCTGCCAAGGGTGGCGAGATAGCCGACGGCCTCGACGAGGTTGGTCTTGCCCTGCCCGTTCGGGCCCACGAACGCGGTGACGCCCGGTTCGAGAGGGACCTCGACCCGGGCGTACGAGCGGAAGTCGGCCAGCGACAGATGCGTCACGTGCATGGTCGTTCGCCGACCTCCCCCAAGGTGTGGAGCGGGTGTGGACTACTTCGTCGTGCAGCTTCGTGGATGCGTTGTGCGATCGCTTTCTGGGCTACTTCTTCTCGACTGCGTGGCCGCCGAACTGATTGCGCAGGGCGGCGATCATCTTCATCTGCGGCGAGTCGTCCTGGCGCGAGGCGAACCGCGCGAAGAGGGACGCGGTGATCGCGGGCAGCGGCACCGCGTTGTCGATGGCCGCCTCGACGGTCCAGCGGCCCTCTCCGGAGTCGGCGGCGAAGCCGCGCAGCTTGGCCAGGTGCTCGTCGTCGTCCAGCGCGTTGACCGCCAGGTCGAGCAGCCAGGAACGGATGACCGTGCCTTCCTGCCAGGAGCGGAAGACCTCGCGGACGTTCTCCACGGAGTCGACCTTCTCCAGGAGCTCCCAGCCCTCGGCGTAGGCCTGCATCATGGCGTACTCGATGCCGTTGTGGACCATCTTCGCGAAGTGGCCCGCGCCGACCTTGCCCGCGTGCACTGCGCCGAATTCGCCCTCCGGCTTGAGGGCGTCGAAGATCGGCTGGACCTTGGCGACGTCCTCCTTGCTGCCGCCGTACATCAGGGCGTAGCCGTTCTCCAGGCCCCAGACTCCGCCGGAGACACCGCAGTCGACGAAGCCCATGCCCTTGATGCCCAGCTCGACGGCGTGCTTCTCGTCGTCGGTCCAGCGCGAGTTGCCGCCGTCCACGACGACATCGCCCGGCTCGAGGAGTTCGGCGAGCTCGTCGACGGTGGCCTGGGTCGGGCCGCCGGCGGGGACCATCACCCACACCACGCGCGGGGCCTTGAGCTTGCCCACAAGCTCTCCGAGGCTGTGGACGTCCGCGAGGTCCGGATTGCGGTCGTATCCGATGACGGTGTGGCCTGCGCGGCGGATGCGCTCGCGCATGTTGCCGCCCATCTTGCCGAGACCGACGAGACCGAGCTCCATCAGGTGGTTCCTTAAGTTGCGACGGGGCGTGAGGTGGTGCGTGAGGCACTCCCGCACCTGTGTTCCGAGCCTAAACCCGGACGCTCACGCACACCTGTGGGCATAGCCGCTCAGGCGAACGCCCGGCGGCCATGCCCTGAGGAGCGTCAGCCCGACAGCCGCACCGGCATGATCAGGTACTTGTACGCGTCGTCCGCCTCGGCGTCCACAGCAGGCCTGCCGCTGAGCAGCGCCGGCTTCGTGGAGGTCGTGAAGGAGAGCTGGGCGACCGGGGAGTCGATCGCGCTCAGGCCGTCCAGGAGGAACGTCGGGTTGAAGGCGATCGAGATGTCGTCGCCGTCCAGCTGGGCGTCGACCCTTTCCACAGCCTGTGCGTCGTCGCTGGAGCCGGCCTCCAGGATCAGCACGCCCTGCTCAAAGCTGAGCCGCACCGGGGTGTTCCGCTCGGCGACGAGGGCCACACGCTTGACGGCCTCCACGAAGGGGGCGGTCTCGATCACGGCCACGGAGTTGAACTCCGTCGGAAACAGGGTGCGGTACTTCGGCAGGTCGCCCTCGAGCAGACGCGTCGTCGTACGGCGGCCCGCGCCCTCGAAGCCGATGAGACCCTCACCAGCACCGGAGCCCGACAGGGCCAGGGTGACCGTGTCACCGCTCGTGAGCGCCTTGGCGGTGTCCAGGAGCGTCTTGGCGGGCACCAGGGCGACCGCGGACGCCTCGGGGTCCTCCGGCTTCCACAGGAACTCGCGGACCGCGAAGCGATAGCGGTCGGTGGACGCGAGGGTGACCGTGTCGCCCTCGATCTCGATGCGTACACCCGTGAGCACCGGCAGGGTGTCGTCACGGCCGGCGGCGATGGCCACCTGGGCCGCGGCGGAGGCGAAGACCTCACCGGGGACGGTGCCCGTCGCGGTCGGCATCTGCGGCAGTGCCGGGTACTCCTCCACAGGCAGGGTGTGGAGTGTGAATCGCGAGGAGCCGCAGACCACGGTCGCTCGTACACCGTCTGTGGAAATCTCCACCGGACGGTTCGGCAGGGCACGGCAGATGTCCGCCAGGAGCCGGCCTGAGACGAGGACCGTGCCCTCCTCGTCGATCTCAGCGTCGACCGAGACCCGTGCCGAGACCTCGTAGTCGAAGCTCGACAGGCTCAGTGCGCCCTCCTCGGCCTTCAGGAGAAGGCCCGCGAGGACCGGCGCAGGCGGTCGGGTCGGGAGGCTGCGCGCCGCCCAGGCCACTGCCTCCGCGAGTACGTCGCGTTCCACCCGGATCTTCACCGTAAGCCGCCTCCTGCTGTTGCTGGCTGCTCTCGCCCTGCGTTGGTCTTCGGTCTTCGTCGTGTGACTCGGTGTCGCTCAGCCGCCACATGGGAAGGACACCGGGGAACAGTCTGACGTACGGCGCTGACAGTCGTTGCCGCTCGGGGTCAAGTCGTGCCGACCCGCTGTCGGGCGCCGGACCCCGAGTTGTGCACAGCCCCCACTTCAATCCTGATTCCCAGCTCTCTCTAGTTGGGAGTAGTAGTAGGGGCTGTGGAAACCGTGGATAACTGCCTTTTCGCAGGTCAGGGTCGGTTTTTTGTCCACCGGGCCTGTGGGCGCGAGCGGTGGACAACCGGGGTTCTCTGTGGACGGGGAAAAGTTCTGCACACCCGATACACAGGCCGGGGCTACTTCTCCCCAGGGCTGTCCCCAGCTTTACCCCGGTTCCCCACAGCCCAACCACACCCCTTGATGTGACGCCTTTCACTCGGCACGGTGATTTTGCGCGCTGCGTTGCCGAACAGTGGACAGCCGTGTGGAGAAGCCGCCAGCAGCTGTGCACAAGGGCCTCTGAGCTGTGGGTCGACGGTGGACAACGAAACCCACACCCTGTGGAGAGAAATCTTGTCCACAGCCTGTGGAGATCTTTTTTCCACGAATCCACAGCCGTCTGACCTGGTCTGATGGTCATTCAGCACGGGGCCCTGTGGACACAGTCTGGACAACTTGGCAGTCCCCAGGGTGTGGACGCAAGAAAGTCCGCACATCTGTGGAGAACACCCGTAACCAGCGGCCGGAATCGAACACCGCGTCCGGCCGCGCCGTCCTGCCGCAACGAAGAAGGGCGCCCCAGAGGTTGTCCCGGGGCGCCCTTCGACGGCGTACAGAGGGGTCTGAAGGCTGCTGTCAGCCGTTCTTGATGCGGTTGGTGAGCTCGGTGACCTGGTTGTAGATGGACCGGCGCTCGGCCATCAGCGCGCGGATCTTGCGGTCCGCGTGCATGACAGTGGTGTGGTCGCGGCCGCCGAACTGCGCCCCGATCTTCGGCAGGGACAGGTCGGTGAGCTCACGGCACAGGTACATCGCGATCTGGCGTGCCGTCACCAGGACGCGGCTGCGCGACGATCCGCACAGGTCCTCCACGGTCAGGCCGAAGTAGTCGGCCGTCGCCGCCATGATCGCCGTCGCCGTGATCTCGGGGGCCGAGTCCTCGCCGCCGGGGATCAGGTCCTTGAGGACGATCTCCGTCAGACCGAGGTCCACCGGCTGCCGGTTCAGCGACGCGAACGCCGTGACCCGGATCAGCGCCCCCTCCAGCTCGCGGATGTTGCGCGAGATGCGGGACGCGATGAACTCGAGGACCTCCGGCGGAGCGTTCAGCTGCTCCTGCACCGCCTTCTTACGAAGGATGGCGATTCGGGTCTCCAGCTCGGGCGGCTGGACGTCGGTGATCAGACCCCACTCGAAGCGGTTGCGCAGCCGGTCCTCCAGGGTCACCAGCTGCTTGGGCGGCCGGTCGCTGGAGAGCACGATCTGCTTGTTCGCGTTGTGGAGCGTGTTGAAGGTGTGGAAGAACTCCTCCTGCGTCGACTCCTTGTCCGCGAGGAACTGGATGTCGTCGACAAGAAGGATGTCCATCTCGCGGTACCGCTTGCGGAAGCTGTCGCCCTTGCCGTCGCGGATCGAGTTGATGAACTCGTTCGTGAACTCCTCCGAGCTCACGTAACGCACACGCGTGCCCGGGTACAGGCTGCGCGCGTAGTGCCCGATCGCGTGCAGCAGGTGGGTCTTGCCGAGCCCCGACTCCCCATAGATGAAGAGGGGGTTGTACGCCTTCGCCGGCGCCTCGGCGACGGCGACCGCGGCCGCGTGGGCGAAACGGTTCGAGGCGCCGATGACGAAGGTGTCGAAGAGGTACTTCGGGTTCAGTCGCGCGGTCGGCTCGCCGGGGCCCGTCGCGGGCGCGGGCTGCGCGGCGAGCGGTCCGGGGGCACCACTGGGGACACCGCGACCGGTGCGTCCGCCGTCCTGCCCGGGGCGGCCGCCCATGGGACCGTCGTTGAGGTCACGGCGCTCGTGTCGGCCGTGCCGCCCCTGACGGTCGGACATCTGCTGCTCATACGACGACCGCTCGGACTGCTGCTCGTATCCGGAGCGTTCGACCTGCTGGTCGTAACCGTTGCGGTCCGACTGCTGGTCGTAGGGCGACCGCTCCTGCTGCTCGTAAGGAGAGCGCTCCTGTTGCTGTTCGTAAGGGGAGCGCTCGTTCTGCTGCTCGTACGGGGAGCGTTCCTGCTGCCGGTAGTCGTGCTGCGGCTGCTGGGGCGGGTTCGCGTACGGGTCGCGCTCGGGGAAGCCGAGCCGCGGCTGCTGCCAGCTGTACTCGTCCTGCGACCGCGGCCAGGCGCCCGGCTCCGGACGCTGGTAGTCCGGGTACGCGGGGCGGGCGGTCGGGAGCTGATCGGCGCGGGCGCCCTGGGACTGGTCGCCTCGGGGGCCCTGCGCATGGTCGTCCGCGCGGCGGCCGTACGGGTCGTACGGCTCATGGGGCTGGTTCTGACCCTGACCCTGGGCCGACGGCAGCTCGGGCTCTTCGTAGCGATGCTGCTGTGCGGGGGGTGCGGACGGGACGGGCTGTTCACCGACGGAGTCGTCGACCGTGATCGCGATCCGGATCGGGCGGCCGCACTCGCGGCTCAGCGTCTCGGCCACGACGGGGGCGAGACGCCCCTCGAGTACGCCCTTCGCGAACTCGTTCGGAACGGCCAACAGCGCGGTGTCGGCGACCAGCGCGAGAGGCTGGCAGCGCCTGATCCAGTGCTCGTCCTTCGTCTCGACGCCCTGCCCGCGGCCTTCCCCGAGGAGCTGTTCCAGAACTCGTGGCCACACTGCGGCAAGATCGGCAGGTACGTCAGCCACAGGGCACGCTCTCTCGAAGGTCCCACGAAGGTGTGGTTCTGGGACGGGATGGAAGAAAATCGGGGTGGGGCGGTGAGAAGGGAACGAAACGGAGTTCAGTCACGGTAGTCAGGGCAACCGTTGTGGTTCAAGTTGTTGTCCACAGGCTGTGCATAGTGTCCCTCACTCAATGCCGGTTTGACCGGATGGCGTAGCCGCGCGTACCGTGACCAGGTCGAGTTGTCGATGGCTGCTGCCGCCTGCCTCCGATGGGCAAAGATCACGATCTGTGATTGTGAAGCGGTGCACTCGGTGCGTATTCGCGAGCTTCTCGTGGGCGCACGGTGACAGCCAGGCGATGTCCCGCCACCACACGATCATTTCTGGAGCCCCCGAGTGAGCAAGCGCACCTTCCAGCCGAACAACCGTCGTCGCGCCAAGACCCACGGCTTCCGCCTGCGGATGCGTACCCGTGCCGGCCGCGCGATTCTCGCGAACCGCCGTGGCAAGGGTCGCGCCGAACTGTCCGCCTGATCGCGGACAGGTCATGACGTGCTGCCCACCGAGAATCGGCTGAGGCGGCGCGAGGACTTCGCAACCGCGGTACGCCGAGGACGCCGGGCCGGTCGCCCGCTCCTCGTCGTCCATCTACGTAGCGGTGCAACGGACCCGCACGCGCCTGGGGAGAGCGTTCCCCCGACGCGTGCGGGTTTCGTCGTGAGCAAGGCAGTCGGTGGAGCTGTCGTACGTAACGCGGTGAAGCGCAGACTTCGCCACCTCATGCGCGACCGACTCGCACTGTTGTCCCCCGGTAGCCTGGTAGTCGTACGTGCGTTGCCCGGCGCGGGTGACGCCGACCATGCACAGCTGGCCCGAGACCTGGATGCCGCCCTTCAGCGGCTGCTGGGAGGGGGCGCGCGATGAAATACCCGCTGCTTGCGTTGATCAAGCTCTATCAGTGGACCATCAGCCCTCTGCTGGGGCCTGTGTGCAAGTACTACCCGTCGTGTTCCCACTACGGCTTCACAGCGATCGACCGCCACGGTGCGATCAAGGGAACCGCTCTCACCGCCTGGCGCATCCTCCGGTGCAACCCGTGGTCGCTCGGCGGTGTTGATCACGTTCCGCCGCGCAAGCGTCCGCGGTGGCACGAAATGCTGCGTAACGCCTGGCGCGAACGCAAGGGCGGGCCTTCCGCCGCCGGCGCGCCTTCAGAGTGTGGCCACACCAGCCCCTCGAGCCCCGCCGCCGAGACCCCGTCCCATGCTCAAGGAGCTTGATTAGTGGACACGATTGCCGGTTTTTTCAGCTTCATCACGACACCAGTTTCCTGGGTCATCGTCCAGTTCCACTCGTTGTACGGGGCGATCTTCGGTCCTGACACGGGCTGGGCCTGGGGCCTGTCCATCGTGTCCCTGGTGATCCTGATCCGTATCTGCCTGATCCCGCTCTTCGTGAAGCAGATCAAGGCCACTCGGGCGATGCAGACCCTGCAGCCCGAGATGAAGAAGATCCAGGAGCGCTACAAGAACGACAAGCAGCGCCAGTCCGAAGAGATGATGAAGCTGTACAAGGAGACGGGTACCAACCCGCTCTCCTCGTGCCTTCCCATCCTGGCTCAGTCGCCGTTCTTCTTCGCCCTGTACCACGTGCTCAACGGCATCGCGACGGGCACCACGATCGGCGTCATCAACGACGACCTGCTGGCGAGCGCGCGTAAGGCGCACATCTTCGGCGCTCCGCTCGCGGCCAAGTTCACCGACAGTGCGGACAAGGTCGCCTCGCTGGGCGCCACGCTGACAGACGTCCGCGTCGTCACCGCGATCATGATCGTCATGATGTCGGCGTCGCAGTTCTACACGCAGCGCCAGCTGATGACGAAGAACGTCGACATGACGGTGAAGACGCCGTTCATGCAGCAGCAGAAGATGCTGATGTACGTCTTCCCGGTCATGTTCGCCGTCTTCGGTATCAACTTCCCGGTCGGTGTTCTCGTCTACTGGCTGACCACCAACGTGTGGACCATGGGCCAGCAGATGTACGTCATCCGCCAGAACCCGACCCCGGGCAGCAAGGCCCAGGCCGCGTTCCTGGAGCGCCTGCTCACGCACGTCACGCACGCCGAGAAGACGCGCAACCGCCGCGAGCGCACCGTCGTCAAGGCGATCGTCGCCAAGGGCCGCGAGCGCAACGAGTTCGAGCGCAAGTTCATCAACGGTCTGACCAAGGTGAGCCTCGCTGCCCAGGCCGACGGAACCGTCGTCAAGAGCGCGGCCGGCACCCTGACCGAGGACGAGGACGGGACCCAGGCGACGGGCGGCACGCCGAAGCGCCAGCAGCCCAAGCGCCAGTCCAAGTCGCAGCGCCAGCACGGCACCGCCCAGGGCGCAGCCAAGGACGAGTCCGACGCGCCGGAGCCCACGTCCCTCGAGAAGAAGGACGAGGCGGAAGACGCCAAGCCCGAGGCCAAGCCGGCCGGTGGCAAGCCCGCTTCCGGCACCCCTGCCCGCAGCAAAGCCAAGTCCGGACAGCGCAAGGGCCCGCAGCGGCCCAAGTCCCCGTCCAAGAAGTAAGAAGGAGTCCATCCCGTGACGGAAGGCACCACCTCCGCCGCTCCTGAGGGCAGCGACACCCTGACTCGCCTCGAGCAGGAAGGCGAGATCGCGGCGGACTACCTCGAGGGTCTGCTGGACATCGCCGACCTCGACGGCGACATCGACATGGATGTCGAGGCCGACCGCGCCGCCGTCTCGATCGTCAGCGACGCGTCCGCCCGCGACCTGCAGAAACTGGTCGGCCGTGACGGTGAGGTCCTCGAGGCCCTCCAGGAGCTGACCCGTCTGGCGGTCCACCGGGAGACCGGGGACCGCAGCCGCCTCATGCTGGACATCGCCGGTTACCGGGCGAAGAAGCGTGCGGAGCTCTCCGAGCTCGGCGCCAAGGCCGCGGCCGAGGTGAAGAGCAATGGCGAGCCGGTCAAGCTCGACCCGATGACGCCCTTCGAGCGCAAGGTCGTCCACGACGCGGTCAAGGCCGCCGGCCTGCGCAGCGAGTCCGAGGGCGAGGAGCCGCAGCGCTTCGTCGTCGTGCTCCCTGCCTGAGCGGTACGTCGCTCTACGGCCCCGTCTGTTCGCAGGCGGGGCCGATCTTTGTCAGCCTGATAGTCAGCCACCCAACGCGGTAGCGCGGTACGGAAGGACGGTCCACGTGACGGAGGCAGCAGAGCTTCCCCCGGCTCCTGAACAGGCCCGAGCGGTATTCGGCGAGCGCTACACGGACGCGGTCCGGTACGCGGAGCTGCTGGCCGACGCGGGGGTGCAGCGTGGTCTCATCGGTCCCCGGGAAGTGCCCCGGCTGTGGGAGCGGCACATCCTGAACTGCGCCGTGCTGTCCGAGGTCGTGCCGGAGGGCGTCACCGTGTGCGACGTGGGCTCCGGTGCCGGCCTGCCCGGTATCCCGCTGGCCCTGGTCAGGCCCGACCTGAAGATCACGCTCTTGGAGCCGCTGCTGCGGCGCACGACCTTCCTTACCGAGGTCGTCGAGCTCCTCGGCCTCGACCATGTGACCGTGGTCCGCGGCCGCGCCGAAGAGGTCCTCGGCAAGCTGACTCCCGTCCATGTGGTGACGGCGCGCGCTGTGGCTCCGCTGGACCGTCTCGCGGCGTGGGGCGTCCCGCTGCTGCGGCCGTACGGTGAGATGCTGGCCCTCAAGGGCGACACCGCCGAGGAAGAGGTCAAGAGCGCGGGGGCTGCCCTGAGCAAGCTCGGCGCGGTGGCCACCTCGGTGCTTCACGTCGGAGAGGGCGTGGTGGATCCGCTCTCGACCGTGGTGCGTGTGGAGGTCGGGGAGAGCCCCGGCGGTGTGCGCTTCGCGGCGAAGCGCGCCAAGGCAGCTCGCGTCGGGCGGGTCCGGCGTCGACGCTGACGTTGCTCCTCGTCTTCCAGCGTCTGCTGTGTTCTAGACGACAGTGTGTTTCTCGCGGTGATGGCCGCTCGGGTCCTTGGGGCCGGAGCGGCCATTGCTTTTATCTGAGCTGCCATCGATTTTTAGGTGACGCTTGTCTCGTGGGTCTCCAGCGTCTGGTGTCGACAGCTCACGCATTGGACGGCACCGAGGGGCGTCGGTGGGTTGCCGCTGATCCGTCCTGACGGTGACCCGTGCTCCGTGAAACCTGCCAAACGTATGTATGTCGGGGTGTCGCACGGGTGCCGACCGGGCTGCGGTGCATCGTGTTTCACGTGAAACGTCGCTCACTGCTGCATGGCATCATCAGTCGCGGTCGCGCCGCGGCTGCACCCCGCGACCGTAGGCCTCTCGGATCCCTCGAATCGGGCACGGAGTTGTCCACAGAGGCCGTTTCCTCCGCAGAAGACAGGGCCTCGCTGGTTCACGACCCCGAAAGCATGGGAGGCTCTGTTCATTGCGAGCCTGAAGTCGAGGAGAGTGAATCCTTGCGGTCCGACGCCAACATCGCGGGACCGATGACCGATCCGGTCCCCGGTCCCCGTACCGAGTCGGTGGGGGAGGATGTTTCACGTGAAACACCGCCTCCGATGGACGACACCCCTATCGGTCGTGCTGCCCAGCTGGCGGTAGAAGCCCTTGGTCGCGCAGGCGAGGGCCTGCCGCGACCTGAGCAGACCCGCGTCATGGTGGTTGCCAACCAGAAGGGCGGGGTCGGCAAGACCACCACAACGGTCAACCTTGCCGCCTCGCTGGCACTGCACGGTGCCCGCGTGCTGGTGATCGACCTGGATCCGCAGGGCAATGCCTCCACGGCTCTGGGCATCGACCACCACGCCGAAGTCCCTTCGATCTACGACGTGTTGGTCGAGAGCAAGCCGCTCGCCGAAGTCGTACAGCCCGTGGTCGATGTGGAGGGCCTCTTCTGCGCCCCCGCCACCATCGATCTCGCCGGTGCGGAGATCGAGCTGGTCTCGCTGGTGGCACGCGAGAGCAGACTGCAGCGCGCGATCCAGGCGTATGAGCAGCCCTTGGATTACATCCTCATCGACTGCCCTCCGTCGCTCGGCCTGCTGACGGTCAACGCTCTGGTCGCCGGCGCCGAGGTGCTGATCCCGATCCAGTGCGAGTACTACGCGCTGGAG
Organism: Streptomyces sp. NPDC055140; assembly: GCF_053607285.1. Classification (NCBI taxonomy): domain Bacteria; kingdom Bacillati; phylum Actinomycetota; class Actinomycetes; order Kitasatosporales; family Streptomycetaceae; genus Streptomyces; species Streptomyces sp. NPDC055140. Next base: position 255,471 of record NZ_JBSGTG010000005.1, on the reverse strand, counting down.
GGCCTGGGGCAGCTCCTGCGCAATGTGGATCTGGTGCGTGGGCATCTGAACCCGGATCTGCATGTGTCGACGATCCTGCTCACGATGTACGACGGCCGCACCCGGCTGGCGTCGCAGGTCGCCGACGAGGTCCGGAGCCACTTCGGCGAAGAGGTCCTGCGAACGAGCATCCCGCGCTCCGTGCGCATCTCCGAGGCCCCGAGCTATGGGCAGACGGTGCTCACCTACGATCCGGGGTCGAGCGGCGCGCTCTCCTACCTCGAGGCGGCGCGGGAGATGGCGCTGCGCGGGGTCGGCATCCGCTACGACGCTCAGCACGCCCATACGGGCACTCAACTTGACCAGCACAGCACGGTGGAGGGTATCCAGTGAGTGAGCGACGGAGGGGACTGGGCCGTGGCCTCGGCGCACTGATTCCAGCAGCCCCCACCCCCGACAAGACGGCACCAGGCAGCGCGATGGGAGGTGTCTCCGGCTCGCCTTCCGCCGGGCCCGTCCTGACGGCGGAGCGCGGAGTGGCGGCGGCGAAGGTTGCCTCGCTTCCGCAGCCCCATGTTTCACATGAAACCGAGGACTTGTTCGGCGGGCCGGTGGACGCTCCGGAAGCGTCGGCGGGAGCGTACTTCGCCGAGATTCCGAATGACGCCATCACGCCCAATCCGCGTCAGCCGCGCGAGGTGTTCGACGAGGACGCCCTCGCCGAGCTCGTCACCTCGATCAAGGAAGTCGGGCTTCTCCAGCCCGTGGTCGTACGGCAGCTGAGCTCGTCGCGCTTTGAGCTCATCATGGGTGAGCGCCGCTGGCGCGCCTGCCGCGAGGCCGGTCTGGAGCGCATTCCGGCGATCGTCCGGGCGACGGACGACGAGAAGCTTCTCCTCGACGCGCTCCTGGAGAACCTGCACCGCGCTCAGCTGAACCCGCTGGAAGAGGCTGCCGCCTACGACCAGTTGCTGAAGGACTTCAACTGCACGCACGACCAGTTGGCCGACCGGATCGGGCGATCGCGGCCGCAGGTCTCCAACACGCTGCGGCTCCTGAAGCTCTCTCCGGCCGTTCAGCGCCGGGTGGCCGCGGGCGTACTGTCGGCCGGCCATGCGCGTGCCCTGCTCTCCGTGGAGGACTCGGAGGAGCAGGACCGTCTCGCTCACCGGATCGTCGCCGAAGGGCTCTCGGTGCGGGCCGTCGAGGAGATCGTGACCCTGATGGGCTCACGCCCGACGAGCACGGCGCGCGCCAAGGGTCCGCGGGCCGGGACTCGTCTCTCGCCGGCGCTCAGCGAGCTCGCCACGCGCCTGTCCGACCGGTTCGAGACGCGGGTGAAGGTCGACCTCGGGCAGAAGAAGGGCAAGATCGTCGTAGAGTTCGCCTCGATGGACGATCTGGAGCGCATCCTCGGTCAGCTCGCTCCGGGTGAGGGACCCGTCCTCCAGCACGGAGCGACGGAGGACGAGGACCAGGAGAACGAGGGCTAGGAGAACGGGGGTTGGTCCCGTTCGACGCAACTCACGAGAGCAGGCCATGTCCGGTGTGTACCGGAACACGGCCTGCTCTTTGCTTTCTGTCGGTATCGATGGAATCGCTTCGTGGATACGATGCGACGGGGAAGAGCGCACCCCTCAAAGTCACCTCACACGGGAGGCGGGTCATGCAATCGGTGAGTCGTGCCGGCCTGATGACCGCGGGTCTCGGGCTGGGCGCGGTCGGCGGGTTCGTCGGCAGCCTGCTCAGGGAACGGAGCGCTCTGACAGCCGCCCGTGACGCGGCGGGCGAAGGAAGTGAGGAACTGCCTTCATGGGGCGTCGGCTCGTACCGCTCACACTGGACAACCTTCCGGACCTTCCCAAGCGTTGCCGGTCGTGTGTCTTCTGGGAGCTGGATCCGGTCAGCGGCCAAGCCGCGGTAAAGGCAGGCACTTCGGAGCCGGAGAAGGAGGCCTGGATTTCGGCTGTCCTCCTGGAATGGGGCTCCTGCGGCCGGGTCGTCTACGTGGACGATGTCCCGGTCGGCTTCGTGCTCTACGCGCCGCCGGCGTACGTCCCCCGCTCCACTGCTTTTCCCACGAGTCCGGTCTCCCCCGATGCCGTGCAGCTGATGACGGCGTGGATCATGCCCGGCTATCAGGGCCAGGGGCTCGGCCGGGTGATGGTGCAGACCGTCGCCAAGGATCTGCTGCGGAGGGGGTTCAAGGCGATCGAGGCGTTCGGCGATGCGCAGTGGAAGGAACCGGCCTGCATGCTCCCCGCGGACCATCTGCTGGCCGTTGGCTTCAAGACCGTGCGGCCTCACCCCTCCTATCCGCGCCTCCGCCTTGAGCTGCGTACGACGCTCTCGTGGAAGGAGGACGTCGAGCTCGCACTGGACCGGCTCCTCGGAGCGGTGCAGAAGGAACCGGCGCTCCGCCCTCTGTGAGTCCCGATCCATCCGTTTGCGGCGGTCACGCAAACGGGCCAACCCGGTTGGGTTGGCCCGTTCGTGTTTCACGTGAAACATCGCCGCTCCGCCGTGGAGCCGCGTCGCCGGTCAGTTGGCGATGAAGTCCTCGAGGTCGCGCACGATGGCGGCCTTCGGCTTGGCGCCGACGATGGTCTTGGCGACCTCGCCGCCCTGGTAGACGTTCAGGGTCGGGATCGACATGACGCCGTACTTCGCGGCGATGGCCGGGTTCTCGTCGATGTTGAGCTTGACGACCTCGATCTTGTCGCCGTACTCGGCGGCGATCGCCTCGAGGGACGGCGCGATCTGGCGGCACGGTCCGCACCAGGCGGCCCAGAAGTCCACCAGTACGGGCTTGTCGCTCTTGAGGACGTCCTCGTCGAAGGAAGCGTCGGTCACGTTCTTGAGGTTGCCGGCCACGGCGGGCTCCTTAGCTACTTTGGTGATGCGGTGGGGCGGGTGTGAGTTCTCAGACGGTGGCGGCCGCGGCGGACTCGCTGTCTGTGAGAGAGGCGAGGAAGCGCTCGGCGTCCAGGGCGGCGGAGCAGCCGGTGCCGGCCGCGGTGATCGCCTGGCGGTAAGTGTGGTCGACGACGTCACCGGCACCGAAGACACCGGTCAGGTTCGTCCGGGTCGAAGGGGCCTCGACCTTCAGGTAGCCCTCGTCGTCCAGCTCGAGTTGGCCCTTGAAGAGCTCGGTGCGCGGGTCGTGGCCGATCGCGATGAACAGGCCGGTGACCGGGAGCTCGGAGGTCTCACCCGTCTTGACGTTGCGCAGCGTCAGGTGCGAGAGCTTCTGGTCGCCGTGGACCTCGGCGATCTCGCTGTCCCAGGCGAACTTGATCTTCGGGTCGGCGAAGGCGCGATCCTGCATGGCCTTGGAGGCACGCAGGGTGTCACGGCGGTGCACGATCGTCACGGACTTGGCGAACCGGGAGAGGAAGGTCGCCTCCTCCATCGCGGTGTCACCGCCGCCGATCACGGCGATGTCCTGGTCCTTGAAGAAGAAGCCGTCGCACGTCGCGCACCAGGAGACGCCACGACCGGAGAGCGCGTCCTCGTTCGGCAGGCCGAGCTTGCGGTGCTGGGAGCCGGTCGTGACGATGACGGCCTTCGCGCGGTGCACGGTGCCCGCCGTGTCGGTGACAGTCTTGATCTCGCCCGTCAGGTCGACGGAGATGACGTCGTCCGGGACCAGCTCGGCGCCGAAGCGCTCGGCCTGGGCGCGCATGTTGTCCATGAGCTCGGGGCCCATGATGCCGTCCTGGAAGCCGGGGAAGTTTTCCACCTCGGTGGTGTTCATCAGGGCACCGCCCGCGGTGACAGCGCCCTCGAACACCAGCGGCTTCAGCGACGCGCGCGCGGTGTACAGGGCCGCCGTGTAACCGGCGGGCCCGGAGCCGATGATGATCACGTTACGGACGTCGCTCACGGCTTGATTCCTCGTCTCTGCGGGACTGCTGCGTACTGCCGGGGGAGCCCGTCTCCGGACTCTCACCCCACCCAACGGATCCTACGGGGCGCGCATTCCCACCGTGTCCGGGAGCACACGTGAAGTGTGTCCCGGTGTGGAGTCAGCGCCGCGCGTAGGAGTGGGTCAGCAGCAGCTTGCCGGGAGCCGAGGACAGCCGCTTCACACAGGTCGCGTCGATGACATAGGCCGAGACCTGGGCAGGATCCGACTCGTGGGGCAGCACGACGAGGTAGGCGGTGGTGCCCTTGTAGTCTCCCCGCTCGATGGCGAGGGCAGGGGTCTGACGGCCGGTGCCCCGCTGTATGCAGTCCGGCACCACGACGGTCTTCCCCCGCATCGGGGAGTTCGTCCGGGGGGTCTTCGGCCCCGACTGCTGGATGTCGAGGGACGGCTTGGATGTCGACGAATCGGAGGGCGCGGAGGATTTCTCCGTCAGAAGGTTCTGCACCTGGCTCTCGAGCTTGTTCTCGGAGAAGGAAAGTGCGGAGCTCGCCTGACGGGGCGTGCCGCTCTCGGGAGCGCCGGTGGGTGTGCCGCCCCCGTTCTGCAGGAAAAAGACTCCCAGGCCGATCGCGGCCGCGGTGAAGACCGCTCCGAGGGCGGCGCCCCGACGGCGCCGGGTGTGCGTCCTGCCGCCGCGCCCCGGACCTGTCGCGGCACGGGGATGACCGGAAGGGCGGTCTGCGGGGGTGGTCGGCGAGTCGGCCGGCGTTGTTTCACGTGAAACAGGCGACGCGGACTGTGCCTCGGCTTCGCCCTTGACCTCGTACTCGGTGTCGGCAGGTGCCTTCGTGTCGAGCAGTGCCTCCGCGGCGAGCGCGGCGTCGATGCGGCCCGCGATGTCGGCAGGCATATGGGCCGGGCCGGGGAGCGTGCCGAGCGTGCCGCGGATCTCCTCCAGGGAGGCGTGGACGTCGGCGCACAGCTCGCAACCGTTCAGGTGCTCCTGTACCTCCTCGGTGCGGGCAGTAGAGAGCAGGCCCTCGGTGAGGTCGGAGATCTCGTCGATCTCGGGGTGCTCGGCCGTGTCGGTCGTGGATGTCACGCTCGCCCACCTCCGCCCTTCACGGCAGCTGAATCACTTGGTCCTGCCCCGTCCTGGGGCCCTGCTGCCGGTGGGACGGATGTCCCCTGCGTCCGGTTCCTTCCCGGCGCTTCCGGGGGCGGGTTCTTGCCACTCGGGTTCTCGCCGTTGTCGGTCCGCAGATGGGTGACCAACGGCAGGAGTCTGGCTCTGCCGCGCGCGCAGCGGCTCTTGACCGTGCCGGTGGGAACGCCGAGAACGCGGGCTGCCTCGGCCACCGGGTAGCCCTGCATGTCGACCAGGACGAGCGCGGCCCGCTGGTCGACGGGAAGGGTGCCCAGCGCTTCGAAGAGTTCACGGTGCAGATCGTTGCGTTCGGCAGGGGCGGCCGCGGACTCGTGGGGTTCGAGGAGCTGCTCCAGGCGCTCCGTGTCCTCGACCGGAGAAGTCTTCCGCGACGCGGCCTTGCGGGCCCGGTCGAGGCAGGCGTTCACGGTGATGCGGTGCAGCCATGTCGTGACGGCGGACTGACCGCGGAACGTGTGCGCCGCCCGGTAGGCGGAGACCAGGGCGTCCTGGACGGCGTCAGCGGCTTCCTCCCGGTCTCCCAGGGTGCGCAGCGCGACGGCCCACAGGCGGTCACGATGGCGGCGCACGAGTTCGCCGAAGGCGTCCTTGTCACCCGCGACGTGACGGGTGAGGAGGTCCTGATCGCTTGCTTCGCCGTAGGCGGCGTCGTCCACTTTCGAACCCCCTCCCCCAGGTGAGCCCTCAGCCGGTGAACTTCACGTCGGTGAGAGCCTGCTTGTAACCCGCTCCGTAGTAACCGTCGGATCCGGACTTCGGCAGCGCCGTCATCCACAGGAGCACGTACCGCGTCTTCACCGGCTTGTCGGCCTCGATCTTCGCGGTGGTACCCGTCGTGGTGTCCGTACCGATGCTCTTCATGGAGTCGATCGATGTCGTGGGCGACAGCGAATCGGCCGCGTACAGGGAGACCGTCGTGTGGTCGCCGCTGTACTGAAGAGCTATCGACGCGGCCGATACGTCCTTGGCCGAGCCGAGGTCGTAGACGATACCGACGCCGGGCTTGTAGGGCGCCAACTTCGGGCCGTCGTTGTAGGTCTTGGTACGCCAGAACGTCTTGCTGTCGCCGTCGTAGGTCTTCGCCACTTCACCCGGGGCCTGTGCCTCGCCCTTGGCGACGTATTCCCTGGCGTTCTCGATGGCCATCGGCTTCGTCGGCTTGTGCTCGTCGCCCTTGTCGTTGCCGTCGGTGTTGTGCGACGTGTTGGAGTCGCCCGCCTTGCCGCGGTCCATCAGGGCTTCCGCGAGCTGCCAGCTGCCGAGGCCGAGGGCCACGATGAGCAACGCCGACACGGCCCACTTGAGCGCCTTGCCCGTACGGCTCTGCAGCGGCGGCGGAGGCACCGCCGGCATGGGCTGGGCCACCCCGGGACGCGGAGCCTGACGGCCGTACGTTCCCTGCTGATAGGTCGTCCGCTGGTACTCCGCGGGCGCCGTGAACACGGGCTCCGGGGGACGGATGCGAGGCATCTCGCCGACAGCCTTCACCAGGTCCTCGGTCGTGGTGCACGGAGGATCCTGCCGCGACGCCGTTGCCCCGTCGTTGACGAGGGCACGCATGGCCAGCTCGGACAGCCCGCGATGCACGCCGGCCCGCACCTGGTCGGGCGCGATCAGGCCGATGTCCTTGGGTAGCCCGGACAGGCCGTACGCGTCGTCCTCGTAGGGCCAGCGCTGCGTCAGGGCGGCGTACAAGAGGGCACCGATCGCCTCGGTGTCCGTGCGCTGCGGTGTCTCCGACGTGATGCCGCGCAGGGCGGCGTTGACGGCGAGGCCGCGGATACGCCACTGGCCGGTCGAGGTGCGCAGCACCGCGCTCGGGGTGAGCCGCAGATGTGCGAGGCCCTCGCGGTGCGCGGCAGCCATCGCCTGCGAGATCTGGTTCACGAGCTGGTATGCCTCGTGCACCTCGAGGGGGCCCGAGGCGAGCAGCGCGGTCAGCTCTGTGGCATCGGGCAGCCACTCGTGCACCACGTACACGAGGTCGTTCTCCTCGACCGCGTCCAGGACCTGGACGAAGCGAGGGTCGCCGAGCAGCGCCGACGAGCGTGCCGCCGCGAGGACGGACCGTGCCCGCGGGTGGTCCGCGGGGAGCAGGTGCACCCCGACGGCACGGCGGAGCTTCTCGTCCATCGCGCGCCAGCTGCTGAATCCGTCCAGCCGGGTGACGCACTCCTCCAGGCGATAGCGTCTCGCGAGTTTGTGACCGCTGTGCAGCTCGGGGGGAGTGGACGAGCCGGGGCTCGTCGAATCGTCGGTGTCCTCCGCGTCCTCGTTCGCTGCCGTGTCCCGCTCCCGGGTCTGGGCCACCCCGTCGGCCGTGGTCTGCTCCGCCTTCGCGGTCAGTGGCTCGTCACCACTGTTGTCTGCCACGTCGACGGCAGCCGTACTCCGTTCCGCCACCGTCGTTCCTGCCTCCCCATCCGTTGCGCGCTCTGCGACGCCAAAGCCAATTGTGCCCACAGTCCTGCGATAAGCACGACACGCGGCAGCCCGCGATGGTTGTGCGGCCTGCCGGGCCGCTAGCGGCCGAGGCGCCCGCGGACCATACCGACCATCGAGTTGAGCTCTTCGATCCGCATGCGCCGGGCAGCGACATAGAAGACACCCAGCAGTACTGCCCCGCCCACGACCAGCGCTGCGATCGAACCCGCCGCGCCGCTGCCGAGCGCCCTCATGATCAGGAAACCGACCGCGCCACCGGCGACGGCCCCCGGGATCGAGGCCATGCAGAGGCGGGCGTACGTACGGATTACCTGTGCGCCGTCCAGGTCGCCGCCGAGACGCTTACGCAGGCGCTGCCAGGCGACGCCCACACCGATCGCGTACGCGAGACCGTACGAGGCGGCCATGCCGACCACGGCCCACTGGGCGGGCAGCAGGAGGTAGGCGATCCCCGACGCAGCCGCGTTGACGGCGGCCACGATGACCGTGTTGTAGAAGGGCGTCCGGGTGTCCTCGTACGCGTAGAAGCCGCGCAGCACGACGTACTGCACGGAGTACGGGATCAGGCCGAGGCCGAACGCCATCAGGATGTAGCCCATGGAGCGGGCGCCGTCGGCGCCGCTGGACCCGAAGAGCAGGGTGCACATCGGAACGCCGAGGGCGACGAACATGAAGGCGACCGGGACGATCGCGACCGCGGAGGTGCGCAGGCCCTGCGAGATGTCGTCTCGGACCGCTCCCGGGTCGCCGTCGTGGGCGGCGCGCGAGATCCGCGGCAGCATCGCCGCCATGACGGAGACGGTGATGATGGCCTGCGGCATGCCCCAGATCAGCTGGGCGTTGGAGTAACCCATGATGCCCGCGCCGGACTTGTCGGACGCCTTTCCGGCGGCGGTGGCGAGCTGGGTGACGACGAGGACGCCCGCCTGGTTGGCGAGGACGAACAGCACGGTCCACTTGGCGAGCTTGACCGCCTTGCCGAGGCCGTGGCCCTTCCAGTCGAAGCGCAGCCGGAACCGGAAGCCGGTCTCGCGCAGGTACGGGATCATCGCCAGCGCCTGCACCGTCAGACCGAGCAGGGTGCCGATGCCGAGCAGTCGGACACCGTCGGCGGGGATCGTGTCGACGTGCAGGTGAGAGTCTGCAGCGGTGCCGTAGACGTAGATGAACATGCCGAACGTGAAGATCATGACGATGTTGTTCAGGACCGGAGTCCACATCATCGCGCCGAACTTCCCGCGGGCGTTCAGGATCTGGCCCATGACCACGTGCACGCCCATGAAGAAGATCGTGGGCAGGCAGTAGCGGGCGAAGGTGACGGCGACGTTGTTCGCGTTCGGATCGTTGGCGATCCCCGTCGACATCAGCCGGATCAGGAGTGGCGATGCGAAGACGGCGATGGCGACGATCACGCCGAGCGCGACCATGACGAGTGTCAGCAGGCGGTTGGCGTAGGCCTCGCCGCCGTCCTCGTCCTCTTTCATGGACCGTACGAGCTGCGGCACGAACACCGAGTTGAGTCCGCCGCCGACGGTCAGGATGTAGATCATGGTCGGCAGGGTGTATGCCACAGTCCACGCGTCACCGAGCAGCGCGGAGCCGAGAGCCGCGGTGATGACCACGGTGCGCACGAAACCGGTGAGGCGTGAGACCAGGGTGCCCGCCGCCATGACGGCACTCGACTTCAGGAGGCCCGATGCGCGGCCCCCCTTGGTCGGGGCAGGGGCAGGGACAGGTGCGGGCATGCCGCCCTGGACGGGAGGCTGGGCCTGTCCGGCGGTGGGCACCGGAACGCTGGAAGCGTCGGTCGGCGGACGGCCGCCGCCGTTGCTCTGCTGGTCACGGAAGAGATGCGCGAAGGCGTCGGGCTCGTTCTGCTCCTCGCTCGCCTGCGTCATCAGATCGTCGACGCCCAGGAACTGCGTGGTCCTGGCGTCGTCGCCGTAGGGAAGGAGCCGCGACGGGCCCTCCGGCTCGGGAGCGGGCGTCTGGGCCCACACGCGGGGGTCCGGGGGGTACTGGGCTGCGGGAGGCGGGTCGTAGAGCGGCTGAGGGGCCTCATAGGTGCCCGGAGGCGGCGGAGGGTGCGCGGCGCGGTCGTAGAGCGCCTCCGTCACCGGATCCTGGGCCGTGAGGTCCTGGGCCCGGTACGGATCCTGGTCGTAGGCGTCCTGGAGGTACGCGTCCTGCGGATACGCGTCTGGAGCTGGGTGGGGCGGCGGGACCTGGCCGGGCGCTCCCTGATGACCGGGGGGAGGGCCCCCGGCCGAGGCTGAGCCGCCCGGGCCCTGGCCACGGTCACCGTCGTACGGCGCGTTCATGGTTACCCCACCTCATCGTCCCCGGGCCCACGGCCACGACATCGCTCAACGGTCCACTCTCTCACCCGTGCCGGACGGGTCCGTGCTTTCCGGAGCGGTGTCCGGTGTCGGGTCACTCGGCTGCTCGGGGTCGCCTTCCCCGGGTTCGGAGCCCGACTCCCCGTTCTGACCGTCGTCAGGTCCTTCATCGGCGCGTTGCGCGGCGGCGCGCTTGCGCTGGGTATACATGCGGAACCCGGCGAGGACGAGGAGCAGGACGCCGCCGGCCATGACGAGCATCACGGTCGGGGTGATCTCGGTGACGTTCACGTCGAAGCGGACCTCGGGGCCGTAGGGCTGGCCGTCCTCCGTGTACAGCTGGGCGAAGACCGGGACCCTGCCGTTGGCGTTCGAGGTGGTGGTGAACTTCACCGACTGGCTGTGCCCGCCGGCGACCTTCACCCGCTGCTCGTAGTACGGCCCGTCGCCGATCTTGAGGCGGGTGCCGTTCGTCGACGTGAGGCGCAGGACGAGGTGCTCGACGCCCTGCACCAGGTTGTTCTGGACCGTCACCGGGATCGTCGCGCTGCGTCCGGAGAGCTTCGCCTCGGACTTCTCGATGAGCCTGACTTGCTTGGTGAGCGCCGAGAGGTACTCGGCGACACCGACACGGTACGCCTGCGCCTCGGCGGGGCGGCCCCGCCAGGACGTGGACATCTGCCGGTCCATGGCCCGCCCGAACGGCGTCACCACGCGGGCCGGGTCGGAGAGGATCACCTGGAAGTTGGTGAGCTTGGTCTGGGTGTCCTGGATCGCCTGGAAGGCCGACCGGGGCAGCTCCTGCTTGCGCAGGTACGAGGGGTAGGACCGGGAGGAGGGGACCCGGGTCGTCGCTTCGGGGTCGGGCTTCGCCTTCGTGGCTGCGGCCAGGTCCTCGGACTCCGACCAGCTGCTGTCCTGGTCGGCCTTGATCGCCTGAGCCATGGACTGCGCCTGGCTTGCGGACGGCATGCGCTGCGGCGCGACCACGATGTTGCGCTCGTTGTCGGGCTCCTGAAGGTTGATCGTCAGGCTCTGCGCGAGGAACTGCTGCACGGCGAGCGTCGAGTTCTCGGCCTTCGTCATGTCGCCCTGGAAGGCTTCGGACAGTCGCGCGTCGGTCACCACGGCCGTCGTGCCGCTGCCGATGGGGCGGGCTGCCGACGGCGTGTACGGCAGGTTGTTCCGCTCCTGGAGGCTGTCACTGCGGGCGATCACCTTGTCGGCGCCGGCGGACGTCGCGACATTGACGATGCTGGGGTCGATCGCGCCGTCGGCGGGCCAGGCGTAGCTCGTGTCCGGCTTGACGTGCAGGACCGTCTCCACGGTCGTGGAGGCCGCATCGGTGGCGTCCCTGAGGTGCCCGAGGGAACCGGTCACCTTCGTGCCGTTGTGGGCCAGCGACGCGAGATCCGGGTCGGCGAAGGGGAGGGCGACGACCTTCTGGTCGGCGACGGCGTTCTTCAGGCCGTTCAGCCACTGCTTGGCGATCGCCTGATTCTTGCCGTTGATCTCGGTGCCGTCCGACTCCTTGATCTTGTACGGCCTCGTCATGGCGTCGACCGAGGCGAGGAGGTCGGGGTCGACCACCCAGGTCACATCGAGGGCGGTGCCGAGGGACAGCATCTGCTGGAGACGGCCGCCCGGAGCGATCTCCTTGGCGAGGCTGTCGTCATGGAAGATGCGCGTCTGCTGCTCGTCGGATCCCGTCTCGGCCGTGAGGTGGGTCTGGGAGATGAGCGGCCACAGGTACGTCGTCTTCGTCTTCGTCTCCGCGGCCTCGGGCTGCCAAGGGAGGAAGGTCCGCTGGATGCCGAGCGTCTGCTGGTACGGCTGCGTCGCCGTCTGGCCGGTCAGCGCGACACCGAGCTGGTAGACGCCGTCGGCGCCGAGGTCCATCTCCTTGACGGGGACGGAGAGGCTGAAGCCCTGCGTCGCGCCGGGGGCCAGCTTGGAGACCTTCTTGGCGTACTTGCCGCCGATCTCCCTGCCGTCCGGCACTCCCCCCGCCGCGTGCCGTGAGGCGTTGTCGATCGAGGCCCGCCCACCGAGGGCAGAACCGAGGCGGAGCGCCACATGGGCGTCCGTGACGGCCTGCTTGCTGTCGTTCGTGAGCGTGCCGGTGACGGTGACCGTGTCGCCGTCGGACGGTGCGCTCGGAGTGAGCGAGTTCACGGCGACATCGACGGTGCTCGTGCCGATCGCGTCGGCCGCGGGTGCTTGCGGGGAGGCGTATCCGGGGGAGCCGCCGAACAGGGTCAGGGCGGCCAGCAGAGGCGCTCCGGCGAGCAACGCCCCCGTGCGCCGCCGCCTTCGACGGGCAGGTGAGGGAGTGATCCCTTGGAAGTCTGCCGCCTCGGCCACGCGCTCGCCCGTCCCTCGTCGTCGTCAGTGGTCGTCGGATAGTCCACGCATGGTAACGAGGTGCGCTGTGGCGAAGTGCCGCGGACTGCTCCACATGATCGGAAGACAGGGTAGGGGGCATCCGGCAGGGCTCGCGCCCACCCGCGGAAAACGAGGCGGAACCCTGGGCTCGGGCCACGTACCCTTTTCTGTTGTGCCGAACGCCAATGAAGACAATCCCAGTGCCCTGAGCCAGGTGCAGCGCCGCGCGGTGAGCGAGCTGCTGCGGGTGGCCCCTGTCGCCGACGACCTCGCCCGTCGATTCCAGGAGGCCGGGTTCCCTCTCGCCCTGGTCGGTGGCTCGGTCAGGGATGCGCTCCTCGGCAGGCTCGGCAACGATCTGGACTTCACCACGGACGCGCGTCCCGAAGATGTGCTCAAGATCGTCAGGCCTTGGGCGGATGCCGTGTGGGAGGTCGGGATCGCCTTTGGGACGGTCGGCTGCCAGAAGGACGGCTACCAGATCGAGGTCACCACGTACCGCTCCGAGGCGTACGACAGGACCTCGCGCAAGCCAGAGGTCTCGTACGGCGACTCCATCGAGGAAGACCTCGTGCGTCGCGACTTCACGGTGAACGCGATGGCCGTGGCCCTGCCGGAGAAAGAGTTCATCGACCCGCACGGCGGGCTCGACGACCTTGCCGAGCGCGTGCTGCGTACGCCCGGAACCCCGGAGGAGTCCTTCTCCGACGATCCGCTGCGGATGATGCGTGCCGCACGGTTCGCCGCGCAGCTGGACTTCGAGGTGGCCCCCGAGGTCGTCAAGGCCATGAAGGACATGGCCGACCGCATCGAGATTGTCTCCGCGGAGCGGGTGCGGGACGAGCTGAACAAGCTGGTCCTCTCCGCACACCCGCGCGAGGGCCTCACCCTCCTCGTGGACACGGGCCTCGCCGGCCATGTCCTGCCCGAGCTGCCCGAGCTGCGCCTTGAGCGGGACGAGCACCACCGGCACAAGGACGTCTACGACCACACGCTGATCGTCCTCGAGCAGGCGATGGCGCTGGAGTCGGACGGCCCGGATCTCGTGCTCCGCCTTTCGGCCCTGCTGCACGACATCGGCAAGCCGAGGACGCGGCGCTTCGAGGACGACGGCCGGGTCTCCTTCCACCACCACGAGGTGGTGGGCGCCAAGATGACGAAGAAGCGCATGACTGCGCTGAAGTACTCGAACGAGCTCGTGAAGGATGTCTCGCGCCTGGTCGAGCTGCACCTGCGCTTCCACGGATACGGCACCGGCGAGTGGACCGACTCCGCGGTCCGCCGCTACGTCCGTGACGCGGGTCCGCTGCTGGACCGCCTGCACAAGCTGACCCGCTCCGACTGCACGACGCGCAACAAGCGGAAGGCCAATGCGCTGGGGAGCGCGTACGACGGCCTGGAAGAGCGCATCGCGCAGCTCAAGGAGCAGGAGGAGCTGGACTCGATCCGTCCCGACCTCGACGGCAATCAGATCCAGGAGGTCTTGGGCGTCAAGCCCGGGCCGGCGATCGGGCAGGCGTACAAGTTCCTGCTGGAACTGCGGCTCGAGAACGGGCCGATGGAGCATGACGCGGCTGTGGCGGCGCTCAAGGAATGGTGGGCGGCGCAGCAGGACGCCGAGTGAGTGACCCGGGTCCATGTTTCACGTGAAACATGGACCCGGGGCGGACATGCCGAAGGGCGCTGTTTCACGTGAAACAGCGCCCTTCGGCATCGTGCCGCGTGGTCTTACTTGGTTTCCTTCAGGCAGAGCACCACGTCGTGGCTGCCACCGCTCTGGTAGTAGGAGACCTCGGTGCCCTTGACCGAGTTGCACTTGTCGACGTCGCTGGTGCCGTCGAACTTCTCGATGACCTTGTACTCGGAGTCGCTCGAGGAGCAGTCGACGTCCTTCAGGTCGGGAGCGGACGTCGTGCCGTTGTTGTGCAGGCAGCTGCCGACCGCGGTCGTCTCGGCGTCGCTCTGGCCGAGGTACCACTTCACGCCGTAGAGCGCGATGGCGACCACGATCAGCGCCACGATGCGCAGGGCCTTCTTCTTGCCACCACCCGACGGCTTGGCGGGCGGGATGGGCGCACCCTGGGCGTGCGGCGGGTACGGCTGCTGAGGAACCCCGGGCTGGCCGGCGACCGGAGCGTACGGACCGCCCTGCGGCGGGCCAGAGGGCTGCTGGCCCTGGGTGAACGGATTCTGGCCCTGCGGCGGCGGAGTGGTCACTTTGGGGGTCCCCCTCGAACTTAGGCGCGATGGCGCGGATAAGACGCCCGTAAGTTATCCGTACCGACTGACAACTCTGAAGTCGGGAGGGGCTCTGTGTCATTGATGTGACACTTACTGGGTGTCGAATCGGGTCATACCCGCAGCAATCACTGCGTAGATCAGGGCCACCGTGAGCACCAGCGGGACCGACTGTCCGTCAGGAGGCAGCATCAGCGCGGCCACTGCGGCCGCGCCGACGAACGCGACGTTGAACAGCACGTCGTAAACGGAGAAGATTCGGCCACGAAAGCCGTCGTTCACCGAGGACTGCACGACCGTGTCGGTGGCGATCTTCGCGCCCTGGGTCGTCAGGCCCAGGACGAAGGCGGCGGCCATCATGGGGCCGGGTGCGAACGGAAGCCCGAGGGCGGGTTCGAGGACGGCTGCCGCCCCCGCGCAGGCGGTGATCCACCCGGCGGGTCCCAGCCGCCCCGCGGCCCAGGGCGTGACGACGGCGGCGGCGAAGAATCCGGCCCCCGAGATCGCCACGGCGAGGCCCAGCAGGGCAAGTCCGTCGGACTCCGTGGACGACCAGGAGTAGCGGCAGAGCATGAGGACCATGACGGTCAGTGCCCCGTAGCAGAACCGCATCAGCGTCATGGCGGCCAGGGCGCGGGCGGCCGCGGGGCGCGCGGTCAGATGACGTACGCCCGAGGCGAGCCCCTGCGCCGTGCCGGTGAGCGCCGCCCGCAGGCCCGGACGCACCAACTCCGCGT
The DNA here is from genome assembly GCF_053607285.1 of Streptomyces sp. NPDC055140. NCBI lineage: Bacteria > Bacillati > Actinomycetota > Actinomycetes > Kitasatosporales > Streptomycetaceae > Streptomyces > Streptomyces sp. NPDC055140. The sequence goes on along the minus strand of NZ_JBSGTG010000005.1, from coordinate 240,309 downwards.
CCGGACCGAGGAGTTCCGCGGACATGGGCAGGGACGCGAGCGCCGCGCACAGGTAGAGGGCCGCCCCGACCAGCACCACAAGGGCGTCGGAGTCCGAGATGAGCAGGCGGACGGCGAACGCGAGTCCGCCGCCCAGCGTTGCGGCGAGGGTGCCCGCGGTCGGCGAGACGGAGTTCGCCATCACCAGGCGCTCGGCGTCGACCAGGCGCGGCATGGCGGCGGAGAGCCCGGAGAGGATGAAGCGGTTGACGGCGGTGACGCACAGGGCGGAGGCGTAAAAGAGCCAGTCCGGCGCATTGCTGAGCATCAGTACGGCCGTCAAGGATGCCAGGACGGTCCGCAGGAGGTTGCCGTAGAGGAAGACCTGACGGCGGCGCCAGCGGTCGAGGAGGACGCCCGCGAACGGGCCGACGACCGAGTACGGAAGAAGCAGCACGGCCATGGCTGAGGCGATGGCGCCGGCCGAAGTCTGTTTCTCCGGCGAGAACACCACGTAGGTGGCCAGCGCGACTTGGTAGACGCCGTCCGCGCCCTGGGAGAGCAGCCGCAGCGCCAACAGGCGCCGGAAGTCCCTCAAGCGCAGGAGTACGCGCAGGTCACGGACGACAGCCATGGGGCCCAGCCTCACATACGGGAAAGGTCCCCGGGCGCACGCCATGTGCATCCGGGGACCTCAACAGCCCACAAGGAGAGGCGCGTTACCGCTGGCACGCGCCGCTCTGTGTGTGGTTAGCGCTCGACCTCGCCCTTGATGAACTTCTCGACGTTCGCGTAGGCCTCGTCGTCGAAGTACTGAACCGGCGGGGACTTCATGAAGTACGAGGACGCGGAGAGGATCGGGCCGCCGATGCCGCGGTCCTTGGCGATCTTCGCGGCGCGCAGCGCGTCGATGATGACACCCGCGGAGTTCGGGGAGTCCCAGACCTCGAGCTTGTACTCCAGGTTCAGCGGAACGTCACCGAAGGCGCGGCCCTCGAGGCGGACGTAGGCCCACTTACGGTCGTCGAGCCACTGGACGTAGTCCGACGGGCCGATGTGGACGTTCTTCTCGCCCAGGTCGCGGTCGGGGATCTGCGAGGTGACGGCCTGCGTCTTCGAGATCTTCTTGGACTCCAGGCGCTCGCGCTCGAGCATGTTCTTGAAGTCCATGTTGCCGCCGACGTTCAGCTGCATGGTGCGCTCGAGACGGACACCGCGGTCCTCGAACAGCTTCGCCATGACGCGGTGCGTGATGGTGGCGCCGACCTGGGACTTGATGTCGTCACCGACGATCGGCACGCCCGCCTCGGTGAACTTGTCCGCCCACTCCTTGGTGCCGGCGATGAAGACCGGAAGGGCGTTGACGAACGCGACCTTGGCGTCGATGGCGCACTGCGCGTAGAACTTCGCGGCGTCCTCGGAACCGACGGGCAGGTAGCAGATCAGAACGTCGACCTGCTTGTCCTTCAGGACCTGGACGACGTCGACCGGGGCCTCGGGGGACTCCTCGATGGTCTGGCGGTAGTACTTGCCCAGGCCGTCGTGGGTGTGGCCGCGCTGGACGGTCACGCCCGCGCTGGGCACGTCGCAGATCTTGATGGTGTTGTTCTCGCTGGCACCGATGGCGTCGGAGAGGTCGAGGCCGACCTTCTTCGCGTCGACGTCGAAGGCGGCGACGAACTCGATGTCGCGGACGTGGTAGTCGCCGAACTGGACGTGCATCAGGCCCGGGACCTTGGCGTCCGGGTCAGCGTCCTTGTAGTACTCGACGCCCTGGACCAGCGAGGCGGCGCAGTTGCCCACGCCGACGATGGCTACGCGAACCGAACCCATTCCGGTTGCTCCCTGTGTGTATCGGTGAAACCCCGAATGGGCCTCACGTGGCGGTGTCGTCGGACGGATCCGGCCGGGTGCTGTCCCGGTGCCGGGGCAGGCCGCCCGTCTCTCCAGATGTGTCCTGCTGAGCTGCGTCGGAGGGGTCGGACCGCCGCTGATCCCGCCCCGCCCGCTCGCTCTCGATGAGCTCGTTCAGCCAGCGCACTTCGCGCTCCACGGATTCCATTCCGTGCCGCTGGAGCTCAAGGGTGTAATCGTCAAGGCGTTCCCGGGTGCGGGCGAAGGAGATGCGCATCTTTTCGAGGCGCTCCTCGAGCCGGCTGCGACGGCCTTCGAGCACGCGCATACGTACGTCACGCGAGGTCTGCCCGAAGAAGGCGAACCGCGCGGCGAAATGCTCGTCCTCGTATGCGTCCGGGCCGGTCTGCGAGAGCAGCTCCTCGAAGTGCTCCTTACCTTCCGCCGTCAACCGATAGACGATCTTGGCGCGACGCCCTGCGAGTGGTGCGGCGAGGGCGTCCTCGGGTGTGCTCCCCGATTCCTCGATCAACCAGCCGCTTACGACCAGCGTCTTGAGGCAGGGGTAGAGGGACCCGTAGCTGAAGGCGCGGAAGACCCCCAGCGATGTATTGAGTCGTTTCCGCAGCTCGTAGCCGTGCATCGGGGACTCGCGGAGCAGTCCGAGGACGGCGAACTCGAGGATGCCGGAACGTCGGCTCATCGTCGCCTCCTCCTCTGTCGCGGTCGGTGTCACGACCTCTTACGGACTCTTTATGCCGAGCTGATGTATCGACTCGATACATCACGACGATAGAACGGCCCCGCGGATGGGACAAGAGGGATCACGGTGAACGGCGTCACATCACCGATTCATACCAAGCGAGTTGCCTGATTTGGGGTGAACTTCACCCCTAGGTGGGTTTTGGCGGTGCGTAGTCTGTCCGCCATGCAGACCGCCGGGAACCAAGTGACGCCTGTGGGCGTCGTTGTCCCCGGTGCATTGCGGGTGAGTGCCAGAAGGGGCGCATCCGTATTTCGGGGGGACCGGAAACCAGCCGCCGTTTCCAGGCGCGTATGTCAGCGCCTGCCCGAGGAGTAGTCGTTCGATGAGCGAGCACCGTCGCAAACCGCCGCAGCCACAGGGCGGCGGACGTGCCGCGGCCCGTCGTGGCACGTCCGGCGCATCGCCGGGCCGTCGCGCGGCACCGCGTGACGCCACCGGATCGCCTTCTGATGCATATGGAACGCCAGGGTCCACAGGACCGTCCGGCTCGACGGGCGACGACCGCCCGTACGGAGGCCGGGCGGAAGCGCGCCGAGCCGCGCAGCGCAGCGCCGGAGGGAGTCGCAGGAAGGCTCCCGACGGCGGTGGCGGCCGCGGAGGCGGCGGCCGGCGCGGCGGAGGTGGCCCTGAGGGGTCGGGCGGGCCCGGGCGCGGCAGGGGCCGCGGACCCTCCCGGCCGCCACAGAAAAAGAGGTTCATCGACTACCCGCGCTCCGACAAATACGGGGTGCGCCGCTGGCTGCCGTCCTGGCGTCTGGTGACGGGTCTGGTCGTGGGCTTCTGCGGGAGTCTCATGGTCGCGGCGGGCATCGGGTACGCCCTGGTGGACGTCCCGAAAACGGCGGACACGGCCAAGGCCCAGAACAACGTCTACTACTGGGCCAACGACAAGCAGATGGTCGCGACCGGTGGCGAGACGAACCGGCAGATCATCAAGTACGAAGAGATCCCCGAGGCCATGCGGTTCGCCGTCATGTCCGCCGAGAACAAGACGTTCGAGTCGGACAAGGGCGTCGACCCCATGGGCATCGCCCGCGCGTTCGTCAACATGGCCAAGGGCGGCCAGACGCAGGGCGGCTCGACCATCACCCAGCAGTACGTGAAGAACGCGATGCTCGACGACCAGTCGCAGACGATCTCGCGCAAGGTCAAGGAGCTGTTCGTCTCCATAAAGGTGGGCCGTACGCAGCCCAAGGAGAAGGTGATGGCCGGCTACCTGAACACCGCGTACTACGGACGCGGTGCCTACGGGATTCAGGCGGCCGCCCGCACGTACTTCAACGACGACGCCCGGAAGCTGGACGCGAGCCAGTGCGCATTCCTGGCATCTGTGCTCAAGGGCGCGACGTACTACGACCCCGCCGGCGCGATTGAGATCGATCCGGTCGAGGCGACGCCCGAGAAGAACAAGGCCCGAGCCGAGAAGCGGTGGAGCTGGATCCTCGACGAAGAGGTCAAGGACAAGCGTCTGGACGCCACGGACCGGGCGAAATTCAAGGCAGAAGGCTTCCCCACGCTGCAGAACCCGCGGTCCAACCCCTCGCTGGGTGGCCAGACCGGCTATCTCGTGGACCTCGCGAAGGCCTACGTGATCAACAACAGCCACGGCAAGATCACCGCCCTCGACCTGCAGAAGGGCGGCTACGAGATCCACACCACCTTCGACAAGAGGAAGGTGGACAAGCTCGAAGCGGCCGTGAAGAAGGTCCGCAAGGAGAACATCAACCAGAAGCTCCGCCCGAAGACGGACAAGTACGTCCAGTTCGGCGGCGCCTCGGTGAACCCCACGAGCGGCGCGATCGAGGCCATCTACGGCGGTGAGGACGCGACAAGGCACTACACGAACAACGCCGATCAGACCGGTGCGCAGGTCGGCTCGACCTTCAAGCCGTTCGTGCTGGCTGCCGCGATGAGGGACGGAGTTCGCGACCCCAAGGGGGTCGAGGACCAAGGTGCCGACACGCGCCGCCCGGTCTCTCCGAAGAGTCTTTACAGCGGCCAGAACAAGCTGAAGATCAAGAAGTACAACGGCGAGGTCTGGATGGACAAGGACGGCAAGGAGTGGCTCCAGACGAACGACGGCGGGGAGTCCTACAACCGGCCGACCTTCCAGATCGACCTTCGTGAGGCGATGCGGGAGTCCGTCAACTCCGCTTATGTCCAGCTGGGCATGGATGTCGGCCTGGACAAGGTGAAGCAGGCCGCGAAGGACGCGGGCATCAAGGACAACAGCTTCGCGAGCGCCAACTACCCGTCCTTCTCCCTGGGCACCTCCGACCCGAGCGCGATCCGTATGGCCGGCGCCTACGGCACGTTCGCGGCCAGTGGGCAGCGGAACGATCCGTTCTCGGTGACGTCGGTCGACCACGCAGGTGACACGGTCTACCAGCACGAGAAGGCGCCGGTCAGGGCCTTCCAGCCGCCGGTCGCCCACAACGTCACCGACGTCCTGAGGACCGTCGTCGACAAGGGAACGGGTACCAACGCGAAACTGCCCGACCGCCAGGTCGCGGGCAAGACCGGTACGACCGACGGCAACAAGTCCGCCTGGTTCGTGGGGTACACCCCGCAGCTGTCGACGGCGATCACGATGTACCGCATGGACGACAACGAGAACAGCAAGAAGCGCAAGTTCTTGCAGATGTACGGCACGGGCGGCCAGGAGAAGATCCACGGAGCCTCGTTCCCGTCCGAGATCTGGCACGACTACATGATGGAGGCCCTCAAGGGAGTGGCGCCGGAGGCGTTCCCCGCGCCCGAGCCCATCGGTGAGATCGTCGGCGCCACCCCGAGCCCGAGCATCACTCCCTCGGCGACTCCTTCTCCCTCGGATTCGGCAACGACGGAACCGTCGCCAAGCCAGTCCTCGCCCGGCCCGTCGCCGTCGACCAGTGAGTCCTGCAGCAGCTGGTCGTGGAACTGCAACAACAACGGCGGAACGTCGGACGGCGGCACCGGTCAGACGCCCACGGGCGGCACAGACGGAGGCGTGACCAACTCGCCATCGGCGCCAGGAGGCAACGGCGGCAACAACGGAAATGGCAACGGAGGCATCTTCGGAGGCCCAGCAGGCTAGCCGGAGCTGATCTCACGCCGCCTGTTTCACGTGAAACGCTGTGTGTTCCACGTGAAACAGTGCGTGATGCACGCCCAGTGAGGGCCGTCGCACCGATCGGGTGCGGCGGCCCTCGCCCCGTTCTCAGGTGCGTACGGCAGGATGTGCGGCATGCCCAGTGCAGAGACGACGCGCACGCATGTGCAACAGCCGGACCCGGTACGGCCGACCAAGGAGGACGAGGTCGCCGCAGCGGGGAGCGAGCTGATCGGCGGACCCATCGGACGATGGGCGCTGCTCGGCAGTTCCTGGTGGACCCCTGTACGCGTCATCGCGCTGGTGATGATCGGCATGTTCGCGCTGGGCATGGTGCAAAAGTTGCCCTGCTACGACGGCGCGTGGTTCTTCGGTGCCAGCTCGCAGTACACGCACGCCTGCTACTCGGACATCCCGCACCTCTATCAGGGGCGGGGCTTCGCCGACGGCCTGGTGCCGTACTTCGACAAGCTGCCCGGCGACATGGACTACCTCGAGTACCCGGTGCTGACCGGCGTGTTCATGGAGGTCGCGTCCTGGCTGACCCTGGGCGGCGGCTCCATCCAGCACCTGGAGAAGGTCTACTGGATGGTCAACGCCGGGATGCTGATGATCTGCGCGGTGGCGATCGCCATCTGCGTGACCCGCACCCACCGGCGACGCCCCTGGGACGGCCTCCTGGTCGCCCTCGCGCCCGCGTTCGCGCTGACCTCCACCATCAACTGGGATCTGCTCGCCGTGGCCCTCACAGCGGCCGCGATGCTCATGTGGTCGCGCGGCCGGTCGGTCGCCTTCGGTGTCCTGCTGGGCCTGGCCACGGCCGCGAAGTTCTATCCGTTCCTGGTGCTCGGCCCGCTGCTGTTGCTCTGCTGGCGCGCCGGACGCTGGCGGGACTTCGGGAAGGCCCTGGCCGGCTCGGTGGGCGCGTGGCTCGTCGTGAACCTGCCGGTGATGCTGCTCGCCCCCGAGGGTTGGTCGAAGTTCTACCGCTTCAGTCAGGAGCGCGGGGTCGACTTCGGGTCCATCTGGCTGATCATCCAGGAGCGGTGGAACGCGCAGATCAGCCCCGACGATGCCAACACCTACGCGATGGTGCTGATGGTCCTGGCCTGCCTGGGCATCGCCGCACTCGCCCTCACCGCGCCCCGCCGGCCCCGCCTCGCGCAGCTCGCCTTCCTGGTCATCGCCGCGTTCATCCTCACCAACAAGGTCTACTCGCCGCAGTACGTCCTGTGGCTGATCCCCTTCGCGGCTCTCGCCAGGCCGCGCTGGCGGGACTTCCTGATCTGGCAGGCCTGCGAGGTCGCGTACTTCCTCGGGATCTGGATGTACCTCGCGTACACCACGAGCGGTGACAAGCACCGGGGGCTGCCCACGGACGGCTACCACCTCGTCATCCTCATCCACCTGCTGGGCACGCTCTATCTGTGCGCGGTGATCGTCCGCGACATCCTGATGCCGGAACGGGACGTGGTCAGACGCTCCGGGGACGACGATCCGTCGGGCGGTGTCCTGGACGGAGCGCCGGACGTGTTCGTGCTCGGATACGCCGCCCATCCCCCACGGCACGCGGTGCACAACGAGGAGCGGCCGCAAGTGAGTTGGGGCTGGGGCAAGGACGAGGAGCGTTCGCTCTGAGCGAACGCGCGAAAAGGGCCGGACACCGTGATGGTGTCCGGCCCTTCTGTTTGTCCGTAGGACTCGGCGTGTCCTGAGCCTCGGTCAGCGGTCGAGGATCCGGTCGAACTGGGTGGTGGTGTGCCGCAGATGTGCCACCAGCTCCTCGCCCACCCGGGGCTCGGGGGCGTCGGACGGTACGAAGAGGATCGAGACCTGCATGTGCGGGGGCTCCGCGAACCAGCGCTGCTTGCCGCCCCAGACGAACGGCGACAGGTTCCGGTTGACGGTCGCGAGGCCGGCGCGGGCCACGCCCTTGGCGCGCGGCATGACGCCGTGCAGCGCCTTGGGAGCCTCCAGGCCCACGCCGTGCGACGTACCGCCGGCGACCACCACGAGCCAGCCGTCCGAGGCGACCTTCTGCTGGCGGTAACCGAAGCGGTCGCCCTTGGCGACGCGGGTGACGTCCAGGATCGCGCCGCGGTACTCGGTCGCCTCGTGGTCGCCCAGCCAGAGCCTCGTACCGATGCGCGCCCGGAACCGGGTCTGCGGGAACTGCTGCTGAAGGCGGGCGAGTTCCTGGGCCTTGAGGTGGCTGACGAACATCGTGTGCAGCGGCAGCCTGGCCGCGCGCAGACGGTCCATCCAGCCGATGACCTCCTCGACGGCGTCGGAGCCGTCGGTGCGGTCCAGGGGCAGGTGGATCGCGAAGCCCTCGAGCCGGACGTCCTCTATGGCGGAGTGGAGCTGGGGCAATTCCTGCTCGCTCACGCCGTGCCGCTTCATCGAGGACATCACCTCGACGACGACGCGGGCGCCGACGAGGCCGTGCACGCCGTCGACGGAGGAGACGGAGCGGATCACACGGTCGGGCAGCGGCACGGGCTCCTCGCCCCGCCGGAACGGGGTCAGGACCAGCAGGTCACCGCTGAACCAGTCCTTGATCCGGGCGGCTTCGTAGGTCGTGCCGACGGCGAGGACGTCCGAGCCGAAGCGGGTGGCCTCGTCCGCGAGCCGTTCGTGGCCGAAGCCGTAGCCGTTGCCCTTGCAGACCGGGACGATCCCCGGAAACTGTTCGAGCACGTGCTTGTGGTGTGCCCGCCAGCGCGCGGTGTCGACGTAGAGCGTGAGCGCCATGGCCGGTCCCGGAACCTTTCTCGTGGCTGCGGTGTATCAGAGGTATGAAGAAGCTTTGGAGCTACGTGAATTGTGCAGGGTCCGCCCGGGCCGTGTGGACCAGGCGGGCCGGGAAGGGCTCAGCGCCGCGACATGTAGATGTCGAGGGCCTTGTGCAGCAGCTTGTTGAGCGGGAAGTCCCACTCGCCGAGGTACTCGGCAGCCTGCCCACCCGTGCCCACCTTGAACTGGATCAGACCGAAGAGGTGATCCGACTCGTCGAGCGAGTCGCTGATGCCGCGCAGGTCGTAGACCGTCGCGCCGAGCGCGTAGGCGTCGCGGAGCATCCGCCACTGCATCGCGTTCGAAGGCCTGACCTCACGGCCGATGTTGTCGGAGGCTCCGTAGGAGTACCAGACGTGCCCCCCGACCACGAGCATCGTCGCCGCCGACAGGTTCACCCCGTCGTGGCGGGCGAAGTACAGCCGCATGCGGTTGGGGTCCTCGCTGTTGAGGGCCGTCCACATGCGCTGGAAGTACGACAGCGGGCGGGGCCGGAAGTGGTCGCGCACAGCCGTGATCTCGTAGAGACGCTGCCACTCGGCGAGGTCCTGGTAGCCGCCCTGGACGACCTCGACGCCGGCCTTCTCGGCCTTCTTGATGTTGCGGCGCCAGAGCTGGTTGAAGGCCTTGTGCACGTCCTCGAGGGAGCGGTTGGCCAGCGGCACCTGGAAGACGTAGCGGGGCTGGACGTCGCCGAAGCCGGCGCCGCCGTCCTCGCCCTGCTGCCAGCCCATGCGGCGGAGCTTGTCGGCGACCTCGAAGGCGCGCGGCTCGATGAAGTCAGCCTCGATGTCGCGCAGGCGCTTGACGTCCGGGTCCTGGATGCCCTTCTTGATCGACGTGGCCTCCCAGCGCCGGATGATCACCGGCGGGCCCATCTTTACGGAGAAGGCGCCCTGCTGCTTGAGGTGCGCCAGCATCGGACGCATCCAGTCGTCGAGGTTCGGAGCGAACCAGTTGATGACCGGGCCCTCGGGCAGATAGGCGAGATAGCGCTTGATCTTGGGCAGCTGCCGGTACAGGACCAGGCCCGCGCCGACCATCTCGCCGGTCCGCTCGTCGAACCATCCCAGGCTCTCGGAGCGCCACTCCGCCTTGACATCAGCCCATGCCGGAACCTGCATGTGGCTAGCCGAGGGCAGGCTCTGGATGTATGCCAGATGCTGCTCTCGGCTGATGGTCCTCAGGGTCAGGCTCATTCGGGGCGCTCCTCGGGCTGGTGTGTCCCCATGGGTACAAGGGCTCCGGCTCTCGCGCCGAAGCCTACTGCGCCCTGGGAGCGCCCCGAATGGGCCTATGGAAGCTTCGATGGCCGTCAGCCGATGACACCGCCGAACAGGCCACCGTGGGCCATGCCGATGAAGAGGCCGATCGCCGAGGCGCCGAGGCCCAGGATGAGACCGAAGCGCTCGCGCGTCGTCACCGAGATGAACTGGCCGTACGCGCCGGTCAGGACGCCGATCAGCCCTGCCCAGGAGCTGAGCAGGTGGAGGCTGCTGAAGAGCGAAGAGATGATGGCGATCGCCCCGAGAATCATCGCCACCGCGACCAGCGAGTCCTGGAGGGGATGAGGCTTCCCGTCCGTGGCGAAGAGAGATGTCGCGGTGTTGGGTCGCATTGCCTGTGCCATGTGGCACCTCCTGCGGAAGGCGGCGCATCGTAGCGCCATACACACCCGATGTGTACAGATTGTGCCCTCTCGCGGTCGGATTTCAACCGGAAGCCATGGTGCGGGTAGTCTGTACCGTCTGCACCGGTGTCTGCTCATGCCCTGACCAGGGATCCCCGCCAGCGGGGGCCCGATTGTCAGTGGTCGCGGATACCGTTGCTTACGCATCACGACCCTCCTGCCACGGAACGACCGTGGCCGCTGAGTCCAAAGGAGGTGGGTTCCACATGCGTCACTACGAAGTGATGGTCATCCTCGACCCCGATCTCGAGGAGCGCGCTGTCTCCCCGTTGATCGAGAACTTCCTCTCCGTTGTCCGTGAGGCCAACGGAAAGGTTGAGAAGGTCGACACCTGGGGCCGTCGTCGTCTCTCGTACGAGATCAAGAAGAAGCCCGAGGGCATCTACTCGGTCATCGACCTGCAGGCCGAGCCTGCGGTCGTCAAGGAGCTCGACCGCCAGATGAACCTGAACGAGTCGGTCCTCCGGACCAAGGTCCTCCGTCCCGAGACCCACTGAGCTTCCTAGCTCAGCGGCACTCGGGTTTCGAGTAGCAGCAAGCAGCCAGCAGCAAACCCGCCGAGAGGTTCCCCCATGGCAGGCGAGACCGTCATCACGGTCGTCGGCAATCTTGTCGACGACCCCGAGCTGCGCTTCACCCCTTCCGGTGCGGCGGTCGCGAAGTTCCGTGTCGCGTCCACTCCCCGCACCTTCGACCGTCAGACGAACGAGTGGAAGGACGGCGAGAGCCTGTTCCTGACCTGCTCGGTCTGGCGTCAGGCGGCGGAGAACGTCGCGGAGTCGCTCCAGCGAGGCATGCGCGTCATCGTGCAGGGCCGACTGAAGCAGCGGTCCTACGAGGACCGTGAGGGCGTCAAGCGCACGGTCTACGAGCTGGACGTCGAGGAAGTCGGCGCCAGCCTGAAGAACGCCACGGCCAAGGTCACCAAGACCACCGGTCGCGGTGGCCAGGGCGGATACGGCGGCGGTAGCGGCGGCCAGCAGGGCGGCGGCAACTGGGGCGGTGGCTCCGGTGGTGGTCAGCAGCAGGGCGGCGGCGGTGCTCCCGCCGACGACCCCTGGGCGACCGGTGCGCCGGCCAGCGGCGGCCAGCAGGGCGGCGGAGGCGGCTGGGGCGGAAGCTCCGGCGGTTCCTCCTCCGGCGGCGGCTACTCGGACGAGCCCCCCTTCTAGGCCTCAGGGCCAAGGGGTGGGCCGTACCCACACTTCTTGATCACACAGGAGAAACACCATGGCGAAGCCGCCTGTGCGCAAGCCTAAGAAGAAGGTCTGCGCTTTCTGCAAGGACAAGGTCACGTACGTGGACTACAAGGACACGAACATGCTGCGGAAGTTCATTTCCGACCGCGGCAAGATCCGTGCCCGCCGCGTGACCGGCAACTGCACGCAGCACCAGCGTGACGTCGCCACGGCCGTGAAGAACAGCCGTGAGATGGCGCTGCTGCCCTACACGTCCACCGCGCGATAAGGAAAGGGTGACCGACTAATGAAGATCATCCTGACCCACGAGGTCTCTGGCCTCGGCACCGCCGGCGACGTCGTCGACGTCAAGGACGGGTACGCCCGCAACTACCTGGTCCCGCGTGGTTTCGCGATCCGCTGGACCAAGGGTGGCGAGCAGGACGTGGCGCAGATCCGCCGCGCCCGCAAGATCCACGAGATCGCGACCATCGAGCAGGCCAACGAGATCAAGGCCCGCCTCGAGGGCGTCAAGGTCCGCCTGGCCGTCCGCTCCGGCGACGCCGGTCGTCTCTTCGGTTCCGTCACCCAGGCTGACGTCGCTTCGGCGATCGTGACTGCTGGTGGCCCGAAGGTCGACAAGCGCCGCGTCGAGCTGGGCTCGCCGATCAAGACGCTGGGCGCCCACGAGGCGACCGTGCGTCTGCACCCCGAGGTTGCCGCCAAGGTCAGCGTCGAGGTCGTCTCCGCCTAAGCACTGCGCTTGGCAGAGCTGAAGCAAACGTTGGGCCGCACCTCTCGGGGTGCGGCCCAACGCGTTTCAGGGTCACCGTTTCACGTGAAACCGGGTCAGCGCGTGGCGCCTGTGACGATCCAGCGGCCGGAGCGCGAGCGCAGCCACAGGGTCAGCATGCGCACGGTCATCATCAAAGTCATAGCGCCCCACAGAGCGGTGAGCCCACCTCCGAAAACCGGCACCAGCAGGGCGACCGGCGTGAAGACCGCCAGGGTCGCGAGCATCGCCCAGGCGAGATACGGACCGTCTCCAGCTCCCATCAGGACTCCGTCGAGAACGAAGACGATGCCGCAGATGGGCTGGGAGAGCGCGACCATCAGGAGAGCGGGCAGCGCCACGTTCTGCACTGCCTGATCATTCGTGAACAGCGGAATGAAGAGCGGTCGCGAGACGATCACCAGGAGTCCGAGGGCGACCCCTGCGGCGATGCCCCACTGCACCATGCGGCGACAGGCATCCCGTGCGCCCTGGGCGTCGTCCGCTCCGAGGTAGCGTCCGATGATGGCCTGGCCCGCGATGGCGATGGCGTCGAGCGCGAAGGCCAGCAGGCTCCACAGAGAGATGATGATCTGGTGCGCGGCGATGTCCGCGTCTCCGAGCCGGGCTGCGACCGCGGTGGCGATCATGAGGATCGCGCGCAGTGAGAGGGTGCGGACGAGCAGCGGGGCGCCTGCCTGGGCGCAGGCTCGTATCCCGGCGATGTCGGGGCGCAGGGAAGCGCCGTGACGACGGGCCCCGCGTACGACGACGACGAGATAGACGCTGGCCATGGCGAGCTGGGCGGTGACGGTGCCCCAAGCGGATCCTGCGATGCCCAGGCCGGCGCCGTAGACGAGCCCCGCGTTGAGCGCGCCGTTGGCGACGAAGCCTCCGACCGCGACATAGAGCGGAGTCTTGGTGTCCTGGAGGCCGCGGAGGACTCCTGTCGCCGCGAGGACGACGAGCATCGCGGGGATGCCGAGCGAGGAGATCCGCAGATAGGTGATCGCGTAGGGCGCCGCGGTGTGCGAGGCACCGAACAGCTCGACGAGCGCGGGGGCGGTGGGCAGGACGATGGCGATGACCGCGGCGCCGAGTAGTAGGGCGAGCCAGATCCCGTCCATGCCCTGACGGATCGCGGACTGGAGATCTCCGGCGCCGACGCGGCGGGCCACCGCGGCCGTGGTCGCGTAGGCCAGGAAGACGAAGACGCTGACGGCGGTCATCAGGAGGGATGAGGCGACAGCGAGACCGGCCAGTTGGGCGGTGCCCAGATGGCCGACGATGGCGCTGTCGGCCATCACGAAAAGAGGCTCGGCGACGAGCGCGCCGAAGGCGGGGACGGCCAGCGCGACGATCTCGCGGTCATGCCGCCGCCGGGCGGCCTTGGACGCCGCGGGAGCCTGTGTCATGAGCACCAATGTAATCTTCCACAGGTAAGAGATGCAACAGCCTTTGAGTCCTTACTTTGCTGCCTCTCGGGCGTGGCGTCACGCACCGTTTACAGGGATCTTGAGCCGACCAGGAAAGTATTTTTCCTGCACAGCCGGTGGACGGGAAAGTCGCAGGTCAGGCACGTTTCTGCGCGCCTCCTGAGGGCTTGTTCACAGGGCTGTCCACCGTGTCGTGCACAGGTTTTGCGGAGTTCTCCACAGCGAGAGGCCCTTCATCCACACCGCCTGTGGATAACCAGATTGGCTGAAGGTGCCGAGGGGCCTACCGTGGTGCGGCGCCCGCCACGATTTCAGGCCTCGGAAACGTCATGAACCGACGCGTCAGAACCGGAGTCGGGTCCCCATATTTGTCAGTGTCGTGCCGTAAGAAAGAGGGCACGGCGAGGTCCGCCCGGCGGACTGGAGGAGGTGGCCCGGTGAGTATCTCCGAGCCTTTGGACGACCCCTGGGCCGACAGCGGTCCCAGTGACCGTCTGCCTGCTTCCCGCCAGCGTGGCAGCGGTGGGCGGGGGCGCGAGGAGCAGCACGACCGCGGTGGCGATGGCGGCTGGGACGACGGAGCTCCGTCCTTCGAGCGGGTACCGCCCCAGGATCTCGATGCCGAGCAGTCGGTCCTCGGTGGCATGCTCCTGTCTAAGGACGCGATCGCCGATGTCGTCGAGGTGATCAAGGGGCACGACTTCTACCGCCCCGCGCACGAGACGATCTTCACCGCGATTCTCGACCTGTACGCGAAGGGCGAGCCGGCCGACCCGATCACGGTCGCGGCCGAGCTCACCAAGCGTGGAGAGATCACCAAGGTCGGTGGCGCATCGTATCTGCACACCCTCGTCCAGACGGTTCCGACCGCGGCGAACGCCGAGTACTACGCCGAGATCGTCCACGAGCGAGCGGTCCTGCGCAGGCTCGTCGAGGCGGGCACGCGGATCACGCAGATGGGATACGCGGCCGACGGCGACGTCGACGAGATCGTGAACAGTGCGCAGGCCGAGATCTACGCGGTCACCGAGCAGCGCACCAGCGAGGACTACCTGCCGCTCGGCGACATCATGGAGGGCGCGCTCGACGAGATCGAGGCGATCGGCTCCCGTAGCGGTGAGATGACCGGTGTGCCCACCGGATTCACGGACTTCGACTCCCTGACGAACGGCCTGCACCCCGGCCAGATGATCGTCATTGCCGCCCGTCCCGCCATGGGTAAGTCCACACTGGCGCTCGACTTCGCCCGTGCCGCCTCGATCAAGCACAACCTGCCCAGCGTCATCTTCTCCCTGGAAATGGGCCGCAACGAGATCGCGATGCGTCTGCTGTCCGCGGAGGCACGGGTCGCGCTGCACCACATGCGCTCCGGCACCATGACGGACGAGGACTGGACCCGGCTCGCGCGCCGGATGCCCGAGGTCTCGGCGGCACCGCTCTACATCGACGACTCCCCGAACCTGTCGATGATGGAGATCCGCGCGAAGTGCCGGCGCCTCAAACAGCGCAATGACATCAAGCTCGTGATCATCGACTACCTGCAGCTGATGCAGGCCGGTGGTTCGAAGCGTTCCGAGAGCCGTCAGCAGGAAGTTTCGGACATGTCGCGAAACCTGAAGCTCCTCGCCAAGGAGCTGGAAGTGCCGGTCATCGCGCTCTCGCAGCTGAACCGTGGCCCCGAGCAGCGTACGGACAAGAAGCCGATGGTGTCCGACCTGCGTGAATCCGGCTCGATCGAGCAGGACGCGGACATGGTGATCTTGCTGCACCGCGAGGACGCCTACGAGAAGGAGTCGCCCCGCGCCGGCGAGGCGGACATCATCGTGGGCAAGCACCGTAACGGTCCGACGGCGACGATCACGGTTGCCTTCCAGGGTCACTACTCGCGCTTCGTGGACATGGCGCAGACCTGATCCCCCACGACCTGGTCCCGCCCCGGCCTGGACCTGCGCGCTCTGAACGTGCCCGCTCTGGACCTGCTCGGCCGGGATCTGTCGGCTAAAAGCGGTCGACGCCCGGCGCCCGGCGGGGTGGACTTGGGGCATGACGACATCCCCCGAAGAACTTCTGCCCGCGACGCGCCGAGCCCTACTGCACCGCATCGCCACGGCTCAGGCGGAAGGTCGGTCGCCTTCGCTGGTGGCCGCGGTCCTGCGTGATGGTCAGCTGGTGTGGAGCGATGGGCGTACCTGTGTGGACGGGCATGCTCCGGACGAGGACGTGCAGTACCGGATCGGCTCGATCACCAAGACGTTCACAGCTGTGCTGGTGCTGAGGCTGCGGGACGAGGGGGTGCTCGACCTTGGCGACCCACTGGAGAAGCATCTGCCGGGCACCGGCGCCGGTCAGGTCACCATCGCCGAACTCCTGGCGCACACCGGTGGGTTGGCGGCCGAGACCCCCGGGCCGTGGTGGGAGCGTTCGTCGTCCTCGTTGCGTCCCCGGCTCGCCGATGTGCTGGGCGAGGAGCCGTTCCGGCATCCGGTCGGCAAGCAGCATCACTACTCCAACCCCGGCTACACGTTGCTGGGTTCGCTGGTCGAGGCGTTGCGCGGTGCTCCGTGGGAGGACGTCTTGCGCCTCGAGGTCCTGGAGCCTCTCGGTCTGCACCGGACGAGCGGGCAGCCGAAGGCCCCGTACGCCGGTGGCTGGGCCGTGCACCCTTGGGCCGATGTGATGATGCCGGAGCCCGCGGAGGACCTGGGGTTGATGGCTCCGGCGGGACAACTCTGGTCGACGGTGGCGGACTTGGTGCGGTTCGCCGTGTTCCTGATGGAGGGTGACGACCGGGTTCTGAGTGCGCAGTCCGTACGCGAGATGCGCACGCCAGCGGCACCCACGCTGCCGGGGGACTGGGACTCCTCGTACGGCCTCGGTCTGCAGCTGGCACGGAGGAACGGCCGGGTGCTGGCCGGGCACGGCGGTTCGCTGCCCGGGTTTGTGGCGGGGCTGTGGCTGAGCGAGGAGGACGGCCTGGCCGCGGTCACGCTCGCCAACTGCACTTCGGGCGTTGCCGCGTCGACGGTCAGCACGGACCTTCTCCGTATCGTCGCCGAGGCCGAGCCGCGCATCCCTGAGCCGTGGCGGCCCCTGCCGGAGGTCGATGCGGCGGTGCTGGAGCTCGCCGGGCCCTGGTACTGGGGGACGCAGAGCACGGTGCTACGGCTGATGGCCGACGGGGGCGTCTCGCTCGGGCCGCTGACGGGTGGTGCGCGGGACTCGCGATTCCGCCCGAACGGCGACGGAACCTGGACGGGAATGGACGGCTACTACGCGGGGGAGCTCCTGCGCGTCGAGCGCCGGCCCGACGGGTCGGTGAGCCATCTCGATCTCGGGTCGTTCGTCTTCACGCGCGAGCCGTACGAGAAGGGGGCGCCGGTTCCCGGCGGGGTGGACCCGGAGGGCTGGCGGGGGCTTCCGCGTTCCTAGCTGATCTCGTTCCCGGTCAGCTTCGCTCTCCCGGTCGGCCTCGATCCAGGTCGGCATGGTGAAGGGGCCGGTGGTCGTCTGTTTTTGCTGGAAACAAAGCCCCACCGCCCCCCGGCGGTGTGTGGGATTGTGGCTGGTGCAGCCCAGTGTGGGGGGGAAAAAACAAAGCGGGGGGGT
>NZ_JBSGTG010000005.1:30030-223131 GCF_053607285.1 Streptomyces sp. NPDC055140 | reverse complement strand
GGCCCCCGCTCCCCGCCCCGGGCGCCCCCTCCCCCGGCGCGCCTGTTCCGGGGGCGGGGGTCGGTGTTTTTCCTCATCAACCCCCCCCCCCCCGGCCCCTCGGCGTTGTCAGAGCTGGAGCTTGAAGCCCACATGTGAGGCCTCGAAACCCAGTCGCTCGTAGAAGCGGTGGGCGTCGGTACGGGTGGCGTCGGACGTCAGCTGCACCAACTGGCAGTTCTGACGGCGGGATTCGTTCACGGCCCACTCGATGAGCAGCGTGCCGAGCCCGCTGCCACGCTCGTCCGCGTGGATGCGGACGCCCTCGATGGTCGAGCGCGTGGAGCCCTTCCGTGACAGCCCGGGGATGACGGTGAGCTGAAGGGTGCCGACAGTGCGCCCCTCGCGCACGGCGACGACCAGGTGTTGGTTGGGGTCCCCGGCGATGCGCGCGTGCGCCTCCAGATATGGCGTGAGGTCGTCCGGTGACTCGCGGCTGGCGCCCAGAGGGTCGTCCGTCAGCATCGCCACGATGGCCGGGACGTCGGCGGCCACGGCAGGCCGTATCTCAAGATCTCCCATGGCCGCAGCCTATGCGGCCATGGCGTCGTCGGTCCCGGACTGCCTTGCGAGCCGTCGGCGTCGCCGAGGTGATGCCTCAGGCCGGGACGCGTACGGCTTCCACCGCGCGGACCAGCGGGGCAAGTTCGGGGTTCTTCGCCGCCTCGTCGAGTGCCTCGCGCAGGGCGGTGTCATTGGTGGGCCGCGCATCGGCGAGTAGGGCCAGGCCCGCCTCGCTCACGTCCGTGTAGATGCCGCGCCGGTCGGTGGGGCAGAGGTAGCGGGCGAGTAGACCGCGGTCCTCAAGGCGCGTCACCAGGCGCGTGGTGGCGCTCTGGCTGAGGACGACGGCGTCGGCGACCTGCTTCATCTGCAGGTGACCGCCTTCACCGTCGTGCTGGCGGCTGAGGACATCGAGCAGCGAGTACTCCCGCACGCTCAGTTCGTGCTTGGCCTGCAGAGCGCGCTCGATGTGGGTCTCGATCCTCCCGTGGAGCAGGGAGAGAGCGCACCAGCCCTGGGCCAGGGCGGTGAGTGCGGGGTCTGTGGCGGTCATGGCTCTAGTTCCTCCGTCCCGAAGCGGCTGAACCCAGGATAGTCCACGCGTGAAATTGTCAGCGCTTGCAAGTAATGCGCGTCTGCAAGTATTGTGAACGCACGCAAAGCGCATCTGCAACAGTCTGGGAAGGTGGACCCTATGCCTCTCGCGCTTCTGGCTCTCGCGATCGGGGCCTTCGGGATCGGAACCACGGAATTCGTGATCATGGGGCTGCTCCCCGAGGTCGCGGGCGACTTCGGCGTCTCCATCCCCACGGCCGGATTTCTGGTCACCGGCTACGCCCTCGGCGTCATGTTCGGCGCCCCCCTCATGACGATTCTGGGCACCCGCATCTCACGCAAGCAGATGCTGCTGCTCCTGATGGGCCTGTTCATCGTGGGCAACGTGCTCTCCGCGGTGGCGCCCGTCTTCCTTGTCATGGTGATCGGCCGCGTGGTCGCCTCACTCGCCCACGGCGCTTTCTTCGGAATCGGCGCGGTCGTCGCGGCCGAGCTGGTCGCCCCCGAGAAGAAGGCCGGAGCCATCGCCATGATGTTCACCGGCCTGACCGTCGCCAACGTCGTAGGCGTACCCCTGGGCACACTCATCGGCCAGAGCATCGGCTGGCGGGTCACCTTCGTGGTCGTCGCTGCGCTCGGAGTCGTCGGACTGCTCGGCATCGCCAAGCTCGTCCCCGACATGCCCAAGGCCGAAGGCGTCCACCTGCGGCACGAGCTCGCGGCCTTCAAGAACGTCCAGGTCCTGCTGGCGATGGCCATGACGGTGCTCGGATTCGGCGGAGTCTTCGCCGCCATCACCTACATCGCACCGATGATGACGAACGTCGCCGGTTACGCCGACACGTCGGTGACCTGGCTCCTCGTCCTGTTCGGCCTCGGCATGGTCGCGGGCAACCTGATCGGCGGCAAGTTCGCCGACCGCAAGCTGATGCCGATGCTGTACGTCGCCCTGAGCGGGCTGGCCGTCGTGCTGGCCTTGTTCACGCTGACCGCCCACAACAAGGTTCTGGCGGCGATCTCCATCGCGCTGATCGGCGCCCTCGGTTTCGCCACGGTGCCGCCGCTGCAGAAGCGGGTCCTCGACCACGCCCACGGCGCCCCCACGCTGGCCTCCGCGGTCAACATCGGCGCCTTCAACCTCGGCAACGCTCTCTCGGCCTGGCTCGGCGGCCTCGTCATCGCGGCGGGCCTCGGCTACACGGCCCCCAACTGGGTCGGAGCCGTGCTCGCAGCCGCCGCGCTCGTCCTGGCTGTCGTGTCCGCGGGCCTGGAGCGCCGGTCCAAGGGGTCGAACCCGGTCGTCGCAAGCGCGGCGCCCGAAGGAACCCGCAAGGCGGAACCCGCTCACAGCTGAGCGTCCCGCAGCACTGCACCTCATCCCCACCCGCAGGGCCGGCGTCGTCCCCGCACCCGTTCCACCGCACACCCCCCGCAAGGAGAGACCCCTCATGAGCACCACCACCGCTGTCGCGCCGCTGACCATCCAGGACGCGGAGATCCTCGTGACCGCCGCCAGCCGTGCGGCCGAGTCCGCCGGAGTGACCGTCAGCGTCACCGTCCTCGACGCCGGCGGACACCTCCTCGCCTTCCGGCGCGACGACCGCGCCGTGCTGATCTCCGGTGAGACCAGCACCCGCAAGGCGTACACCGCCCTTCAGCTGAACGCCCCGACCGCGGACCTCGTCGACCTGGTCAAGCCCGACGGCCCCTTCCACAGCCTGCCCACCGCCCTGGACCGTCCGCTGCTCTTCATCGCGGGCGGCATCCCCGTCCACCGCGACGGCCGCCTCATCGGCGCCGTCGGCGTCGGTGGCGGCGCACCGGAGCAGGACCACGGGTTCGCCACGGCAGCCGTGGCAGAGCTCGTCTGATGCTCCACGAGGCGTAAGCGCGCCAGCCTTGCCCATGCAAGAGTCCGCCCCGGACACCGTGATCCCACGGTGTCCGGGGCGGACTTCGTAGCATGTGCTGCCTGGTCCAGGTCAGCCCGCGGCGACCGTCAGCGGCGCGAAACGGCGCGTCCAGTCGCCGGGAAGGTCGGGGGCGCCATAGGTCATCACGGCGTTGAAGGCCAGGGACTCCACCCCTCGTGCCTTGATCCACGCCAGCAGTTCCTCGTGGCGCACGTCGATGTCGGTACGAAGGGGGCGATCAGTACCGGCGGCGAGGGAGGCGAC
This sequence comes from Streptomyces sp. NPDC055140, assembly GCF_053607285.1. Lineage (NCBI taxonomy): Bacteria > Bacillati > Actinomycetota > Actinomycetes > Kitasatosporales > Streptomycetaceae > Streptomyces > Streptomyces sp. NPDC055140. Next base: position 219,856 of record NZ_JBSGTG010000005.1, on the reverse strand, counting down.
GAGCGCCTTCGCCGTCTCGGTGTCGCGGGCGATCAGCGGGCCGATGACGTGGGTGTCCATGTTGGGCCAGGCGGCCGCGAAGCCGATGAGTTCGCCCCCGTCCTCGGCCACGCGCAACTGGTCGCCAAATGCCGGGAGGCGGGTCAGGACGTGGGTGCGGTCGGGGCCGAAGACCTCCGCATCCAGGCGAAGGATGGCCGAGAGATCCTCCGCGGTCGCGGCGCGCGTGGCCACAGACGGTATCGGTCCGCCGGGGGTGAAGCGTCCCCGCACCATCTCCGCGCGCCCGGTGACCTTGAAGCCCAGCCCCTCGTAGAGCGGACGGCCGTACGGGGTCGCGTGCAGGGTGAGTGGTGTGGTGTCCGCCTGCTCGACCACGTACCGCATGAGGCGGCGGCCGATGCCGCGGCGGGCGTGGCGTTCGGCGACCAGAACCATGCCGATGGCGCTCAGCGTGGGCCGGTTCGGCGGACCGTAGTCAGTCACCACACATGCGCTCACCAGGCCCCCGTCGGGGTCGTCGATGCCGTAGCCGGTGCCGGCCGCGAGCAGCAGGCCCCACTTGTGTTCCTCGCGGGGCCAGCCGCGATCCTCGGAGAGGTCGGCGCACGCCGTGAGGTCGCGCGGGGTCAGCCGGCGGATGGGCAGAGCGGAGAGGGGAGGTGTCGACACGCAGGTCAGGCTGTCTGACTCAGCCGGTCCGCGTCCACCGCTTTGCGGGCGGCAAGCCGCTGCTTTCGGCCACGTCGCGTCAGTCCCCATGGCTTGAGTACCGAGATCACCGTCATGAACAGATACGCGGTGAGGGAGACGATGGGACCGGCCACCAGATCGCTCGGATGGGGCAGCGGAGCACCTGTTGCCACCGTCGCGACCGCGGTGTTGACGCCGGGACGCAGCGCGAAGATCGAAGCGGCGGTGGTGGCGAGCGTGAGCCAGAACTTGGCATAGACCCAGCGGTGCCGGGCGAGGCCCCAAGGGGTGCCCAGTGACAGCAGCAGGCCGCTCAGGAGGGTGAGCAGAGCGAGTGGGATCACCAACCAGTCCGTGAAGACCTTCATCGCGCGGCAGGCGGCCTCGACCATCGGGTCGGAACCCGTGGTGATCGCCGTGACGGCGAGCGCGAGCAGGCCGAGCGTGAGCCCCAGCCAGCAAGCGGAGGACGTCACATGGACGACGAGGATGGCCCGGCGGGCGGGACGGCGTAGTTTCACGTGAAACACCGTGCCGGGAGTGGCCCCTCGATGGCGTCCGACAGAGGGAGTAACCCCGGGTACTAGCCTCGGCGTACATGGCGAGACTGCATCTCTTCGATCTGGACGGAACGCTGCTGCACGGCACATCGGCGCCCGTCGAAATATCCCGTCAACTGGGGCTTGAGGCCGAGACCATCGCCCTGGACCGTGAGATCGGCGCTCAGCGCATCGGTCCGCCGGAGTACGCGCGGCGGGTGCACGCCCTGTGGGCGGGTCTCACGCCCGAGCACGTGACGGCCGCCTTTGAGAGTGCGCCCTGGCTGGCGCGTATACGGAGACCTGGGTGGAGATACGGGCGCGCGGCGAGTACTGCGCGGTGGTCTCGCTCTCGCCGTCGTTCTTCGTGGAGCGGCTGAAGGGGTGGGGCGCTCATGCGGCGTACGGGTCCAGCTTTCCCGCGGTGCCCTTCTCCGAGCCCGTCGACCCCGCTGGCGTTCTCAGCGCCGCGGCGAAGGTGAAGATCGCGGACCGGCTCTGTGAAAAGTTCGGGGTGTCCCGGGCCGATTGCCTCGCCTACGGCGACTCGTTCTCCGATGTGGAGCTGTTCGGCGCCGTGCCGGTATCGGTCGCGATCAATGCGGATCAGCACGTCGCGGCTCTGGCGACTCACTCGTATGCCGGCCGCGATCTGTGGGAGGCGTACGAATTGGTGCGGCACGCCCGCTGATTGAGGGATTGCAGGGGCATATCGCCTGTCGAATTCCTTGCTGGGCAAGGGGGACTTGTGCGTTTGGCGGGTGCCGGTAGGGTCGACTCCGGTTCACGGCAGGCGCGCTCAGCGCATCCCGGGGCCATGCACGCAGGCCAAGACAGCCTAACGGGACGGAGAGATCGAAGACCTGCTATTTCCGCTATGCGGCTTGCGTGGTCACGCCGGATGGCACGCTGCGGGGAGGAACTGCGGGCAATGTCACATTCCTCCCTTACTTGTCCGTAGCGGACCGGAATGCGGGTTCACTTGGGCCGCCGCATTCTGTCGCGGCAGAACGGGGAAAGAGCGACTTCCGATCGCGGAAGTACGCAGACCGACCGAAAGATGTTCGAGGCGAGGCACAGCATGGACGCTCCGACCACTACGTCGGCCGACTCCGGTTCTGGCGGCGGGGGCGGTTGGTTCACGCCGCGCAAGGCGCCGCCCCCCGGCGCGAGCACGGATCAGCAGACGCCGTCAGAGGGGCGCAAGGTCACGCCGATACGGCCTGTGGGCCGGCCCGAGCGAATATCGGACGACCACGCGGAGACGGTGCCCGCGCAGAGCGCCGCCCCGGCCGCAGAGGCCACACCTGCCCCTCAGTACGCGTCAGCCGCTGGCACGCCCCCGCAGCAGCCCGGCCCGCACGCGACCGCGCGCCCCCACGCCGCCCAGCAGGGGCAGGGGGCGAGCCCCGCGCACCCGCCGCACTCCGCACCCCCGGCGCAGGCACCAACTGCACCCAGGGCAGAGACCGCCCCCCGCACCGTGCCCGAGGCCTCCCCCGACGCGCGGCTCATCCGCCGCACGCTGGAGGAAGTCGGCCCCGACGCCGACAAGGTCACCTCGTACTTCTACGCGCTGCTCTTCGTGCGCCACCCCGAACTGCGGCCACTGTTCCCCGCCTCGATGGACACCCAGCGCGACCGGCTCCTCAAGGCGCTGCTGACGGCGGCCGAGCACGCCGACAACAAGAGCGTCCTCGTCCCGTACCTGAAGAACCTGGGCCGCGGACACCGCAAGTACGGCACGCAGCCCGAGCACTACCCCGCGGTCGGCGAGTGCCTGATCGGCGCGCTGACCCGGTACGCGACGACGACGTGGGACCAGGAGACGGAGGCCGCCTGGGTGCGCACGTACACGACGATCTCCCAGGTCATGATCGACGCGTCGGCGGCGGACGAGCTGCGCGCGCCCGCGTGGTGGTACGGCGAGGTGGTCTCCCACGATCTGAGGACCTCGGACATCGCCGTGGTCACGGTCCGGCCCGACCAGCCGTACCCGTTCCTCGCCGGGCAGTACACGAGCCTGGAGACGCCGTGGTGGCCGCGGATTTGGCGGCACTACTCCTTCGCCTCGGCGCCCCGTTCCGACGGGCTGCTCTCGTTCCACGTGAAGGCCGTCCCGGCGGGGTGGGTCTCCAACGCGCTCGTGCACCGCGCCCGCCCGGGCGATGTGATCCGCCTCGGCCCGCCCTCCGGTTCGATGACGGTGGACCACAGCTCCGACAGCGGGCTGCTCTGTCTCGGTGGAGGCACCGGCATCGCGCCCATCAAGGCCCTCGTCGAGGACGTCGCGGAGCACGGCCAGCGGCGCCCGGTCGAGGTGTTCTACGGGGCTCGCACCGACCACGACCTGTATGACATCGACACGATGCTGCGGCTCCAGCAGACCCACCCCTGGCTGGCGGTTCGCCCGATCGTCGATCAGCAGGCCCATCTGCAACTGCCCGACGCGGTGCGCGAGTACGGCCCCTGGAACGAGTACGACGCCTATCTGTCGGGTCCGCCCGGCATGATCCGCAACGGGGTGGACGCCCTGCGGGACATCGGGATCCCGGTGGACCGGATCCGCCACGACTCCGTGGAGGAACTCGTCGCGACCGGCAACTGATGCCAGGCCCTAACAAGGCCGCCTTCGTCCCGTCAGCCCAGGTCAGGCGCGTGCATCGCCCGTACGCCCTCGATGTTGCCGTCGAGATAGTGCCGCAGGGACAGCGGGACGAGATGGACCGATGCGATGCCGACGCGGGTGAACGGCACCCGCACGATCTCGTACTCGCCGCACGGCTCCTCGATCTCGGGGCCGTGCCGCTGGCTGAGGTCCATGGACTCGAGGCGGCAGACGAAGAAGTGCTGGACCTTCACGCCGGTGGCGCCGCCGTCCTCGCCGATGTGCTCGACGGTGTCCACGAAGCAGGGCACCACATCGAGGATCTTGGCGCCGAGCTCCTCGTGCACCTCGCGGTGCAGGGCGTCGACGACGGTCTCGTCCTCGGGTTCGACCCCGCCGCCGGGGGTCAGCCAGTACGGATCCATGCCGGGCTTGGTCCGCTTGATCAGGATCAGGTCGTTGCCGTCGAGCAGCACGGCACGTGCGGTGCGCTTGACCACGGGTCGGACGGTCATGGGAGAAATGTGGCCCCGCCGGTTCCACGTGAAACATTCCGTACCGACCTGGCCTCAGGACAGCGCACATTGATCAGCGCTAGTTGATCACCAGGGATTGATCGCCACCGACTGATCACCACGAACTGATCAGCACCAATCGACGGCGGCGCGCAGCAGCCACTCGTGCGACCGCGCGATGTGCGGCATGGCCAGCGTGCCCGTACGCACGACGAGGAAGTACGTCCGCAGCGGAGGCACCGGGGGATCGAGCAGCGCTACGACCTCGCCACGCTCGAGAGCCGGCGCGCAGAGGTAGCGCGGGAGCACCGAGAGCCCGGCACCGGCGATGGTGCAGGAGAGAACCGCGCGTAGATCAGGAACGATGACCGTGCCCGAGGTGACAGGGCGTGAGTCGAAGACGGCGGCCCAGTAGCGGGCGACGAACGGCAGCGACTCGTGCGCATCGACCAGCGGCAGGTCCTCCAGCGCGGCCGCGCCGTTACGGCGCAGGGTGCCTGGCCCTATGCGGGCGGCCCACCGGGGTGAGGCGAGGAGGACGTGCTCCTCGTCGCAGAGCGGAGTCGCGGTGAGCAGGGCGCCGCGCGGGCGGGCCGTAGTGATGGCCAGATCATGATGTCCGGCGCCAAGCCCCTCCAGGACTTCCTCGGCGTTGCCGAAGGAGGCGCGCAGGGCGAAGCTCTGACCGTCGTCACGGGTGAGCGCGGTGAGGGCGGGCAGCGCGCGCTCGGCGGTGAACTCCGGAGGCCCCGCGAGGTGCAGTGTGCGTACCGGCGACTCCTCGTCGATGCCGGTCTCGGTGATCTCCACGAGGGCGTCGAGGTGCGGAGCGGCCTTGTGAGCGAGTTCGTCACCGATGGAGGTGGGGGTCACGCCACGCGCCTGGCGAAGGAACAGGGGGCGGCCCAACTGCCGCTCCAGGGTGCGGATCTGGGATGTCACCGCGGGCTGCGAAAGGCCGAGCAGCGCGGCGGCCCGCGTGAAGGAGCCCGCCCGGTGCACGGTCACGAACGTACGTAGCAGGGCGAGATCCATGGCGGTGTCCTCCCCTCTCGGCCTCAGGGTCGGCTCCAACTATAAATATGTCGATAGGTCTCTGTCGCTACGGTGATTGGACACTGACACAGAGTCAACTAGCCTTATGCGCGCGGTTCTTGGCGCGCAGGAACCGGGGACGGTCCGAGCCACGAGGGGGGAGGCTCGGGCCGTCCGTTGTGCGTAGTCGGTTACTGGACCGAGGCCGCGGCGGGCGCGAAGCGGCCCACGAGAGGCCCTAGACGGCTGCCTCGTCGAGCGCGCGCAGCACATCGGCCACCAGGTCGTCCGGATCCTCGGCACCGGCGGAGAAGCGGATGAAGCCCTCCGAGACGTCGTCCCCGCCCCATCGGCGACGGCGCTCGGCGGTGGACCGCACGCCGCCGAAGCTCGTCGCGTCGTCCACGAGTGTCAGGGCCTCCATGAATCGCTCGGCACGCGCGCGCGTGGGCAGCGTGAAGGAGACCACGCACCCGAAGCGCCGCATCTGCTGCGCGGCGATCTTGTGCGAGGGGTCGTCGGGCAGACCCGGATAGCGCAGGCCCTCGATGTCGTCGCGGCCGCGCAGGGCGATAGCGAGCGCGAGCGCGTTGGCGTTCTGCCGCTCCGCCCTCAACTGGAGTGTGGCGAGCGAGCGATGGGCGAGCCAGGCCTCCATCGGGCCTGGGATCGCGCCGACGATCTTGCGCCAGCCCCGCACCGAGGCGGTCAGCCCGGCGTCGCGGCAGGTCACGTAGCCGAGCAGGATGTCGCCGTGGCCGGTGAGCTGCTTGGTGCCGCTGGCCACGGAGAAGTCGGCGCCGAGCTCCAGGGGGCGCTGGCCGAGCGGCGTGGCGAGCGTGTTGTCGACCGCTACCAGGGCGCCACGCGCGTGTGCCGCCTCGGCGAGCCGCCGCACGTCGCACACGTCGAGGCCGGGGTTCGACGGAGTCTCGATCCACAGGAGCTTCGCTCCGTCCAGCACGTCGAGCTGCGCGTCGCCGCCGGTGGGGGCGGTGCGGACCTCGATGCCGAACGCCGTGAGCTGCTCGCGGACGAGCGGGAACACCTGGTAGCCGTCGCTCGGCAGGACGACCACGTCGCCGGCCTTGAGCTGAGAGAACAGCACCGCCGAGATGGCGGCCATCCCGGAGGCGAAGACGAGGGTGTCGACGTCCTCCTGACCGGGCGCCTCGAGCTCGCCGATGGCCCGCTCCAGGTGGGTCCATGTCGGGTTGTCGTCGCGGCCGTACGTGTAGGGCCCCGAGACATCGCCCGGCAGGTGGAAGTGTGCGGCGAAGACAGGCCCTGGCAGCGTCGGTTCGTTCTTCAAGGCCTCGGGCAGCCCTGCCCTCACTGCCCTCGTGCCGTCCCCGATCTGCGCCGATTGCGTCATGCCGCACGTCCTTCCAATGCTGCGCGTACCGCGTCGAGCAGACCGTCGCTCGCCGCCTCCACCATTCTCAGGCACTCCTCGAAGCCATCGATGCCGCCGTAGTACGGGTCCGGTACATCCAGGTCTGTCCCTGCCGAGGGGTCGTACGAGCGCAGCAGGCGGACCTTCTCGGCGTCCTCCGGGGTCGGTGCCAGGAAGCGCAGGGTGCGCAGATGCCCGGCGTCCAGGGCGATCACCAGATCGAGCCGGGAGAACCACGAGGCGCTGAACTGTCGGGCCCTGTGGCCGCTTTCGTAGCCGCCGGCCGCCAGCACGGAGACGGTGCGGTGGTCGGCACCGTCCCCCTCGTGCCAGCCGCCGGTGCCCGCGCTGTCCACCTCCACGAGGCCGTCGAGACCGGCCTCGTGGATGCGCGCGCGGAAGACCGACTCGGCCATGGGCGAGCGGCAGATGTTGCCGGTGCAGACGAAGCACACGCGGAAAGGCATGGGCCGGGCTCAGTCCTTGTCGTCGGGCAGGACGACGTTCAGCGCCCAGGAGACAACCGAGATGATCAGGCCGCCGAGGACGGCGGTCCAGAACCCCTCGACATGGAAGCTCTGGTTGAACTGGTCGGCCAGCCACGAGGTCAGCAACAGCATCAGAGCGTTGACCACGAGCGTGATCAGGCCGAGCGTCAGGATGAAGAGCGGGAAGGTGAGGACCTTCACTATGGGCTTGACCAGCAGGTTCACCAGGCCGAACAGCAGCGCCACGATGATCAGCGTGACGACCTTCTTGCCGGTGCTGTCACCGGTGAGCGTGATCTTGTCGAGCAGCCACACCGCGACAGCAAGGGCCCCCGCGTTGGCGATCGTCTTGACTACGAAATTCTTCATGTGTCTGATCGTGGCAGACGAGACCGGATCATGAGAGTGGCCCGGCGAGGCCACTCACGGGCAAGGGGCGGACAAGAGGGATGAAGGCATTCCGGCTGGACGAACTGGAAGCGGAACGTGCCGCGAACGACGGCGCGTATCTGCAGTTCCTGCATGAGCGGAACATGTCGGTCGGGCTCTACGCCCTCGACGCGGGGGACCAGGATCCGCAGCAGCCCCACCAGCAGGACGAGGTCTACCTCGTCGTCAGCGGTCGCGGCTCGATCACCGTCGGCATGGAGACGACCCAGGTGGCGCGCGGCAGCGTCGTGTACGTGCCTGCCGGGGTGTCCCACAAGTTCCATCACATCAGCGAGGACCTGCGGGTTCTGGTGGTGTTCTCTCCGCCTGAGAGCTGACGGGGGATCTCGGGGTTCCCTAGGGGGTCGCTCAGGGGACGACAAGGGGTCCGCGGCCCCCACGGAGCGCCTCGGCGTGCCAGCATCGAATGCAGAAGCCGTATCGAAGCGGTACGGCTCAGGAGAGAGGTAAGGACGATGGCAGTGCGAGAGATCTTCGCGGGCATGCCGTGGTGGGTTAAGTGGGTCGCGGTGCCGGTCATCGCCCTGGTCGTCTTCGGCGGGCTGATAGCCAGCGTCGTGGGCTTCGTGATCGGTCTGCTCTTCAAGGTGCTGGTCTTCGTGGCCCTGGTCGGTGGACTCATTTACGTCGTACGGAAGTTCATCACGGGCTCGTCCTCGCGCAGCGACTGGTAGCACCGGGGGCAACGGTTCGCTCGCGCGGGGGAAGTTTCCCCGCGCGGCCCTCTCGAAGTGGTGGCCAGGGCTAGAGTCCGGAACTCGACGGCCGCACCCCCGTGATTCCCGAGAAGCGGGGGGGACCCCACGCGCTTCGGGAGTGAACCTTGGCCACGGCTGAACCGCTTTCCGCCGCCCCGTTGTCCGCCGACATCACGTCCCACGACACCATGTCTGCCGACGCCATGTCCCCACACGCGGTGGCCCCACCCCACGGCTGTCGCACGCATACCTACGACGACGCCCAGGCCGAGGCCCACCCCGAGGGCCCGGCCGGCGCCCCGCCCACCCTCATCGGTTCCGTCCAGCGTGCGATGCGCCTTCTCGAGGCCGTCGCGTCGCACGAAGAGGGAGCACCGGCCAAGCAGCTCGCCCGGGAGGCCGGCCTCGCGCTTCCCACGGCGTACCACCTGCTGCGCACGCTCGCCCACGAGGGCTATCTCCGCAAGGAGAAGGGTCTGTTCGTCCTGGGGGCGGCGGCCGAGCGGCTGAGTAACAGCGGAGCGCAGCAGAATCGTCGCGGCATGATCACCGACGCCCTGGAGCACTGGCGCGACGCCATCGGCGTCCCGGTGTACTTCTCGGTCTACCGCGAGGGCGAGATCGAAGTCGTGGCCGTCGCCGACACGCCCGGGAATCCCGCGGTCACCGAATGGGCCGACTTCCGCGAGACGGGGCACGCCCACGCGATCGGCCAGTGCCTCCTCGCCCAGCTCGACGACGAGAGCCGACGCGATCACCTCGACCGCTATCCCGCGTATTCGATCACCCCGTACACGGTGCGCGACGACCGCGCGCTGCTGCGACGGCTGAACGGGCAGGGGCGGATGCAGCCGGTCGTGGAGCGCCAGGAGTACGCGTTGGGCACGGTCTGCGCCGCGTTTCCCATCACCGTCGGGTCCACCGCGGCGACGATGGCGGTCTCCCTCCCGTGTCATCAGGCCGGTCGTCTGCTGCCCGCGGCCCGGCAGTTGCAGAACGAAGTCGGGAAACTCGTGGGGACACTCGCCTTCTCTATCAGCATCTGAAAACTCACTCCTTGTGATCCCGCATGTACGTTAAGCAAGATGCGAAGGGTGCCGGGAAGGTTATTCCCGGCCGATCGACGGCAAATTGACGGGGTAGGCGATGCGCGAGTCGGTACAGGCAGTACAAGCAGAGGTCATGATGAGCTTCCTCGTCTCCGAGGAACTCTCGTTCCGCATCCCGGTGGAGTTGCGGTACGCCGCCGCTGATCCCTACGCCGTGCGGCTGACCTTCCATCTCCCCGGGGACGCCCCGGTGACCTGGGCCTTCGGTAGAGAGCTCATGGTGGACGGGGTGGCCGGTCCCTGCGGCGACGGCGATGTGCGCATCGAGCCGGTGGAACTGGCGGGCAGCCCGGGCGAGATGCCGGGCGAGGTGCACATCCGGCTCCAAGTGGGCGGTGACCAGGCGCTGTTCCGGGCGGGTGTCGCTCCCCTCGTCGCCTTCCTCGACCGCACCGACAAGCTCGTCCCGCTCGGCCAGGAGCGAGCACTCGCCGACTTCGAGACGCATCTCGACGAGGCACTCGACCGGATTCTTGCCGAGGAGCAGAGCGCGGGCTGACGGGCTCCAGGAGTCCGCGGACGATCAACTGATGTAACGCTTCAGCAGGCCGGCGCCCTTGGGGTGCCCTCGCATGGGTTCAGCGCTTCCGACGCCGACCCCTTCCTCCGCGTGCCGGACCGGCCGCGGCAACGGACGGGGATCCCGGTCGGTCGGCGGAGACCACCAGAGCCGCGAGCGCGGTCGTCACCGGCACCGAGGCGACCAGCCCGATCGAGCCCACCAGAGTCCGGACGATCTCCTCGGCCACCAGCTCACTGTTGGCCACGGTGCCCACACTGCTCTGCGCGATCGAGAAGAGCAGCAACAGCGGCAGCGCCGCGCCCGCGTACGCCAGGACCAGCGTGTTGACCACGGACGCGATGTGGTCGCGGCCGATCCGGATGCCCGCGCGGTACAGGCCGCGCCGGCCCATCGTCGGGTCGGCCTGATGCAGCTCCCACACCGCCGACGTCTGTGTGACCGTCACATCGTCGAGCACGCCGAGTGAACCGATGATGACGCCGGCGAGCAGGAGACCGCTCATGTCGATGGACGGGTAGAGACCGTGGATCAGGCCCGTACTGTCGTCGGTGTTGCCGGTCAGCGCGGCCCAGCCGATGAACAGCGAGCCGAGCAGACCGATCAGGAGCAGCGACACCAGCGTGCCGAGCACCGCGACCGACGTTCGGGCCGTCGGACCGTGACACATGTAGAGAGCGATCAACATGATCGCGCTCGCCCCGACCACCGCCACCACCAGCGGATTCGAGCCCTGAAGGATCGCGGGCAGGATGAAGAAGGTCAGCACCATGAAGCTGACGGCCAGTGCGACGAGTGCCATGACGCCCCGCAGCCGGCCCACGACGACCACGGCCAGCGCGAAGATCCCGGCGAGCAGCGTCATCGGGAGCCTGCGGTTCACATCGGTGACGGAGTACTGGAGTTCCTTGGGTGCGTCGGGCGCGTAGGCCACGATCACCTTCTGGCCCTCGTGCAACTGCCGCGGCGAGTCCGGCTGCACGATCTCCGTGAATGTCAGGCCGGTGTCCTTGCCGCCGTCGACGCGGACCGTCGCCTTCTCGCACGTGCCCTTCGCCTGCTGCTCGGCGGACTGGGCCTCGGCGGTCGACGTTTGGCCGGTGGGAGTGTCTCCGGAGGCGTTCACGGACCGGCAGTCGACCTTGTCGACCTGTGTGACGGTGCCCTGTTGGGTCTGCCGGTCGAAGCCGACGCCCGTACGGGCATGGGAAGGGGCGCCACCGGGCCAGAGCACCACGAGCCCGACGACGACCGCCACGGAGAACGGGATGAGCACCGCGGCGATGACCTTGCGCAGATGCTTGGAAACAGGCGCGGCAGGGCCGTGACTGTGGGAGTGCCCGTGCCCTCCGCCCCCCTGGACATGGGGCGGATGCGGCGGCGAGGACGGAGACTGCTGCGTGCTGGTCACCGCCCGATCATCGCAAGAACGGCAGGGGCCCTCTGTTCAGCGCGCCAGAAATGACGCTAGCGTGGGGGCACCTTTGCACACGCGGGAGCTCGGAGCACCGGGCTGAGAGGGCGCTGACCTCCGCTTCGGCGATGTTTCACATGAAACATCGCCCGACGGAAGCCGCTGCGTCGACCGCCGAACCTGTTACCGGGTAATGCCGGCGTAGGGAGTAGGTCTCATGACCACATCGGACGCACGCACGCCTGCCTCCAACCTGTCCGCAGAGACGGGCGAGGCCGGGAAGTCCATCGGCTGGCACAAGGGGTACGTCACGGGCTCACGCCCCGACCTTCAGGTGCCGGTCCGCCAGGTGCACCTCACCAACGGCACGGCGGTCACGCTCTACGACACGTCCGGGCCGTACACCGATCCGAGTGTCGACACCGACGTCCGCAGGGGCCTCGCGCCGCTGCGGGAGAACTGGATCATCAGCCGTGGCGACACCGAGGAGTATGCGGGCCGCCCGGTCCGCCCCGAGGACGACGGCATCAAGCACACCTCGCCGCGCGGCGGTCTGCGCAACCTCGACGCGGTCTTCCCGGGACGCCCCCGCCAGCCTCGTCGCGGGCGTGACGGCCAGGCGGTGACCCAGCTCGCGTACGCCAGGCGCGGGGAGGTCACGCCCGAGATGGAGTACGTGGCCATCCGGGAGAACGTGGAGCCGGAGGTCGTCCGCGAGGAGATCGCCGCGGGCCGCGCGGTCCTGCCGGCCAACGTCAACCATCCGGAGATCGAGCCGATGATCATCGGCAAGCGGTTTCTGGTGAAGGTCAACGCCAACATCGGCAACTCCGCGGTCACTTCGTCCATCGAGGAGGAGGTGGAGAAGATGACATGGGCGACCCGCTGGGGCGCCGACACCGTCATGGATCTCTCCACCGGCCGCAACATCCACACCACGCGCGAATGGGTCCTGCGCAACTCCCCCGTCCCGATCGGCACGGTCCCGCTCTACCAGGCGCTGGAGAAGGTCGACGGCCGTGCGGAGGAGCTGACCTGGGAGATCTACAAGGACACGGTCATCGAGCAGGCCGAGCAGGGCGTGGACTACATGACGGTCCACGCGGGCGTGCGGCTGCCGTACGTCCCGCTCACCGCCAACCGCAAGACGGGCATCGTCTCGCGCGGAGGTTCGATCATGGCCGCCTGGTGCCTGGCGCACCACAAGGAGAGCTTCCTCTACGAGAACTTCGCGGAGCTCTGCGAGATCCTTGCGGCGTACGACGTCACGTACTCGCTGGGCGACGGCCTGCGGCCGGGTTCGATCGCGGACGCCAACGACGAGGCGCAGTTCGCCGAGCTGAAGACGCTCGGGGAGCTCAACACGATCGCGAAGAGCTTCAATGTCCAGACGATGATCGAGGGCCCCGGGCACGTCCCGATGCACAAGATCAAGGAGAACATCGACCTTCAGCAGGAGGTGTGCGAGGAGGCGCCCTTCTACACACTCGGCCCGCTGACGACCGACATCGCCCCTGCGTACGACCACATCACCTCCGGCATCGGAGCCGCGATGATCGCGTGGTGGGGCACGGCGATGCTCTGCTACGTCACGCCCAAGGAGCACCTGGGCCTGCCCAACCGTGACGACGTGAAGACCGGCGTCATCACCTACAAGATCGCGGCCCACGCGGCGGACCTGGCCAAGGGCCACCCGGGTGCCCAGGAGTGGGACGACGCCCTCTCCGACGCGCGCTTCGAGTTCCGCTGGGAGGACCAGTTCAATCTGGCCCTCGACCCGGACACGGCAAGGGAGTTCCACGACGAGACGCTCCCGGCCGAGCCCGCGAAGACGGCCCACTTCTGCTCCATGTGCGGGCCGAAGTTCTGCTCGATGAAGATCTCCCAGGACATCCGCCGCCAGCACGGCGGGACCAAGAGCGAGATCGAGGAAGGCATGGCGGAGAAGTCCAAGGAGTTCGCCGCCGCGGGCAACCGGGTCTATCTGCCGATCGCGGACTGACCTCGCCCGCGCGCCCGCAGGCGCCGCGCGCTGTCCACCGGTCGCCCATCGCGGCCGGTGGACAGGGTGTTCCGGGACCCAGGCCTGGCAGGCCTTAGTCCGGCTGGTGGTCCGGGCCTCCGAAGTCGGGGCTCGTGAAGTCCGGGCTCGAGTACGTCGGGCGCGGGGTCGCAGGGGAGCCGCTGTCGGTGCCCGGGCTGCTGAACCCGGGCCTGTTGTACCCGAGATGCGGCATGCGGCCCGCGGTTCCGGGTCCTCCGCCCCCGCGGTTGGCGGGGGCCGGCGGTGGTTCCGCGAGAGCCTCCCGGAGGAACGGCAGGATGCCGCGCTCCAGGAGCACCAGGCACCAGGCTTCCCTGGCCCGGTCCACCTCCTCGTTCGACTCGCTGTGCGCGCCGGCCTGCAAGGACGTCGCGCCGTTGCGCAGAGCGGTGAGCAGCAGGCCCACGCCGGCGACAAGAATCCCCGCCGCTGTGAGCGCGCCGAACACCCAGCCGGCCGTCAACAGGGTCTGGGCGAAAGCCGGTTCCGGATCGAGCATCTTCAGGATGTAGCCGACGAGCAGGAAGATCGCGGCAGCCGTCCCGGCGAGCATGGGGGCGAGCACCGCGACGACGGCTATGACGCCGGCGCCGGTGGTCTCCGCCACCTCGCCCACAGTGGCGGCCAGGCCGATCGCTCCGCCGCCGGAGTCCGCCGCGCTTCCTCCTTCGCGCAGCGGACGTACGGGCCGGGGCGAGGCGCGCAGGTCGGCGCGGACCTTCACGTAGTTCTGGTACTCGGTCGCGGCGGCGGCCGTGATCAGCGCGGTGGCGTTGAGCGCCATGGTGCGCAGTTGTTCGGGGTTGAGCCGCTGGCCCACTGCGGCGAGATCAGGGCGGTCCGGTGCGGTACGCAGCGCATCATCGAGGATCCGCTCGAACTCGGGGCGGTCCTCGTTCAGCAGGTGCGGAGCGCTGTTCATGTGCATCCCCCGATGCTCCGTAGGGCTTGGGGGCTCGCATGGTTACGAGCCGTCGGGCAGAAACGGAGGGGAGCCTGCTACGGATAAGCCGATGGTAGAGCGGTGACGGCACGCGGTGACAGGGGGTTTCCCGAATTCGGCCCGGTGGCCGGACTGAGCCCCCGTTCGGTGCGCCTGCCCGGGGAACGCCTAGCTATCCATGGGGAGTTGCTGGACCAGCAGCTTTCCGGCCATGGTCACCCCGCCGTCCATCGCGATCGCGAGCCCGCCCGCGTACACATGCGGGCCCTCGATCTGCGGGCGGCTGTCCTCGGATCCGTCCGCCGCCTCCTCGGTACCTACCTCGCCGAGGAGGTACGGGATGGGGCTGTGGCCGTGGACAACGCGCGCGCCGCCGTAGGCGTCGAGGAGCTCGCGCACGGCTTCGGGCCCGGATTCGTCACGGAACGCGAAGCGCTTGGTGAATTTGCGGAAGAGGTCCCAGCACTCGTCCGCGTCGTTACGCGTGAGGGTCTCGCGGACCGTGTCGTTGACCGCCTCGATCGAGTCGCCGTAGTCGAGGTACGCGGTCGTGTCGGAGTGCATCAGGAGGTGGTCGTCCTCCAGCTCGATGGCGTCGAGTCGGGACATCCACTGCAGATGGACGTCCTGGAGACGGTCCATGTCCGACTTCTGGCCGCCGTTGAGCAGCCAGGCCGCCTGGAAAGTGGCGGTGCCGGCGCCCGAGTTGACCGGGGTGTCGCCGAAGCGCTTGGCGCCGAGCAGGAGCAGTTCGTGGTTGCCCATGAGGGCCTTGCAGTAGCCGCCTGCGGCCGCGGCCTCCGCGGACAGCCGCATCACGAGGTCGATGACGCCGATGCCGTCGGGCCCGCGGTCGGTGAAGTCACCGAGGAACCAGAGCCGGGCGGTGCCCGCCGACCAGCTGCCCTCGGCGTCGATGAGGCCTTGCTCGTACAGGGCCGCGATCAGTTCGTCGAGGTAGCCGTGCACGTCGCCGACGACGTACAGCGGGCCGAGGCCATCGGTGGGACGGGTCGCCGGCTCGGTGTCGATCTGTACCTGGACCGTGTCACCGCGGTTGATGACCGGCAGGTCGCGCTGGGTGGGCGTGTACCCCTCGGGCTGGTCGAACGCGGGGTCATGAGGCGTCGGCTCCGCGTAGGAGGGCTGCGAGAGCGACGGCTCCTGGTACGCGGGATCCGGCTCCGCCTGCGAGGGCACGGCAGGGGCGGGCGGAGCGGGGTCGTGACCGGGCTCCTGGACGTTCGCCGGCACGTCATGGACGTACGCGGGAACGCGGAAGTCGCGCAGCGTCGCCGTGCGTACCTCGGGTCCCTGACCGGCCCCCTGAGTCATCGACCCCTCCACCACCATTGCGCCGCCTCTGCACCCGATCGGACTGCATGGTCGCAGCGGCCCGCGGTGTCGTGCGCCCATCATAGGAATGCGGCTCGCGCTGTGTGATGCACCAGGGGTGGTGAATCGGATCCGGTCGGCTGTTCACCGTGCTTTTCTCCCGAATTGGTACGGGCTTTTCCGGGTGGTCTTCGGGGTGACCACCCGGAAGCCGTCGTTCAGCCCTGTCCCGGGGAGCGGGGCGGGCTGACCGTCGTGCGGGGCGGACGGCGCTGGGACGAGGTCCTGACGATGAGTTCCGTCGGTATCACCTGCTCGACCGTCCGGTCCGATTCAACCCCTTCGATGGCGTCGATGAGGAGCTGGACGACCGCGGTGCCGATCCGCCGCGGCTTGAGCGAGAGGGTCGTGATGGGTGGTTCCGTGGTGGCGTAGACGGTCGATTCGCTGCAGCAGACGAGCAGCAGGTCCTCGGGGACGCGCAGGCCGTACCGGCGGGCGGCGGCGAGCAGGTCCGTGCCGTTGGGGTCGAAGAGTCCGTACACGGCGTCGGGCCGGTCGGGGCGGGCCAGGAGCCGGTCGGCGGCCACGGCCCCCGCGCACGGGTCGTGTGCGGGATAGGACTCGTACACGGGTTCCTGTCCGATCCGCTCGCACCAGTGCAGGTACGCGGAGGTGGACAGATGGGTGTACGTGTCCGTGGTCGTGCCGGTGAGCAGTCCGATGCGGCGGGCCCCCGCGGCGGCGAGGTGGTCGAGGATGCCGAGGACGGCGGCCTCGTGGTCGTTGTCGACCCAGGCGGTGACGGGGAGGGTGCCGGCGGGGCGCCCGTCGGAGACGACGGGCAGGCCCTGGCGGACCAGCTCGGTGACCACCGGGTCGTGGTCGGACGGGTCGATGACGACGGTGCCGTCGAGAGCGACGTTCGACCACACGTCGTGGCGTGAGGTGGCGGGCAGGATGACTAAGGCGTACCCGCGGGCCAGCGCCGCCGAGGTGGCGGCTCTCGCCATTTCCGCGAAGTACGCGAATTCGGTGAAGGTAAAAGGTTCATCCCCGTAGGTCGTGACGGTCAGGCCGATGAGGCCCGACTTTCCGGTACGGAGCGTTCGGGCCGCTGCGGAGGGGCGATAGCCCAACCGGTCGGCGACCTCGCGGACATGGCGTCGGGTGGCGTCCGGGAGCCGACCCTTACCGTTGAGCGCATCCGAGACAGTCGTGATGGAGACCCCGGCGGCGGCGGCAACGTCTCTGATGCCCGCCCGCACCTGCCGGGTGCCCCGGCGGGTGGTCTCCGCCCTGCTCACCTGGTGCTTCCCTGCTGCTGTCATGGCGAGCCGATAGTAGGGCTCATGTGGCGGGGTGGCGTGAGTGCATATGCACGCGTTGACAGGCACGTTTCTGCATGGCCGAACAGAGTCAATGACCTTGGAAATCAAGGCAGTTGAGGGTATCGACGCTAGGACGTCACTTGTCGGCGCGCATGGGCCTGCCAAGTCGGCGATGTTGCGAGTAGGTCTCAACTCACCTTCACGGGGGATGCGCGCCACGGCGCGAGCTACCGGCGTGCGCCGCAAAAGGGAGCGCTCCCCCTCTTCCGTACGCCTTCGGGAGGTCCGAGGCCGTCGTCAGGGGTGGTGTCGGACGACCACCCGGGATGTCGGGGGCCCTGGGCCATTGGGCTCTGCCGCGAATCCTCTTAAGGTGAGCAGTATTGAAATGGTGGTCGCGAGGAGGACTGCGGTGAGCGAGACGAGCCCCAAGCTGCGTGCCGAGCTGGAGGGTATCCCCACCTACAAGCCGGGCAAGGCTGCCGCGGCCGGTGGGCCGGTGGCGTACAAGCTGTCCTCTAACGAGAACCCCTATCCGCCGCTTCCCGGCGTGATGGAGAGTGCCGTCGCGGCGGCCGGTTCCTTCAACCGCTACCCGGACATGGCCTGCACCGGGCTGATGAACGAGCTGGCGGAACGATTCGCGGTGCCGGTCACGCACCTGGCCACGGGCACCGGCTCGGTCGGGGTCGCGCAGCAGCTGCTCCAGGCGACCAGTGGCCCTGGTGACGAGGTCATGTACGCCTGGCGGTCCTTCGAGGCGTACCCGATCATCACGCAGATCAGCGGCGCCAAGGCGGTGGAGGTGCCGCTGACGTCCGGCGAGGTCCACGACCTCGACGCGATGGCCGACGCGATCACCGACCGCACGCGCCTGATCTTCGTGTGCAACCCGAACAACCCGACCGGCACGGTGGTGCGCCGGGCCGAGCTCGAGCGGTTCCTGGACCGGGTCCCGGGCGATGTCCTGGTCGTGCTCGACGAGGCGTACCGCGAGTTCATCCGTGACGCCGAGGTGCCGGACGGCGTCCAGATCTACCGGGACCGTCCGAATGTCGCCGTGCTGCGGACGTTCTCCAAGGCGTACGGGCTCGCGGGTCTGCGGGTCGGCTTCGCCATCGCCCATGAGCCGGTGGCGGCCGCGCTGCGCAAGACGGCGGTGCCGTTCGGTGTGAGCCAGCTCGCGCAGGACGCGGCGGTCGCCTCGCTGCGGGCCGAGGACGAGCTGCTCGGCCGGGTCGGCTCGCTGGTGTGTGAGCGCAACCGCGTGGTCGAGGCGCTGCGGGCGCAGGGCTGGACGGTGCCGGAGACGCACGCGAACTTCGTGTGGCTGCGGCTGGGGGAGCGCACGGCGGACTTCGCCGCTGCGTGCGAGCAGGCCGGTGTGGTCGTGCGGCCGTTCGCCGGCGAGGGCATGCGGGCCACGATCGCGGAGGCCGAGGCCAACGACGTCTTCCTGAACACGGCGGCGGCGTTCCGCAAGGAGCTGTAAGCCTGGCGGCTGCGGCCGTTCTGTATCGCGGTGGGGGTTCCCCGAAGTAAGGGGGGACCCCCCTTCTGCTGTCCTGAGCCGGTAGTACATAATGCTTGTGAATGTGAACGCTTTCACAAGCGTGCCCGGTTGATCCGGAGAGCAGTGGGATTAAAGGGGCAAATTGCCGCTGGACCACGGCGACTTAAGGAGATGACGCAGTGGACCCAACGTTGATGGCTCTGGCGCCGGAAACTCTGGCGCGATGGCAGTTCGGCATCACGACCGTCTATCACTTCCTTTTTGTCCCCCTGACCATCTCGCTCGCCGCCCTGACGGCGATCCTGGAGACGGCCTGGGTGCGGACGGGCAAGGAGCACTACCTCCGGGCGACCAAGTTCTGGGGCAAGCTCTTCCTGATCAACATCGCCATGGGTGTCGTGACCGGCATCGTGCAGGAGTTCCAGTTCGGCATGAACTGGTCGGACTACTCGCGCTTCGTCGGCGACATCTTCGGCGCTCCGCTCGCCTTCGAGGCGCTGATCGCCTTCTTCTTCGAGTCGACCTTCATCGGTCTGTGGATCTTCGGCTGGGACAAGCTCCCGAAGAAGCTGCACTGCGCCACGATCTGGCTGGTGTCCATCGGCACGATCCTGTCGGCGTACTTCATCATGGCCGCCAACTCGTTCATGCAGCATCCGGTCGGCTACCGGATCGTGGAGCGGGACGGCACCAAGCGCGCCGAGCTGACCGACTTCGCCGCCGTGCTCTTCCAGGAGACGGTGCTCGTCAACTTCTGGCATGTGATCAGCGCGTCCATCCTGGTCGGAGGCGCGTTCATGACCGGGATAGCGATCTTCCACCTGCGCAAGAAGCAGCACATCCGCACCATGCGGATGTCGCTGCGTCTCGGCCTGGTGACGGCCCTGGTCGGCACGCTCCTCACCGTCGTCAGCGCGGACACGCTCGGCAAGGTGATGTACGAGCAGCAGCCGATGAAGATGTCTGCCGCGGAGGCGCTGTGGGACACGGAGAAGCCGGCGCCGTTCTCGATCTTCGCGTACGGCGATGTCTCCAAGGGCCACAACACGGTCGCCATCGAAGTCCCGGGCGTGCTGTCCTTCCTCGCCAAGAACGACTTCAACGCCGAGATCCCCGGGATCAACGACATCAACAAGGCGGAACAGAAGAAGTTCGGGCCCGGTGACTACCGCCCCAACATCCCCACCGCCTACTGGTCGTACCGCTGGATGATCGGCTTCGGCGGGGTCTCGATGGCCCTGTGCACGGCGGGTCTGTGGCTCACCCGCCGCAGGTTCTGGCTGGCGCCGGAGCACCGCACCGGCGAGGACGAAGTGCCGAAGCTGATGCTCACCAAGAACAAGGAGCTGATGCCGAAACTGGGCATCTGGTGGTGGCGCCTGTCCCAGTGGACGCTGATCTTCCCGATCATCGGTATCTCCTGGGGCTGGATCTTCACCGAGACCGGGCGCCAGCCGTGGGTGGTCTACGGCGTGCTCAGGACCAGGGACGCGGTCTCCCCCGGCGTCTCGCAGGGCGAGGTGCTCACCTCCCTGATCGTGTTCGCGCTGGTCTACGCCGCGCTCGCCGTCATCGAGGTGAAGCTGATGGTCAAGTACATCAAGCAGGGGCCGCCCGAGCTCACCGAGGCAGACCTCAACCCGCCCACCAAGATCGGCGGCCCGGGATCCGGAGCGGATTCCGGCGACACTTCCGATGCCGACCGGCCCATGGCCTTCTCGTACTGAGACTGAGGAGCTGCTGAGGCATGGAACTTCACGACGTCTGGTTCGCACTCATAGCGGTCCTGTGGATCGGCTACTTCTTCCTGGAGGGATTCGACTTCGGCATCGGGGTCCTGACCAAGGTGCTCGCCCGCGGACGCACCGAGCGGCGCGTCCTGATCAACACCATCGGACCCGTCTGGGACGGTAACGAGGTGTGGTTGCTCACGGCCGGCGGTGCGACCTTCGCCGCCTTCCCGGACTGGTACGCGACGCTCTTCTCGGGCTTCTACCTGCCGCTCCTGATGATCCTGGTCTGCCTGATCGTGCGGGGTGTCGCCTTCGAGTACCGGGCGAAGCGGCCCGAGGAGAAGTGGCAGACCAACTGGGAGCACGCGATCTTCTGGACCTCGCTGATCCCGGCGGTGCTGTGGGGCGTGGCCTTCGGGAACATCGTGCGCGGCGTGAAGATCGACGCGCACAAGGAGTTCGTGGGCAGCTTCTGGGACCTGCTCAACCCGTACGCGATCCTCGGCGGTCTGGTGACGCTGACGCTGTTCACCTTCCACGGCGCGGTGTTCGCCTCACTCAAGACGGTGGGCGACATCCGGGTGCGGGCGCGGAAGATGGCGCTGGGGCTCGGTCTGGTGGCTGCGGCCTTCGCGCTCGCCTTCCTGATCTGGACCCAGGCCGACAAGGGCGACAGCTCGTCGCTGATCGCGATGATCGTCACGGTGGCCGCCCTCGCCGGCGCCATCGTCGCCATCAAGGCGGGGCGTGAGGGCTGGTCGTTCGCGCTGTCCGGCATCACGATCGCGGCAGCCGTCGCGATGCTCTTCCTGACGCTGTTCCCGAACGTCATGCCGTCTTCGCTCGACCCGGACTGGAGCCTCACGGTCACCAACGCCTCGTCGAGCCCTTACACCCTGAAGATCATGACTTGGTGCGCGGCGGTGGCGACGCCCATGGTGCTGCTCTACCAGTCGTGGACGTACTGGGTGTTCCGCAAGAGGATCGGCACGCAGCACATCGCCGACGCCGCACACTGAGCCCCTGATGACGAGGGTGTGTTTCACGTGAAACCGATCGACCAGCGCCTGCTCCGGTACGCCAGGGCCACTCGCCTCTTCCTGATCGCGGTGGTGGTCCTCGGCGTGGCCGGGGCGGGCCTGGTCATCGCTCAGGCGATGCTCATTGCCGAAGTGGTGGTGGGGGCCTTCGAGCACGGCCTTGATGTCTCCGCCCTGCGCACACCGCTCTTGCTGCTTGCGCTGGTGGCTGCCGGACGCGGTCTGGTCTCGTGGCTGACCGAGCTGGCCGCTCACCGGGCCAGCGCGGCGGTCAAGTCGGAGCTGCGCGGACGGCTCCTGGAGCGCGCCTCCCAGCTGGGCCCGGAGTGGCTCAGTGGGCAGCGGACCGGATCCCTGGTGGCGCTCGCGACGCGGGGTGTGGACGCGCTCGACGACTACTTCTCGCGCTATCTGCCGCAGTTGGGCCTCGCGGTGGTGGTGCCTGTGGCGGTGCTCGCGCGCATCGTCACCGAGGACTGGGTGTCCGCGGCGATCATCGTCTGCACCCTGCCCCTGATCCCCGTATTCATGATCCTCATCGGCTGGGCCACCCAGTCCCACATGGACCGTCAGTGGCAGCTCCTGTCCCGGCTTTCGGGTCACTTCCTGGATGTGGTCGCCGGCCTTCCGACGCTGAAGGTGTTCGGCCGGGCCAAGGCGCAGGCCGAGTCGATCCGCCGGATCACCGGCGAGTACCGGCAGGCGACGATGCGGACCCTGCGCATCGCCTTCCTGTCGTCGTTCGCCCTCGAACTGCTCTCGACACTGTCGGTCGCCCTGGTGGCCGTGACCATCGGCATGCGGCTCGTTCACGGCGACATGGACCTCTACGTGGGACTGGTCATCCTCGTCCTCGCACCCGAGGCCTATCTGCCGCTGCGTCAGGTCGGCGCCCAGTATCACGCGGCGGCCGAGGGGCTCGCCGCCGCGGAGGAGATCTTCGCCGTCCTGGAGACCCCGGTGCCGCAGTCCGGCGCCGGCGCGGTGCCCGCGGCCACCGGTATCTCCTTCGACGGAGTGACCGTCCGCTATCCCGGCCGGTCCGCGGACGCCGTCTCGGGGGCCGACTTCGAGGTCGCACCCGGGGAGACGGTGGCACTCGTCGGCCCGAGCGGCGTGGGCAAGTCGACGCTGCTGAGCGCGGCGCTCGGATTCGTCCGTCCCCAGGCCGGCCGGGTTCTCGTCGGAGGTGCCGATCTGGCCGGTCTCGACCGGGCGGCGTGGCACGCGCGCGTGGCCTGGGTGCCTCAGCGGCCTCAGTTGTACGCCGGGTCGATCGCGGACAACGTGCGGCTCGTGCGGCCCGACGCGTCGCCCGCTGAGGTCGAGGAGGCGTTGCGCGAGGCGGGGGCCCAGGACTTCGTCCGCGCGCTGCCCGACGGCGCGGACACCCTGCTCGGCGAGGACGGGGCCGGGCTCTCGGCCGGGCAGCGGCAACGGCTGGCCCTGGCACGGGCGTTCCTCGCCGACCGGCCCGTGGTGCTGCTGGACGAGCCGACGGCCGCGCTCGACGGCGAGACCGAGGCGGGGATCGTCGAGGCGGTCCGCAGGCTCGCCGCCGGCCGGACCGTCCTTCTGGTGGTGCACCGTCCCGCGCTGCTGGCCGTCGCCGACCGGGTGGTGCGTCTCGACGTACCGCGTTCCCCTGCGGTGGCGGGGGAGCCTGCGGTACGTCCTGTGCCGCCGGCGCTGGCGGCCGAACTGCCCGGCTCCGTAGAGGACGGTCACGAATCGGCCCTCTCCGGAGAGAGCCGGGGCAGTGTGCTCTCGCGGGTGCGAGGCGCCACACGGGCGCGGCGGGGGCGGCTTGCTCTCGCGCTGCTGCTCGGCGTGCTCGCCCTCGGCAGCGCCGTCGGGCTCATGGCAACCTCCGGGTGGCTCATCTCGCGGGCCTCGCAGCAGCCGCCCGTGATGTACCTGATGGTCGCCGTCACGGCGACCCGCGCCTTCGGGATCGGGCGCGCCTGCTTCCGGTACGGCGAGCGGGTCGTGTCGCACGACGCCGTGCTGCGGATGCTCGCGGACACCCGGGTCGCCGTCTACCGGCGGCTGGAGCGGCTCGCCCCAGCGGGCCTGCGCGCGACGCGCCGAGGCGATCTCCTCTCCCGGCTCGTCTCCGATGTGGACGCCCTCCAGGACTACTGGCTGCGCTGGCTGCTGCCCGCGTCGGCCGCCGCGGTGGTCGGTGCCGCCTCCGTCGCGTTCACCGCCTGGATGCTGCCCGCCGCCGGTGCCGTGCTCGCCGTAGGCCTGTTGCTCTCGGGGATCGGCGTGCCGCTGCTCTCCGGAGCCGTCGCCCGCCGCGCCGAGCGCCGGCTGGCCCCCGCGCGCGGGACGCTCGCCACCCGCGTGGCCGAACTCCTCACCGGCACCGCCGAACTGACCGTCGCGGGAGCGCTGCCCGCGCGCACCGCGCAGGCGAAGGCCGCCGACTCCGTGCTGACGCGGATCGCGTCCCGCGCCGCCACCGCCACCGCGCTGGGCGACGGTCTCACCGCGCTCATCACCGGTCTCACCGTGGCCGGTGCCGCGCTCGCCGGGGTGCAGGGAGTGCGCGAGGGCCGCCTCGACGGGGTCCAGCTCGCGGTCGTCGTCCTCACGCCGCTGGCCGCGTTCGAGGCCGTCATGGGACTCCCACTCGCCGTGCAGTACCGCCAGCGGGTCAAGAAGAGCGCCGAACGTGTCCACGAGGTCCTGGACGCGCCGGACCCCGTACGGGAGCCGGAATCGCCCGCGCAGGCGCCGCAGGACCCCTTCCCTCTGCTGGTGCGCGGTCTCGCCGCGCGCCACGACGGGCAGGGCAGGGACGCGCTCCGCGGGGTCGACCTCACGCTGGAGCGGGGCCGCAGGGTCGCCGTCGTCGGCCCGTCGGGATCCGGAAAGACGACGCTCGCCCAGGTCCTGCTGCGGTTCCTGGACGCGGGCGAGGGGGCGTACACCCTGGCCGGGCAGGACGCGTACGGGCTCGAAGGGGATGCGGTGCGGCGGCTTGTCGGGCTGTGCGCGCAGGACGCGCACCTCTTCGACAGCTCGGTGCGCGAGAACCTGCTCCTTGCCAAGAAGGACGCCACCGACGACGAACTGCGCGAAGTCCTGGCCGCCGCGCGCCTCCTGGAGTGGGCCGATTCGCTGCCCGACGGGCTCGGCACCCTCGTCGGCGAACACGGCGCGCGCCTGTCCGGAGGCCAGCGGCAGCGGCTCGCCCTGGCCCGCGCCCTGCTCGCCGACTTCCCCGTCCTCGTGCTCGACGAGCCCGCCGAGCACCTCGACCTGCCGACGGCGGACGCGCTCACGGCGGACCTCCTGTCCGCGACCGAGGGCCGCACGACGCTGTTGATCACGCACCGGATGGCCGGCCTCGACGCCGTGGACGAGGTGATCGTCCTCGACGCGGGGCGGGTCGTGCAGCGCGGCAGGTACGAGGATCTGATGGCGGTCGACGGGCCGTTGCGCGTGCTGAGGGAACGCGAGCGGGAGGCGGAGCTGTTGGTGGCCGGGTAGCCATGTGGCCGGGTGGCCATCCGTACCGGGCGGCCTCGCGTACCGGGTGGCCGGGCAGTGGCCCGTAACGCCGACTTTCCTCTCCAAATGGGACTAACTAGTCTCGAGGCATGTCAGCTGCACCGGTGCCCGGCGCCACCCCACCGTCCGACGGCGAGCGGGACTCCTCCGACGCGCTGGAGGCGGCGACGCAGGCGACGCGCGGGCTCCAGGGACTGTCTGCCGAGCTGACCGCGCGGGTGCCACAGCTGCTCGAAGCGATGCGCTCCGTGGGCACCGGTCTGGAACTGCACTCCACCCTCGACCGCATCTGCGAGACGGCCGCCGAACTCGCCGACGCCCGCTACGCGGCGATCGGCGTCGTCTCCGAGGACGGCGAGGCACTCTCGGACTTCGTCTTCCACGGAGTCGACGTGGAGACGGCGGAGCTCATCGGGCGGCTCCCCGACGGCCACCACGGGCTCCTCGGAGCGCTCATCCACGACCCGGGCCCGGTACGCCTCGCGAACCTGGCCGACGACTCGCGCTCCTGCGGCTTTCCGGTCCACCACCCGCCGATGCGGACCTTTTTGGGCGTCCCCATCCGTGTACAGGGGGAGATCTTCGGCAACCTCTATCTGACGGAGAAGCACGGCGGGGTCGAGTTCAACGACTACGACCTGAACATGGTCCGCGTCCTCGCCACGGAGGCCGGCATCGCCATCGGCAACGCGCGCCTGTACGAGGCCGCCAGGCAGCGCGAGCGGTGGATCGACGGATCGGTGGCCGTCACGACCGCCCTGTTGTCCGGCAGTGACGCCGAGGAAGCCCTCCAGGTCGTCGCCGAACAGGCCAGGCACCTGTCGGGCTCGGCGGCCGGCATCGTCCTCCTGCCGGCCGAGGAGGGCGGCATGGAGATCGTCGCCGTCTCGTCGGACGAGCCGTCGCAGGCCCTTGGCGTGATCATCCCGGCCGAGAGCGAGATCGTCGCCGAACTCCTGGGCGGCGCGACGGTGTTCGTCGACGACGCGTCCACCGACCCGCGTATACTGACCGATCTCGCGCGCGACTACGGTCCCGCGATGATGCTGCCCCTCCAGAGCGACGGCCGCGTCCTCGGCACACTCGTGACGCCACGCGCGCGTGGCGCCCAGCCCTTCACCGACGCGGAGCGCACCCTCGCCACCCAGTTCGCCTCGCAGGCCGCACTCGCGCTGAAGATGGCGGAGGCGCAGCGCGACCGGGAGCGGCTCGCGGTGTACGAGGACCGCGACCGGATCGCCCGCGATCTCCACGACCTCGTCATCCAGCGCCTGTTCGCCACCGGGATGATGCTGGAGAGCGCCCAGCGCAGGTCCGTCGTGCCCGAGGTGCAGGTCGGTGTCGGCAAGGCCGTCGACGAGCTGGACGTCACCATCCAGGAGATCCGCACGGCCATCTTCGCGCTCCAGCAGGGGCCCGCCGAGGCGCCCTCGGGCCTGCGCACACGCGTCCTGCGCGAGATCAACATGGCGGCCGTGCCGCTCGGCTTCAAGCCCACGCACCACTTCGTCGGCGCTGTCGACACCGTGGTCGGCGAACTCGCCGGCAAGAACCTCATCGCGGCCCTGCGGGAGGCGCTGTCCAACGCGTTCCGGCACGCGGAGGCTGCCCGTATCGACGTGGTCGTCGACGCGAACGTCACGCTCCCCGACGGGCAGCGCGGTGTCCGGCTGACGGTCTCCGACGACGGCGTCGGCATCCCGGAGGGCGGCCGGCGCAGCGGCCTCAAGAACCTCAAGCTGCGGGCCGAGTCCCTGGGCGGCGACAGCTGGTACGGGCCGGGCATCGGCGAGGACGGGGGCGGCACGACGGTGGTCTGGCAGGCGCCTCACTGAGGGCGCGACCCAGGTACCGCGCCTGGCCCTGTTCGGGGGGTATGTATCTGAGCCGTACGGGGCGCCCGCTCCCCCCGGCGTACGAGTTCAGCAGGCCGTCGCCGTAAGCCCCGGGTCACGATCCGAGACATGCGCCGACGCCATAGTCGTCCTCTTGCCGTACCGGTCCTGCTGCGCGCGCTGATCGCGTTCGCCGGGACCCGCACGCAGGCGTCCGAAGGGTCCGACGAGCCGGCACACCGGCCAGGGCTTCGCGGTCGGCATCGGGACACCGGTGCGGGCCGTCGGGGACGGCCGCGTGGTGAGCGTGTCCTGCGGCGGCGCCTTCGGCATCGAGATCGTCGTGAGCCACCCGGGCGGCTTCTACACGCAGTGCGCGCACTTGGCCGCCGTCACGTTCGACCAGGGGGAGCGGGTGCGTACGGGCAGTGGATCGGTCAGTCGGGGACGAGCGGCAACTCGACCGGCCGCACCTGCACTTCGAGGTCCGTCTCATGCCGTACCTCCGGTCGGGAATCGACCCGGTGCCGTGGCTCGCGGAGCATGGGGTGCCGCTTTAAGGGCGGGGACCATGCGCGGGGCGGGCTATGTGTGGGGCGGTGTGTGTGCGGGTCGAGACCATGTGCGGGTCGGACTCACGTGCGGGTCGGACTCACTTGCGGGCCGGACCCACGTGTGGAGGACCGTTTCTTCCAGTGCTCCTAGGAGTCGCCCGGTGCGCCGTCCCCGGAGGGCTGACGCGCCGCCAGGATCTGTTCGATGACCGCGGCCACGCCGTCCTCGTTGTTCGGCACCGTGTGGCCCGACGCGGCGGCGAGCACGTCCGGGTGCGCGTTGCCCATCGCGAACGAGGTGCCGGCCCAGCGGAGCATCTCCATGTCGTTGGGCATGTCCCCGAAGGCGACGACCTCGGCCGCCGTGATGCCGCGCTCGGCGCAGCACAGCGCGAGGGTGCTGGCCTTGGATACGCCGGGGCCGCTGATCTCCAGGAGCGCGCTGGGGCTGGAACGGGTGATCGCCGCGCGGTCGCCGACGGCCGCGCGGGCGAGGGCGAGGAACTCGTCGGGGGCGAGATCCGCGTGGTACGCGAGCAGCTTGAGGACGGGCTGGTCCGCGCAGGGCGAGCCGTCGGCGAGGAGCTTCTCGGCGGCCGCGACGCTCTCCCCCGCCTCCAGGTGCAGCGGCGGGTACGTCGGCTCGTGGTGGAGGCCGCCGGTCCGCTCGACGGCGAAGGCCGTGCCGGGCGCTGCGGCGCGCAGGATGTGTACGACGTCGAGGGCGATCTCGGGGGCGAGGTCCCTGACCTTCACGAACCGGTGGCGACCGGGGCCGCCGTGCAGGTCCACCACGGCCGCGCCGTTCCCGCAGATCGCCAGGCCGTGGCCGTGCACGTGGGCGCTGACGACGTCCATCCAGCGGGCCGGTCTGCCGGTCACGAAGAAGACCTCGATGCCCGCCTGTTCGGCGGCGGCGAGCGCGGCGACCGTCCGCGGCGAGACGGACTTGTCGTCGCGCAGCAGCGTGCCGTCCAGGTCCGTGGCGACGAGCCGGGGCGCGGGGGCGTTGGCGGCCGGGGTCCAGGGCCGAGGAGTCGGTGAGGTCACCGCACTATTGTCCCGCATATGCGCGCACGGGCGTGCGGTGGGGCGCGCAGATGAGTACGGTCCTCGCGCAGGCGCCCCACCGGTTCCGCCGGGTTGCCGCGGGGCCTCAGCCGAGCTGGGCGAGGGCCTCCGTGGCGATGCTTTCGAAGACCTTCTGGTCGGCGGCGAACTCCGAGTCGGGGATGGGCCAGTGGATCACGATCTCGGTGATGCCCAGGGCGGCGTGCTTGCCGGCGAAGTCGACGAAGGCGTCCACGGACTCCAGCGGACGGCTGCGGTCCGGGGTGAACCCGGTGAGGAGGACCTTGTCGAGTTCGGCGGCGTCCCGGCCGATCTCGGCACAGGCGTCGGCGAGCTTGGCGGCCTGTCCGCGAATGGCTTGAATCGACTCCTCGGGCGTGCCCGTCTCGAACAGCTTCGGGTCGCCCGTCGTCACCCACGCCTGCCCGTGCCGGGCGGCCAGCTTCAGTCCGCGAGGTCCCGTCGCGGCCACCGCGAAGGGCAGCCGTGGCCGCTGCACACAGCCCGGGATGTTCCGCGCCTCCTGCGCCGAGTAGAACTCACCGTCGTACGTCACCGAGTCCTCGCTCAGCAGCCGGTCGAGCAGCGGAACGAACTCGGCGAAATGGTCGGCCCGTTCGCGCGGGGTCCACGGCTCCTCGCCGGCCTTCAGGAGCGTCGTCGCGTCGAAGCCGTTGCCGCCCGCGCCGATACCGAGGGTGATCCGGCCACCGGAGATGTCGTCGAGGGAGATCAGTTCCTTGGCCAGCGTGACCGGGTGCCGGAAGTTCGGCGAGGTGACGAGTGTGCCGAGGCGCATCCGCTCCGTGACGGACGCGGCGGCGGTCAGGGTCGGTACGGCGCCGAACCACGGGCCGTCGCGGAAGGTCCGCCAGGCCAGGTGGTCGTAGGTGTACGCGGTGTGGAAGCCCAGCTCCTCGGCGCGCTGCCACGCGGCTCGGCTGCCCTCGTGCCAGCGGCGGTAGGGCAGGATCACGGTGCTCAGGCGCAGGGCGGGCGTGGGCTGACGGGGCTGATCGCTCATGCCCCAGAGCCTAAGCGGCGCGCGCCGGGGGTGATGGCGGCGTGGGGGACCGCGTCTCGCGGGGCCGGTCGGTCTCAGCCGGGAAACCGCAGGTAGCGGGGTGGAACGGCCTCCGTGAGCCAGACGCCGTTGGCGCTGACGCGGAACATGTGGCCGTCCCGGTGCATCGCTCCCGCGTCGACGGACAGCACGACGGGGCGGCCACGGCGGGCGCCGACGCGGGTGGCGGTCTCGCGGTCGGGCGAGAGATGGACGTCGTGCCGGCTCATGGGCCGCAGCCCCTCGGCGCGGATCGCGTCCAGGGCAGCGGCGACGGTGCCGTGGTAGAGGTACGCGGGCGGTGTCGCCGGGGGCAGTCCGAGGTCGACATCCACGGTGTGGCCCTGGCTGGCGCGGATCCGGGAGCCATCGATCGCGAAGCGCCGCTTGTCGTTGGCGGCGACGACATGGTCGAGCTCGGCCCGCGTGATGCGGAAGCCGTGGGCGGCGGCCGCGGCGAGCAGCGTCCCGATCTCGACCCAGCCGCCCTCGTCGAGGGTCAGCCCGATCCGCTCCGGCTGGTGGCGCAGATGCTTCGAAAGGTACTTCGACACCTTGACGGTGCGTCTTTCATCCATCCCATCAGAGTGGCGGGCGTCTCACTCCTCGGCACGTGATTTTTCTGTTCGCAGGTTTGATCCACAGCCAAGTCCGGTTATCCACAGGGGATTTGGCGATTCTGTGGACAACCGTCATGCCGTTGGCGGCATTTGGTCAACAGAGGCGGAATTGCGGTAGCTTGAGGCAAGAGCATCCAATGCTCTTGCTTGTACTTCCCGTTCGGCCGCCGCGGCGATGAACTCGGCGACGCTTTTGGCGCCAACGAGGCTCTGTACGGCACGGATCGTGTCGGCGGGAAGAGCAACCGAATGGGCCTCCTCCACATGCGAGGTGACCGGGCCCTCCGACAGGTGCCGGTGGAGGTGCCGAGTGGCGAACAGCTTCATGGCACGTGCCAGTTCGGCGTCGACCGACTGCTGCGCGAGCGGCCGGAGTCTGCGTACGAGCGAGGCCGCCTCGGCCGCTTCCGCGTCCGTGGGGGGCAACGGGCCGAGGTAGCGCGCGAAGACATGCTCGGTCGTGAACTCCAGGAAACGGGTGGCGATGTGCTCGATCTGCCCCCTCAACTCCCTTAGATGAGCGGAGATCGCGGGCAGCGGGACGCCGGATGCGTGCAACTCGGCTGCCACTGCCAGCTCTTGAGGGCTCGGCACCAGGAACTCGTCCTCGTGCCCCGGGATCTGCTCCAGGATCCCGAGCGCCACCGCGTCGGCGATGGCCGCCTCGTCCTCGCTGCCTCCGAACCGTGCCGCGAGATCGGCGCGCGAGATCCGGTCGGCCTCCTCGTCGCTCCACGGCCCGTCGACCTCCGCGACCAGGCCGAGCACACCACCTAGCCCGCGCCCCGCGTCCCACGCCTCGAGCAGCTCTTTGATCGAGGCCAGGGTGTACCCGCGGTCGAGGAGGTCGGCGATCTGCCGCAGCCGGGCCAGATGCGCATCCCCGTACACATTGGCCCTGCCGCGCCGCTCGGGGCGGGGGAGGAGTCCGCGGTCCTGGTAGGCGCGGATGGTGCGGACCGTGGCGCCGCTGCGGTGCGCCAGGTCCTCGATCCGGTACTCGGCCACAGCCTGCTCCGTCACGCTTCACATCCCTCTGCCGTGCCTGTGGCCGCCGTGCCTGTGGGAAGGCGGCGCCGCCCCGTATTCGGACGCCGACCGCGTGTGGGCCGGACGAAAGTCCCTAGGACAGAGCGGTCCGGCCGATCGCGCCCGCCGCCGTCCTGGCCGCGGGCGACTGCGCCAGATACTCGACGGCCTTGCGCAGCGACCCCTCCTGCGAGGGATGGTACGACCGCCGCAGATAGCGGGGTATCGCCGCACCCAGCTCCCGCCAGCTGGGCAGCAGTCCCTTGCGCACCGCCCTGTTGTGTTCCGCCAGCGAGTAGCGCATCCGTCCGGCGAGCTGCGGGTCGTGGCGTATGAGATACGCCGCGCCCCAGGCCCACAGGTACAGCATCACGGGAGCGGTGACGGCCATGCCCGCGAGCCGGCGGGCGTAGCGGGGCAGGCCCTCGCCGCCGCAGTGCTGGTACATGTCGAACGCGACCACGCGGTGCTCGACCTCCTCCGCGCCGTGCCAGCGCAGCAGGTCGAGCATGACCTCGTCCGTACCCGCCGCGTCGAGCCCTTCGGCGTGCAGTACCCAGTTCCCCAGGACCGCGGTGAACTGCTCGATCGCCGCGACGACGGAGAGCCGGAAGCGTAGCCACTCCTGGGTGGAGACCGGGGCGCCCAGCGGCGGCCGCTCGCCGAGGAGCTTCTCGAAGAGGAAGTCGACGTACTTCGTGAAGTCCCCGGTGTCGAGCCGCTGCGCGGCCAGATGGTCGAGCACGTACGCGTGCTGCACGCTGTGCGTGGCCTCCTGGCCCATGAACCCCTTGACGTCCCCCAGCAGTTCGGGATCGTCGACGAGCGGCAGGCCCTCCTTGAAGACCTTCACGAACCACCGCTCCCCCGCCGGGAGCAGCAGGTGCAGCACGTTGATGACGTGCGTCGCCGTGGGCTCGTCCGGTATCCAGTGCAGCGGCGTCGTCTCCCAGTCGAAGGAGACACGGCGCGGGGTGATCGCGTAGTGCCCGGTGGGCTCCGTGTGTCCGGTGTGCCCGGTGCTCTCCTCGGTGCTCACAACGGCGGCTCCAAGCGTGCGACGGCGCGCAGGGCCTTGGGCATGAAGCGGGACATGAGGTGGGCGCCACGGGCCTCCGGTGTGACCGGGACGACCGCCTGATTGCGTACGACGGCGGTCAGGATCGCGTCGGCGACCTTCTCCGGCGGGTAGTTGCGCAGGCCGTACAGGCGCGAGGACTTCTTCTGGCGGCGCTTCTCCTCCTCGGCGTCGACCCCGGCGAAACGGGCCGTCGCCGTGATGTTCGTGTTCACGAGGCCGGGACAGATCGCGGAGACACCGATCCCCTGGCCCGCCAGCTCGGCGCGCAGGCACTCGCTGAGCATGAGGACGGCCGCCTTGGACGTGCTGTAGGCGGGCAGCGCCTTGGAGGGCTGGAACGCCGCGGCGGACGCCGTGTTCACGATGTGGCCGCCCTGTCCGCGCTCGGCCATCTGCTTGCCGAACAGGCGGCAGCCGTGGATGACGCCCCACAGATTGACGTCGAGGACCTTCTTCCAGTCCTCCGGTGTGGTGTCGAAGAAGGACCCGGACAGGCCGATGCCCGCGTTGTTCACCAGCACGTCGACGATGCCGTATTCGGCGGCGACCTTCTCGGCGAGCTTCTCCATGGCCTGTTCGTCGGTGACGTCCACGGTCTCGGCCCATGCCTGGGGGGCGCCTATGAGTTGGGCCATCTCGGCGGTGCGGGCGGCGCTCTCCGTGTCCCGGTCGACGGCCACCACGCGCGCGCCGGCCTCGGCGAATGCGAAGGCGGTGGCCCGCCCGATCCCGCTGCCCGCGCCGGTGACCAGCACGAGCTGGCCGCCGAAGCGCTCGGCGTGCTTGCCCGTGGCCTTCGTGCGGTGTGCGGGCACGCCCGCCTCCCGCTCCTCGTTCGCCAGGACGAACTCGCTGATCCACGCGGACAGTTGATCCGGCCGGGTGCGCGGCACCCAGTGCTTGGCCTGCAGCGTGCGACGGACCAACCCCGGTGCCCACAGCTCCAGTTCGTCATAGAGCCGCTCGGACAGGAAGATGTCGCCGAGGGGCAGGACGAGCTGCACCGGCACGTGCGCGTACGCGTCAGCGCGTGGCCTGCTCAGCCGCGCCCGTACGTTGTCCCGGTAGAGCCAGGCGCCGTGGGCGGCGTCCGAGGGCAGGGACGGCGTCGGGTAGTCGCCCGCCGGCACCTTCTCCATGCGTTCGAGGATCTTCGGCCAGCGCTTGCCGAGTGGCCCGCGCCAGGCGAGCTCGGGCAGCACGGGCGTGTGCAGCATGTACACGTACCAGGACTTGGCGCCCTGGCCGAGCAGCTGGCCCACCCTGCGGGGCGTCGGCCGCGCCATGCGCTTCTTGAT
Organism: Streptomyces sp. NPDC055140; assembly: GCF_053607285.1. Classification (NCBI taxonomy): domain Bacteria; kingdom Bacillati; phylum Actinomycetota; class Actinomycetes; order Kitasatosporales; family Streptomycetaceae; genus Streptomyces; species Streptomyces sp. NPDC055140. The sequence goes on along the minus strand of NZ_JBSGTG010000005.1, from coordinate 186,379 downwards.
CCAGTGCCCGAAGTGGTCGAGCGACGGGCCGGACATCGAGGTGAAGGACGCGATCCTGCCCTCGGTGCGCTGGACCGTGGCGAACTCCCAGGACTGCACCGAACCCCAGTCGTGGCCGACCAGATGGACCGGCTCGTCCGGGCTGACCGCGTCGGCGACCGCGAGGAAGTCGTCCGTCAGCTTCTCCAGCGTGAACCCGCCGCGCAGCGGCGTCGGCGCCGTCGACCTGCCGTGGCCCCGTACGTCGTACAGGACCACATGGAAGCGGTCGGCGAGCCGCTCGGCGACCTCCGACCACACCTCCTTGGAGTCCGGGTACCCGTGCACGAGCACCACCGTGGGCCGGGTCGGGTCGCCCAGCTCGGCCACGCACAGCTCGATACCGCCCGTGCTCACCCAGCGCTCCCGCGCTCCGGCCAGCCCCTTGAGTTCCGCCATCAGATGCCCTCCGCCCAGCGCCGCACATGCGGCAGATCGTCGTCCAGCCAGAACGCGCTCTGCTCGGGGTCCTTGGAGTCGGTGACGACCAGGATCTCCTCGAACTTCGCGCCCGTACCCCGGAATCCGAGGTGCGGCTCCACCGCCCACAGGCCCGGCTGCGGCGGATGGTCGGAGAACTTGTACGGCGACCACAGCGGGGACCAACCGTCCCGGTGCCCATGGATCGCGTCGCTCGCGAGTCCCTTCAGGGACTGCGTGCCGAAGCCGAACAGCGTCGGGGAGATCCGGCGCTCCTTGACCCGGTCCACCTTGTGCGCGATCACCCCGAACGGGTACGCGCGATGCCGGTTCGCATAGCCCTGGCGGACCATGAGGCGGTCCACGTCCTCGTAGATCTCCCGCAGGGAACGGCGCTCACGGACCTCGCGCACTATCAGCTCGCGGTGCGCCTCGAGGTCGGCGAGCAGCTTGTCCTGCACGGGATTGAGGCCGAGCGAGCCCGAGTAGCCGATGTCCGCCGTACAGCCCTTGTAGACCGGGGCCATGTCGAGGATGAACGGCATCCCCGCCTCCAGCTTCCGGTTCGTCGGGAAGAACTGGAGCGGGATCCGGAAGCCGGCGAACGCCGTGCGGTCGCCGAACCAGGCGAACGGCAGATGGAACCAGTCGCGCACCCCGCGCTCCCGCAGCCACTCCCGCTGCATCCGGGCGGCCTCGCGCTCCGTCACGCCCGGCTTGAGCTGCGCCGCGACCGCCTCCGCGCACTCGTACGCGAGGGACTGGACTTCTCTGAACCCCCGCAGCTCCGCGGAGAGTTCACGTACCACTGCTGGGGTCATGCCACCGTCCGTCCGTGTCCGGTCCGTTGCCGTACGCGCTCGTAACTTGACACTGATGAATGTGACAATGGTTGGAGGCTGCGTCAAGGGGTGTGCACGGGCGCCTGTGGAAAACTCCGGGAGCTCACGGAGGGCGACTCAGGGAGGAACCCCTAGGGACCCGTAGTACTCGAGTCTGAGACGGGGACAAGCCCCTGGTCTGACGATCCGTGTGGTCTGCGCCACTACCTTCGAGGTGTGACTGTGATCGCGACCGAAAGCCTGAGCAAGCGGTTCCCCCGGGTGACCGCGCTTGACCGGCTCTCCATGGACATCGGGCCCGGTGTGACGGGACTCGTCGGAGCCAATGGAGCCGGCAAGTCCACACTGATCAAGATCCTTCTGGGTCTGTCCCCCGCCACGGAGGGCCGCGCCGCCGTGCTCGGCCTCGACGTGGCCACTGAAGGCGCCGCCATCCGCGAACGCGTCGGCTACATGCCGGAGCACGACTGCCTGCCGCCCGACGTCTCGGCCACCGAGTTCGTCGTCCACATGGCGCGCATGTCGGGCCTGCCGCCCACCGCGGCTCGCGAGCGCACCGCCGACACCCTCCGCCACGTCGGCCTCTACGAAGAGCGCTACCGCCCCATCGGCGGCTACTCGACGGGCATGAAGCAGCGCGTGAAGCTCGCGCAGGCTCTTGTCCACGACCCGCAGCTGGTCTTCCTCGACGAACCGACGAACGGTCTCGACCCGGTCGGCCGTGACGACATGCTCGACCTGATCCGCCGCGTACACACCGACTTCGGCATCTCGGTCCTCGTCACCTCGCACCTTCTGGGCGAGCTCGAGCGCACCTGTGACCACGTCGTCGTGGTCGACGGAGGAAAGCTCCTGCGCTCCAGTTCCACCACGGACTTCACCCAGACCACGACGACTCTGGCGATCGAGGTCACCGACTCCGACGAACACCCGGACGGCACGCGCGCGTTGCGCGAGGCCTTCGCCCTGCGCGGCATCGAGACCGCGACCGGCGGAGAGCTGCCCGGCGCCGGACACACGGTGCTGATCACCACCCAGAGCGACGACACCTACGACCTCGTGCGCGACATCGTCGCCGAGCTCGGCCTCGGGCTGATCCGGATGGAACAGCGCAGGCACCACATCGCGGAAGTCTTCCGCTCAGAGACGGACAACGAGCGGAAGGAGGCGGTCACCCATGGCGGTTGAGCAGTCCCTCACCCCCGCCGGTGAGCAGACCCGCATCCACAACATCGGCTACCGCCACTACGACGGCCCGCGCCTCGGCCGCGCCTACGCCCGCCGCTCGCTCTTCTCCCAGAGCCTGCGCGGCGCCTACGGCCTCGGCCGCTCGGCCAAGTCCAAAGTGCTGCCGATGCTGCTCTTCGTCGTCATGTGCGTCCCCGCGCTGATCATGGTCGCGGTGGCCGTCACCACCAAGATGAAGGACCTGCCGGTCGACTACACGCGCTACGCGATCCTCCTGCAGGCCGTCATCGGTCTCTATCTCGCCTCCCAGGCACCCCAGTCCGTCTCGCGCGACCTGCGCTTCAAGACGGTCCCCCTGTACTTCTCCCGCCCCATCGAGCGCGGTGACTACGTCCTGGCGAAGTTCGCGGCCATGACCTCCGCCCTCTTCGCCCTCACGGCGGCCCCGCTGATCGTGCTCTATGTAGGCGCGCTGCTCGCCAAGCTCGACTTCGCCGAGCAGACCAAGGGATTCGCCCAGGGACTGGTCTCCGTGGCTCTGCTCTCGCTGCTCTTCGCCGGCATCGGCCTCGTCGTCTCGGCGGTCACCCCCCGCCGCGGCTTCGGCATCGCCGCCGTCATCGCCGTCATGACCATCTCCTACGGAGCGGTCTCCACCGTCCAGGCCATCGCCGACTCGCAGGACAACGGCGGCGCGATCACGTGGCTCGGCCTCTTCTCGCCGGTCACCCTCATCGACGGCGTGCAGACCGCCTTCCTCGGCGCCACCTCCGCCTTCCCCGGCGGACACGGCCCCTCGACCGGCCAGGGCGTCGTCTATCTGCTCGTCGTGCTCGGACTCATCGCGGGCTGCTACGGCCTCCTGATGCGCCGCTACCGGAAGGTCGGACTGTGACCACGATCAACATCGACCACGTATCGCGCTGGTTCGGCAACGTGGTGGCGGTCAACGACATCACGATGACGATCTCCCCCGGCGTCACCGGGCTCCTCGGCCCGAACGGCGCGGGAAAGTCCACCCTCATCAACATGATGGGTGGCTTCCTCGCCCCGTCGAACGGGACGGTCACCCTCGACGGGGAGCCGATCTGGCGCAACGAACAGGTCTACCGCCACATCGGCATCGTCCCCGAGCGCGAGGCGATGTACGACTTCCTCACCGGCCGCGAATTCGTCGTCGCCAACGCCGAGTTGCAGGGCCTTGGCACGCACGAGGCGCAGAAGGCGCTGGCCACGGTCGAGATGGAGTACGCGCAGGACCGCAAGATCTCGACGTACTCCAAGGGCATGCGGCAGCGCGTGAAGATGGCGTCAGCCCTTGTCCACGAGCCGTCCGTGCTGCTGCTCGACGAGCCGTTCAACGGCATGGACCCGCGCCAGCGCATGCAGCTCATGGACCTCCTGCGCCGCATGGGCGCCGAGGGCCGCACGGTCCTCTTCTCGTCCCACATCCTCGAAGAGGTCGAACAGCTCGCCTCCCACATCGAGGTGATCGTCGCCGGGCGCCACGCGGCCGGCGGGGACTTCCGCAAGATCCGCCGCCTGATGACCGACCGCCCGCACCGCTATCTCATCCGCTCCAGTGACGACCGCGCCCTCGCGGCCGCGCTGATCGCGGACCCGTCCACCACGGGCATCGAAGTCGACCTCAAGGAGGGCGCGTTGCGCGTCCAGGCCGTCGACTTCGGCCGGTTCACCACCCTGCTGCCCCAGGTCGCCAAGGCCCACGGCATCAGACTGCTCACGGTCTCGCCGTCCGACGAGTCCCTCGAGTCCGTGTTCTCGTATCTGGTCGCGGCGTAGGAGGCCCTGATGTACGACCCCACTGTCGCCCGGCTCACCTACCGAGCCCTGCTCGGCCGCCGCCGGGCCCTCATCCTGTGTGCCCTGCCTGTCCTGCTCATCGCCATCTCCGCGCTCGTGCGCGGCCTCACCGGAGCGGACGACCAGATCGCCGCCGACGTCCTGGGCGGGTTCGCGCTCGCCACGATGGTGCCGATCATCGGCGTCATCGCGGGCACGGGCGCGATCGGCCCGGAGATCGACGACGGTTCCGTCGTCTACCTCCTCGCGAAGCCGATCAAGCGCCCGACGATCATCTTCACCAAGCTGATCGTCGCCATCGCCGTGACGATGGCGTTCTCCGCGGTCCCCACGCTCATCGCGGGCCTGATCCTGAACGGGAACGGGCAGCAGATCGCCGTCGCCTACACGATCGCGGCCCTCGTCGCCTCCATCGCGTACGCCGCGCTGTTCCTGCTCCTCGGCACGATCACGCGCCACGCGGTGGTCTTCGGTCTCGTCTACGCCCTGGTCTGGGAGGCGCTCTTCGGGTCGCTCGTGGCCGGTGCGCGCACCCTCAGCGTGCAGCAGTGGTCCCTCGCCGTGGCCCACAAGGTGGCGGGCGGCGACCTGATCACCTCGGACGTCGGCCTGCCCCTCGCCACCGTCCTGCTCGCCGGGGTCACCGTGCTCGCCACCTGGTACGCGGGCCAGAAGCTGCGCACGCTGAAGCTCGCCGGCGAGGAGTGACGGCTCTTGACAGCGGCTTCACCCTCCCACCAGGACACTGGTCGGGAGGGTGACCTGTTTTCCAGGGGAGCGAACCGTTTTCCAGGAAGGCGACCCGTTCCAGGAGGAGTGGAGATGGCGGCGGATCCGGAGCACGAGCGGGACGAGACGTGGGAGGACGTGACCTTCGACGAGGACTTCATACGGTCCGCCGAGACCACGGAGCCGTCCGCGAGGGCCCGCATGCTCGCCGCCCGCTGGCGGAACGAGTCGCCCGAGCCCCAGCCGTGGCGCTCCGACAAGCCCCCCGCGGGCTGGTTCTTCAGCCGCGCCCGACGCCGCAAGTGGCGCAGACGCTAGCCGCGTCCCGGTCCCGGTTTTATTCGGTGGCACCCAACTCCCAGTAGGGGCACAGTAGTTCTGTAACCGCGCCGCGCACGGCGCCCGCCTGCTGGGAGAGGAGCGAGACGATGTCGGTCAAGATTCCGTCGAGCTCCCGGCAGGGCAGCCCACGGCGGGCTCCGGAGTAGTTACTCACTCCGTACGAGCCGGCTCACGGGGAGGCTGCCCGGGGCGGCCGCTTCGAGCGCGCACCTTCCGGGTGCGCGGGCCGCCCACCCAGAATTTTCGATGCCGCGCCCTTCGGGGGAACGGCAGCCGCAGACGGCCGCGGCGACGGCAGGCCGTCAGCCCAGCAGGCGTTCCAGGACCACCGCGATGCCGTCGTCCGCGTTCGACGTCGTGACCTCGTCCGCGACGGCCTTGAGCTCCGCGTGGGCGTTGGCCATCGCCACGCCGTGCGCCGCCCAGCCGAACATCGGGATGTCGTTGGGCATGTCGCCGAAAGCGATCGTGTCGGCCGCCTTCGCGCCCAGTCGGCGCGCGGCGAGCGAGAGACCGGTCGCCTTGGACAGACCGAGCGGCAGCAGCTCGACTATGCCCTCGCCCGCCATGGTGACGCCCACCAGATCACCGGCCACGGCCAGCGCCACGGCGGCCAGCTCGTCGTCGGTCATGCCGGGGTGCTGCACGTACACCTTGTTCAGCGGTGCTTTCCAGAGCTCGGTGACATCCGTGAACGGGATGACCGGCAGGGGGCCTTCCTGCACCTGGTAGCCGGGCCCCACGATGACCTCGCCCTCGAGGCCGTCACGGCTCGCGGCCAGGGCCAGCGGCCCGGTCTCCGCCTCGATCTTGGAGAGCGCGAGACCGGCCAGCTGCCGGTCGAGCGTCACCGACGTCAGCAGCCGGTGCTCGCCGGCGTGATAGACCTGCGCGCCCTGCCCGCACACCGCGAGGCCCTCGTAACCGAGGTCGTCGAGGATGTGCCGGGTCCAGGGCACGGCCCGCCCGGTCACGATGATGTGGGCGGCGCCCGCCGCGGTGACCGCGGTGAGCGCCTGACGCGTCCGCTCGGAGACCGTGTCGTCGGGCCGCAGGAGCGTCCCGTCGAGATCGGTCGCGACGAGTTTGTACGGGAACGGGTGAACGAGCGGAGCAGGGTGGCTCACTTGTTGATCGGCTCCAGGATCTTTCGGCCCCCCAAGTACGGACGCAGCACCTCGGGCACCCTCACGGAGCCGTCGGCCTGCTGGTGATTCTCAAGGATGGCCACGATGGTGCGCGGCACCGCGCACAGCGTGCCGTTGAGCGTCGCCAGCGGCTGCACCTTCTTGCCGTCGCGCATCCGGATGGACAGGCGACGGGCCTGGAAGCCGTCACAGTTCGACGCCGAGGTCAGCTCGCGGTATTTGCCCTGCGTCGGGATCCACGCCTCGCAGTCGAACTTGCGCGAGGCCGAGGACCCGAGGTCGCCCGTCGCCACATCGATGACCTGGAAGGGCAGCTCGAGGCCGGTCAGCCACTGCTTCTCCCACTCCAGAAGCCTCTTGTGCTCGGCCTCGGCGTCCTCGGGAGCGACGTACGAGAACATCTCGACCTTGTCGAACTGGTGCACGCGGAAGATGCCCCGGGTGTCCTTGCCGTACGTACCGGCCTCGCGGCGGAAGCACGGCGAGAAGCCGGCGTAACGCAGCGGCAGCTTGTCCGCGTCGAGGATCTCGTCCATGTGGTACCCGGCGAGCGCGACCTCGGAGGTGCCGACCAGGTAGTAGTCGTCCTTCTCCAGGTGGTAGACGTTCTCCGCGGCCTGGCCGAGGAAGCCCGTGCCCTCCATGGCGCGCGGACGCACCAGGGCGGGCGTCAGCATCGGGATGAAGCCGGCCTCGGTGGCCTGCGCGATCGCCGCGTTCACCAGGGCGAGCTCGAGGAGCGCGCCGACGCCCGTCAGGTAGTAGAAGCGCGAGCCCGATACCTTGGCGCCGCGCTCGACGTCGATGGCGCCGAGCGCCTCGCCGAGCTCCAGGTGGTCCTTGGGCTCGAAGCCCTCGGCGCCGAAGTCACGGATCGTGCCGTGCGTCTCGAGGACGACGAAGTCCTCCTCGCCGCCGACCGGGACATCCGTGTGCACGATGTTGCCCAGCAGGAGGGCGAGGCGCTGGGTCTCCTCGTCGGCCTCGCGCTGCTCGGCCTCGGCGCTCTTGACGGCGGCGGAGAGCTCGCCGGCCTTCTTCAGGAGCTCCTGCTTCTCGTCGGCGGGGGCCTTGGGGATCAGCTTGCCGAGCGACTTCTGCTCGGAACGGAGCTCGTCGAAGCGGAGCCCGGACGACCTGCGCCGCTCGTCGGCGGAGAGCAGGGCGTCGACGAGCGCGACGTCCTCTCCACGGGCGCGCTGGGAGGCGCGAACACGGTCGGGGTCCTCACGGAGCAGGCGAAGGTCAATCACCCCTCAAGGCTACCGGTGCGCGGTTCCACCGCACGAACCGATATCCCGTGCGTTACCTTATGACCGATATGCCGGAATATGAATTCGGCAATGCGAGGTCAAGCGCGACGAAGCGCGTGGCCGAAATGGATCTTCTCGGGACCGGTCGGACGCTGTGGGCGCCGGTCAATGAAAAGGGCCCCATTCCCCGAAATGGGGCAGACGCGGCACGGCCGCTTGACCAAATCCCCTTGTATGCAGCGGGACTTGGGGGCGGGGTTGTCCACAGGAATGCGGCTCTCCGAAAAGTTATCCACAGGCTGTGCGAAAGATCTGTGGACACCGGAAGAGATCGTTCTGAAAGCCGCATGCGCGGCGAAGGATTCCCGATCCAAACCCATCTCACACGCACTTTCGAGTGGAAATGGTTCGCTCTATAGAGTTGATCAAAGGAAAAGAGTGGACGAGGGGTGACGTGAGCGCCTGTGGACGGACTTGAGGGCTGTAGGGCGATTTGTCGACCATGTAGCGAGATGGTGTCGACTTGTCCCCAGGTCGAGAAGCACACCTGTGGATAACTTCTGTGGATGGCGAAAATCTGCAGGTAGGACTGGTTCTCGGAACGTCGAAATCCGGCGCCCGAAGACGCCGGAAAGCCCTCGGAACCCGTATGCCCGAAGGCTCCGCGACCTGGAACCCGAAGGCGTCAGAAACGGCCGTCCTGGCAGCGCGCGAGCCAGTCGGACGCCGCCATGAAGTCGCTGTCGGACGTCCCTGTTCGCGGAGTCCGGACGTCCGCCCTGGTGACCCCGGCCCTCGGATACGAGCCCAGGAAGCGCACCTGCGGGCAGACCCGCTTGAGCCCCATCAGCGCCTCGCCCACGCGGCGGTCCGAGATGTGGCCCTCCGCGTCGATGGCGAAGCAGTAGTTCCCGATGCCCTCACCGGTCGGCCGGGACTGCAGCAGCATCAGGTTGACGCCGCGCACCGCGAACTCCTGGAGCAGTTCGAGCAGCGCGCCCGGGTGGTCGTCGCGCTGCCAGATGACCACGGAGGTCTTGTCCGCACCGGTGGGCGCCGCGGGGCGGGCCGGCTTGCCGACGAGGACGAACCGCGTCTGTGCGTTCTCCGCGTCGTGGATCTCGGTGACCAGCGGCACCAGGCCGTAGCGCTCGGCCGCGAACTCGCCCGCGAACGCCGCGTCGTAGCGGCCCTCCTGCACCAGGCGCGCGCCGTCCGCGTTGGACGCCGCCGACTCCCACGTCACGTCCTCGGCGAGATTCGCCTTCATCCAGTTGCGGACCTGCGGCTGAGCCGCCGGGTGGGCCGTCACCGTCTTGATGTCCGACGCCTGCGTACCGGGCCTGACCAGCAACGCGAAGGTGATGGAGAGCAGTACCTCGCGGTAGATCATCAGCGGCTCGCCGGCCACCAGCTCGTCGAGCGTGGTCGTGATGCCACCCTCGACGGAGTTCTCGATCGGCACGAACGCGGCCTCGGCCTCGCCGTTGCGTACGGCGTCGAGTGCAGCGGGCACGGACACCACCGGAACGAGTTCCCGGGTGGCGGTCTCCGGGAGCGTGCGCAGAGCAACCTCGGTGAAGGTGCCCTGGGGTCCGAGATACGCGTAACTGGCTGACATATTGGTCACCCTAATCGGCCTCCAGCAACGCCTGCCCCACGTAATCGCCCTCGCCTGCCCCGCCGGGCACCGCGAACAGCCCGCTCGACTCGTGACGGATGAAGTCCGACAGGGCGTCTCCCCGGTCGAGCTTGCGCTGCACCGGGACGAAGCCCCGCAGGGGGTCCGCCTGCCAGCAGACGAAGAGCAGCCCGGCGTCCGGCACCCCGTCGTGACCTATGCCGTCGTGGTACGAGAACGGGCGGCGGACCATCGCGGCGCCGCCGTTCTGGTCGGGCCGGGTGATGCGCGCGTGGGCGTTGATGGGGATGACGAGCTTGCCGTCGGCGCCGGTCTTCTCCAGGTCCGGCTCCGTGGTCTCGGTGCCGCCGGTCAGGGGCGCGCCGTCGGACTTCTTGCGTCCGATGACGTCGTCCTGCGCCTTCCCCGACAGCTTCTCCCAGTCGTCGAGCAGCATGCGGATGCGTCGTACGACGGCGTACGAGCCGCCGGCCATCCAGGCGGGTTCGCCCGAAGCGGGCACGAAGATCCGCTTGTCGAAGTCGGCGTCGGCCGGCTTCGGGTTGTTCGTTCCGTCGATCTGTCCCATGAGGTTGCGGGCGGTCATGGGGTGGGAGGTGGCGCCGGGCGAGCGGTTGAAGCCGTTCATCTGCCAGCGCACCCGGGCCGCTTCCCCCGCGTCCCCCTGGACCGCGCGCAGTGCGTGGAACGCGACCAGCGCGTCGTTCGCGCCGATCTGCACCCACAGGTCGCCGTTGCTGCGGGCCTTGTCGAGGTGGTCGGAGAAGAAGTCGGGCAGTGGGTCGAGGGCGGCCGGGCGCTGCTTCTCCAGCCCCGTACGGGAGAAGAAGCTGTGGCCGAAGCCGAAGGTGAGCGTCAGCGAGGAAGGGCCGGCGTCGCGGGCGACATCGGTGTCGGAGTCGCCGAGCGTCTCGCCGGCCATCAGCCGCTGGGCGGTTGCCGACCAGCGGCGCATCAGGGCCGCTGCTTCCTTGCGCCCGGCGCCCGGCGCGAGATCGAAGGCGATCAAGTGCCCGCGGGACTGCGTCGGGGTTGTGATGCCGGGCTGATGTTTCCCGTGAAACATCACGCGGTCCGCGCCGAGGGAGGTCAGCGACGCGGCGGCGTCGGGGGAGTTCGACGACGCGGTCGCGTACCCGGCGGCGCCGCCCACGGCGCCCAGGGCGAGGCCCGTCGCGCCCGCGGTACCGAGGAGTCGCCGTCGGGAGATGCCGGAGTCGGTCCGGTTCTCGGAGTCAGCCATGGTGGGGGTCAGCCGATCTTCGCGTTCTTGTTGACGGTCACTTGGTCGATGTCGGAGGTGCGCACGGTGACCGCGATCTTCCAGTCGCCCGCCACGGGGATCTGTACGCCGCTCGCGCTCCAGTGTCCGGTGGCGATGTGATCGGGAACGACCGGCAGAGGGCCGATCTTCTTCGCGGCGAGGGTGAAGGAGACCTTCACCTCGGGGATGTCGAACGCCTTGCCGTTGGGGCGCTCCACGTAGACGTGCATGTCGTTGCTGCCGGTGCGTCCGGGATCCATGTCCAGGAGGAGCGTGCCCTTGCCGTCCTGGCCGCCCGTGTCGAACGGCAGCTTCAGGGAGAGCGGCCCCGACCGCTGGGAGGCCGCCGCGGTGACGGCCTTGGCCTCCTCCTCGGTGCGGCCCGGCTCCGTGGAGGTGAGCACGGTCGTGACGACGAGCAGGACGACGGCCACACCGGCCTCGGTGAGTACGGAGCGGCGCAGTCCGGAGCGGCCCGGGTCGGCGTCCCGTATGCGCTTGTCACGGGCGGTGGCGAGCGCCGCGCGCTGTCGTGCGAGCTGGGCGGACCGCTTGTCGTCGACACCGGAGCCGGAACCGGAACCCGTATCAGAGCCGGAACCTGAATCCGTATCGGCACCGGAGCCGGAACCCGCATCGCCCCTGGCGTCCCCCGACGACGACCCCTTCGACGCGCCACCTGCCGGTACCGTCACCGCCTCCTCCGACCGCGTGCCTTCCTCGATCACGGTGGTTGCGGCGGCCTCCGGGGCGAGCTCTTCCGACAGGCGTCCCGTCCACTTCCGCGAGATCCAGGCGACGCCGACCATGACGGCGACGAGCCCGATCTTGAGCAGCAGCAGTTGCCCGTAACGGGTGCCGGTGAGTGCCGACCAGGAGCCGACCTGGCGCCAGGACTGGTAGAGCCCGGTCGCGGCCAGCGTGGAGACCGCGCAGAACGCCACCCGGGAGAACCGCCGGACGGCTGTGGCCTCGATCGAGGGCGCCCGGTACAGGGCGACGAGCAAGGTGGTGAGTCCGCCGAGCCAGGCCGCGACCGAGAGCAGGTGAAGTACGTCGACGGGCATGGCGAGTCCGGCCTGGATGCCGGTGGAGGCGTGCTCGGCCATCGCCCAGGTCGCGGCGAGACCGGCGGCGACGACCGCCCCGCCGATCGCGAGCCCGAAGGTGAGGTCCTTCTTCTCCTTGGGGTCGGTCCGCTTCTCGTACGCGCCGAAGAGCACGGCGATGAAGAGTGCGGCGGCGGCCAGCAGCAGGAGCCGTGACACCAGGGCCGCGCCCGACTTGGTCTGCAGGACCTGCCCGAGGAGGGTGAGGTCGAAGATGTCACCGACCGCGCCGGACCCCGTGTAGGAGCCGCGCATCAGGAGCATGGCAAGGGTCGCGCCGGTGAGGGTGATCCAGCCGCCCACCACGACACGCTGCACGGGGCGGACACCCGCTCCGTGCGGCCAGCAGGCGAGGACGAAGGCCGCGCCGCCGACGGTGAGGATGAAGCCCGCGTAGGAGAGGTAGCGCGCGACGCCGTAGAGCCCGCCGACGACGCCGCCGCCCGCGGTCTGGTCGGGCAGGGCCGCGGTGGTCTTGGAAGGGGCGCCGATGGAGAAGGTGAACGCCCCGGAGACGGGGTGGCTGTCGGCCGACACGACCTGGTAGGCGACGGTGAACGTGCCGTCGGGCAGCCCGGAGTGGAGGGGGACGCCGTAGGTCGTGCCGCCGAGGTCGGTCGTCTTGCCGGTGTCGACGCGCTTCCCGGCCGGGTCGAGGACCCGTACAGAGCCGTCGGACATGGCGACCTCCTCGGAGAAGGTCAGGGACACCCGGGTGGGGGCCTGCTCGACCACCGCGCCCTGCTTCGGGTCGCTCCCGGTCAGCGCGGCGTGCGCGGAGACGGGCGCGGCGCCGGCGAGGAGGGCGCCGGTGACGGCGAGGAGCAGCAGCAACAGGTGCCGGAAGCGGGGAGCGATGGTCTTCACGAACGGTCAGCCCCTCAGTGCGACGTGTGCGACGACTTCGCCGTCGGGTTGTAGGTGGCGGCCTTCACCGGGAAGGTCACCGTGACGGTGCCGGACTTGGCGAAGTGCAGCTCCACCGACACCTTGTCGCCCTCCTTGGGCGTCTGCTTCAGGTTTTCGAACATCAGGTGGTTGCCACCGCGTTCGAAGTCGAGCTCGCCGTCGGCCGGGACGGGGAAGGACTTCTGTTCCTTCATCGCCCCGCCCTTGGTGCTGTGGAGGGTGACCTGCCGGGCGATGGCACTGGTCACCGAAGTGAGCGTGTCGGCGCCGCCGCTGTTGTGGACGACGAAGAAGCCGGCCGCCATGTCGCCGCCCGCGGGCGCCGGTATGAACGCCCCGCCGACCTTCACCGCGGGCTTGCCGGAGGGCGCCGGGGCCGACGAGTCGCCGGAGCCGCAGGCCGTGAGGGCGAGTCCGGCCGCCAGCGCGGTGGCGCCGAGGGCGAGCGGTGTACGCCTCACGGCTGCTCCCCCTTGATGATCTTGGGGAGGTCCTTGGTGTAGTCGTCCACGGTGGCGTCCTCGCCGTACAGGACGTATCCGGCGTCGGTCTTCGGCGAGAAGGCGATGACCTGCGTGCCGTGCATCGAGACGAGCTTGCCGTTCTTGTCCTTCTGCGTCGGCTCGACGGAGATGCCGAGGGTGCGGGCGCTGCCCTGGATGGTGGCGAAGTCGCCGGTCAGGCCGATGAAGTCGGGGTCCTGCGCCTTGAGCCACTTGCCGAGGACGGGCGCGGTGTCGCGGTCCGGGTCGGTGGTGACGAAGACGACCTGGAGCTTGTCCTGCTCGGCCTTGGGCAGCGCCTTCTTGGCGACGGCGATGTTGCTCATCGTCAGGGGGCACACGTCGGGGCAGTGGGTGTAGCCGAAGTAGATCAGCGTGGGCTTGCCCTTGGTCTGCTCGCGCAGGTCGAACTTCTTGCCGTGGGTGTCCGTGAGGACGAGGTCCGGCTTCTTGAAGGGCGTGTCGAGGACGGTCGCGGCCTTGTTGGAGCCGGTCTCGGCGGAGACCTCTGCCACGGGCTTGTTGCTGTCGTCGCCACTGCCGCAGGCGGAGAGGGTGAGCGACGCCGCGGCGATGAGCCCGGCGGCGAGCAGCGTCTTCTTACGGAGGGCCTGGCGAGGAGCTGTGTGCGGGGTCTTACGGGGAGAGCGCATAGAAAAATGTCCCAGATGTGAGGCGGGCCGGTGTGCACCGGGGTCGGCCGGCGGCCGCGGAGGGCCGCCGCCTGCGCCGGCCCCGGTGCACACCCGCGGCTGGTTCAGCTGTTGGTACGACGGCGTCCCGCGAGCACGCCGAAGGCCACGCCGGCGGCGCCGACGACGATGCCGGCGATGCCGAGGGCGCGTGCGGTGGTGTCGCTGCCGGAAGAGCCGTCGGAGGAGCTGTCGGACGAGGACGCGGTCGTGGCCGCCTTGTCGTCACCCGACTTGGCGCTGTCGTCGGCCGCGGCGCCGCCGTGGTGGTCCTCGGTCGCGGCCGAGAGCTCCAGGGTGGGCGCCGGGTTCTCCGGCTCCTCCTGGCCCTTGGCCTGCGGCTCGATCCAGCGCACGACTTCCTTGTTGTCGTACGTTTGGATCGCCTTGAAGACGAGCTCGTCCGTGTCCTCGGGCAGCTGCCCGATGGAGAGCGGGAACTTCTGGAAGAAGCCGGGCTGGATGCCCTTGTCCTTGCCCGAGCCGTCGGCGGTCCAGGTGACCTGGGAGACGGCCTGGTCGATCTTCTCGCCGTGCATCTCCAGCGGCTTGTCGAGCTTGGACTTGGTGACCTTGGCGGTCCAGCCGGGGATGGGCTCGGGCATGACCGAGGCCAGCGGGTGGTCGGTCGGGAAGTTGACCTCGACCTTGGTGGTCGCGGCGTCGTCGCGCTCGTTCGGCACCTTGAAGTTCACGACGGCGTATCCGCCCTTGGCGGCGACGCCCTCCGGCTGCACGCTCACGTGTGCGAAGGCGGGGACGGAGAGCACCAGGACGGCGGACGCGGCGCCGGCGCCGACTACGGCGACGCGGGAAATCTTCTTCATGGCAGAAACCACTCCACTCGGGTTCAGCGGGATCAGGCGAACGGTGAGTGCGCGCACCGGAAAAGGGGCACGCGCGCGTGCCGCACGACACCCCTCCGCGCTGTGCGGAAACCCGTACAAGGGCCCCGCGTGGAGTACGTGTGTCGTGTCAGGCAGCGAGACGGAACGCGTCGCCCGCGGGCGGGCCGCGCCTGATCACCGAGTGCTGAAGTGCCGTCGTGCGCAGGGGCAGTGGCGCGAGGAGCCCGATGGGCACCACGTGGGGCGCCGCTTCGGAAGCCCCGGGCAGGCCCGCCCTGAGGGCGCGTACGAGAGCGAGAGCGGCGCGCAGGGAACAGACGAGCGCCCCCTGGGCGACTCCATGCGCCGAGTTCACCGAGAGGCGGACGAGCCGACCGAGAGCGAGGTCCCCGTGGCGCAGCAGCCAGCCCGCGACGACCGCGGCGAGCAAGTGCCCGAGCAGCATCGGCAGGGACGGCAGCAGCGGCATGGAGGTGGCCGCTTCGGTGACGGCGTGGTGGTGCATGGCCGTTCCGGAACCGGGTTCGACGCCGGCGTCCGACAGGATCTTCTGCGCCTGCGCGGGGCTGATCGCCGCCATGCCCGTGCCGCACATGAGCCGGGCCGCGCGCTCCACGACCGAGGGTTCCTGGGCGGTCTGCGCCATCGTCATGGTGCCGTGCTGGCCCACTCCGAAGAGGGTGTGCAGACCGGTCTGGCCGACCGCGAGAGCGGCGGCGATGCCCGGCAGCGAGCGCTCGCGCCCGGCGAGCGGCGCCGCGACGGCGAACACCGCGAGGAACCCGACGCCCAGCGTCCACAGGGGGACGGTGACACACGAGGCGAGCACATGTCCGGCCGCGGACAACGCGACGCAGACCGCGGTGAACACCGCGGCCCTCAGCAGCCGGACATCCGTTCCGGTGCGCGCCTCGCGCTGGTGGGGGGCAGACATGGCGGGCTCATCATCGCACTGGGCTTACCCGCCTCATACGGCAGGTCCACAAGGTCCGGAATCTTCCGCCCCGCCCCCTTGAGGCCGACTCCGTACACCGCCGCCATCGGTCCGCGCGTCCGCCGTATGGGCGATATCACGCGAAGCACGCGATTGCACAGGGGCCGTTGCGGCAATACGTATCGGTATGTCGAGCCGTGGCCTGGAGGCTGGAGCATGAGCATCTGGTGGTCTCTGCACTTGCGCCGCGAGGCCGCGAGCGTCCCACTCGCCCGGCGCCTGCTGATCGACACCATGGAGACCGCGGGCGTGGACCCCGACATCTCGTACGACCTGTCCGTCGCGCTCACCGAGGCGTGTGCCAACGCCGTCGAGCATGGCGGCGATCCGGACCCCGACGATCCGGCGGGTGCCTACCGGGTCACTGCCTACCTCGAGGGCGAGACCTGCCGTATCGAGGTCGCCGACTCCGGTCCCGGCTTCCCGGCGCTGCGCGGCCGCGGCACCACCCTGCTCAAGCCCGCCCCCGACCACGCCGAGCACGGCCGCGGACTCTGTCTCATCCAGGAGCTCGCGGACCACGTCCACTTCGTCAACAGACCGGGCAGAGGCGGCGCGGTGGTCAGCTTCGACAAGGTGCTCAAGTGGCGCGAGAACGCGCCCCTCGTCTCCGCCTGACCCCCTCCGGACACGACAGCGGCCGGGCACCGTCCTGCCGTGCCCGGCCACTTCGCAAACGCGTCTCTACGCGCGCGTGGTTCAGCCCTTGAGCTGAGCCATCCAAGCCTCGACCTCGTCCGAGCGGCGCGGCAGACCGGCGGAGAGGTTCCGGTTGCCGTCCTCGGTCACGAGGATGTCGTCCTCGATCCGGACACCGATGCCGCGGTACTCCTCCGGCACGGTCAGGTCGTCGGCCTGGAAGTACAGACCGGGCTCGACGGTCAGGCACATGCCGGGCTCCAGCGTGCCGTCCACGTACGTCTCCGTGCGCGCGACCGCGCAGTCGTGGACGTCGAGGCCGAGCATGTGACCGGTGCCGTGCAGCGTCCAGCGGCGCTGGAGACCGAGCTCCAGGACGCGTTCGACCGGGCCCTCGACGAGGCCCCACTCGACGAGCTTCTCGGCGAGCACGCGCTGCGCGGCGTCGTGGAAGTCGCGGTACTTGGCACCCGGCCTGACGGCCGCGATACCGGCCTCCTGGGCCTCGTACACGGCGTCGTAGATCTTCTTCTGGAGCTCGGTGTAGCGGCCGTTGACCGGCAGCGTGCGCGTGATGTCGGCGGTGTAGAGGCTGTGCGTCTCCACGCCCGCGTCCAGGAGGAGCAGGTCGCCGGAGCGGACCGGGCCGTCGTTGCGGACCCAGTGCAGGGTGCAGGCGTGCGGGCCGGAGGCGCAGATCGAGCCGTAGCCGATGTCGTTGCCCTCGACGCGGGCGCGCAGGAAGAACGTGCCCTCGATGTAGCGCTCGCTGGTGGCCTCGGCCTTGTCGAGGACCTTCACGACGTCCTCGAAGCCGCGGGCCGTCGAGTCGACGGCCTTCTGCAGCTCGCCGACCTCGAAAGCGTCCTTCACGAGGCGGGCCTCGGAGAGGAAGACGCGCAGCTCTTCGTCGTGCTCACGGGTGACCTTGTCGACGAGGGCGGCCTCGATGCCGGCGTCGTGGCCGCGCACCACGCGGACCGAACCGGTGGCCTCGGCCAGCTTGCCGGCGAGCTCGCGCACGTCGGAGGCGGGGATGCCGTACACCTGCTCGGCCTCGGTGAGGGAGTGACGGCGGCCGACCCACAGCTCGCCCTGGCCGTCGAGCCAGAACTCGCCGTTCTCGCGGTCGGAGCGCGGCAGCAGGTAGATCGTCGCGTTGTGCCCGGTGGCCGTCGGCTCGAGGACGAGGACGCCGTCCTCCGTCTGGTTGCCGGTCAGGTACACGTACTCGGTCGAGGCGCGGAAGGCGTACTCGGTGTCGTTCGAGCGGGTCTTGAGGTTGCCCGCGGGGACGACGATGCGCTCACCGGGGAAGCGCGCGGAGAGGGCGGTGCGGCGGGCGGCCGTCTCGGACGCCTGCGCGATCGGCTCGAGGCCGTGCAGCTCGGTGTCGGCCCAGCCGGACTTCATGCTCTCGGCGAGCTCGTCGGACACGCCCGGGTACAGGCCGTTCTTGCGCTGCTTGATCGGCTCGTCGCTCTCGGTCTGAGAGATCTCCGGGTTCTCCGGGGTGAGCTCCTCCGACACGTCTTCCTCCTAGATACGGCCCTGGGAACGGCCAAGGGTGCGGCCTGGGTACAACGGTGGACCCCGTCCATCGTACGGTCGTACGGAAGGGGCCCAGGGCCGGAAGACCTGTTACATCGGGGGCTACGGGTCGTACCGCCCCGGTCACCGGAATCACTCGAAGCGCGCGGCGAGCAGCACGACGTCCTCGTCGCTGTCGGCGGCGTCGAGCCCGTCCGGCAGGACGGTGTGCAGGACGTGGTCGGCGATCGCTCCGGGGTCGTCGCGGATCGTGCGCGGGACGCCGGCGGCCGCCGCGTGCAGGCGGGCGAAGGCGCGGTCCATCGGGTCACCGGTGCGGTGCAGCAGGCCGTCCGTGTACAGCAGCACGGTCTCGCCGGGTTCGGGGCTGAACTCGACACTCGGCGCCTCCCAGCAGGCCAGCATGCCGAGTGGCGCGGACAGCGACGTCTCCACGAACTCGGTGCGTCTCTCGCCGATCACCAGCGGCGGGCTGTGCCCGGCCCCGGCCAGGACGATCTTGCGCAGGGCGGGCTCGCAGTAGGCGAAGAGGGCGGTGGCGCTGCGCGCGGGCTCGGTCAGCCGGAGCAGCAGCTCCAGATCGGACAGGACGGCGACGGGGTCCTCGCCCTCCATCACCGCGTACGCCCGCATGCTGGCTCTGAGCCGGCCCATCGCGGCGACGGCGCTCGCCCCGGAGCCGGTGACGGAGCCGACGATGAGGCCGAGCGCGCCCTCGGGCAGCGGCAGCGCGTCGTACCAGTCGCCGCCGCCTCGCGGGCCCGTGCGGTGCCGGGCGGCGAGCTGGACGCCTGCGACCCGTGGGAGTCGCGGCGGCAGCAACTCCTCCGCGATGGTGCGGGACTTGGTGCGCGCCCGCTCCAGTTCGAGCAGGCGCGCGAGGTGTTCGGTGGCGTAGCGCGTGTACAGACCGACCAGATGGCGCTGGCGTTCGACGGGCTCGGCGGGCTCGTCGTAGAGCCACACCGCGGCGCCGAGCCGGCCCGCCGCCTCCGTCGCGAGGGGCAGCGCGAAGCTCGCGGCGTAGCCGAGCCGGGCGGCGACCTCGCGGTGACGCGGGTCGAGCCCGTCCTCGGACAGCAGATCCGCGTGCACCTCGGGCTCGCCTGTCCCGTCCGTGCGGTCGAGGATCTTGCCGTAGGAGGTCGCGCCGCGCGGCACCGTCTCGATGTGGCCGAGGTCGGCGCGGGCGAGGCCGAGCCCCACGGTGGTGTCGGGGCCCAGGCCGTCGGCGGGCTCCAGGACGACGAGTCCGCGGCGCGCGCCGACGAGTGCGGCACCGGCGCGGAGGACCTCGTGCAGGGCATCGTCCATGACGGCCGTCCTGGCCAGGCGCTCGGTGAGTTCGTGCAGCGTGGTGAGGTCGGAGACCCAGCCGGCGAGCCGGTCCTGGATCAGCGCTCCGGGGGCTCCGGGGGCTCCGGGGGAGGAAGGGGGCGCGGGCGCGGGTGACGCGGGCGCGACAGTGTGTGCCGGTGGGGGAACCGTTGAATCGATTCCAGCCACTTTCGGAAAGTGCGGGACTGTCATGGCGTCCGGCTTTCCGACCGGTGCGTATTGCTCAATAGCATCGCAAACCCCCATGTGATTCTGCGCCGCCAGCAGTGCCTCCACATCTACACGCACTGATGAGGGGATGTCCAGCATTGTCCTGCTGGGATTCCTGGTGTCCAGGAGGCCCGTGCGGCATTAGTGATCTCTGATCGAACTTGGCCAAAAAGTGCCTCGGGTAAGGGCATATTGCGGTCGACTGGCATTGTTCGGCAGAGCGTCACAGCGGTCGTGATGGGTACGTACTCGGAGAAGGCCAGGGGCAGTTGGGATCGACCCGGAACCTGGCGACGGACCCGGGCGTCTTAACCACCGACGACCGTGCCCCATCCTCCCGTGGCGGAGACGGCGAGTAACACGCGCGACGGCAAACGCCAGGCGCCGCCACCCCACGCCAGGCTTTTCAAGTACGCGGCCGGCGCTCGGACAATAGGGGTTCCCCCCGCTCAAGGCTGGGGTGCGGCGCTCCCAGTACGTACGTTCAGTGAAGTGATCGACACATGGTGTGATGTGGCCCACAGCGTTCTCTTCGGTTCTACGGAAAGGAACGAGCGCTCATGCGCGAGATCCTCGGAAGGCGACGCAGGCTCCTGTCCAGGCGAAACAACGGGAAGTCTGATCAGTTCAGCGCGGCCCTGACCTTCGCGACCGCATGGCAGTGGCCCGTGCTCCCGGGCGTGGGGCTGGTAGGGGCGCGGCGCCGTGACGGCGTCAGCTGCGCCTGCCCCGACCCGGAGTGCACGGTGCCGGGCGCGCACCCCTTCGACCCGGGGCTGCTCGCCGCGACCACGGACGAGCGCATGATCCGCTGGTGGTGGACCAACCGTCCGGCCGCGCCGATCGTGCTGGCCACGGGGGCCGGTGCGGGCGCGAGCGGCGGTCGCGCCCCCTGCGCCGTGAGCCTCCCCTCGGTCGCCGGAGCCCGCGCCCTCAAGGCACTCGACCGTACGGACATCAGGCTCGGCCCGGTCGTGGCCACGAGGGATCGTCTCTTCATCCTGGTGGCGCCCTACTCCATGGAGCAGCTGGGCGAGCTCCTCTACGCCCAGGACTGGGTGCCGGGGTCCCTGCGCTTCCACGGCGAGGGCGGCTATCTGGCACTGCCTCCGTCCGACACCGGCCTCGGCCAGGTCCGCTGGGAGCGCGCCCCGCTGCCCGGCTCCGCGGCACCCTGGGTGCCCGATGTGGAGGCCGTGGTGGACGCAGTGGTGGACGCCCTCACTCGTACGGGTGTGAGCGCGCCCGAGTTGTAGGGGAATTGGGCGCGCGGCGAGGGGTGCGAAGGGGCGGCGCCGATATCTTCGGCGCATGCCCTCCTTCCCCAAGCTCTCGACCAGCCTCGAGCAGGGGAGACCCCATTCGCGCCTCCGTCTGCTCGGTCTTCTCGCGGTCGCGGTCCTGACCGTTCTCCTCCCGCTGGCGGGCGCGTCCGCGGGCCCCGTCGGCGACACCGCCGCGGAGGACAGCCTCAACTCCGGCGAACTGCCCACCGGTAACACCGGCAGCACGAGCAGCGCCGACAAGGTCGACGACAAACCGGGTGCAGGCACGAGCGACCCGGCGGACACCGCGGCGTCGGATAGGGCCGGCAAGGTGCGCCGGTCCCACGAGCGACCGCCGGGCACCACCCTCCTCGCCGGTCTCGGAATCGCCACGAAGGCGCGGTGCGGACCCGAACTCGCTTCTCCCGACGGCATCGAGGCGCAGACCTGCGTACTGACCCAGGGGCGGGACACATGGGCGAGGACCTATTACCGGAACGCGACAGGGGGGCCGCTGAGTTCCGTGCTGACCCTGATGGCGCCGGGAGGCCGCACCGTACAGATGCACTGTGCGGTGGGTGCTCAGGACGAACCGGGGACGTGTGACACGCCGCGGGAGCGCACTTCGGGTGAGGCGAGCGACTACTCGGCGGTGGCGGAGTTCGCAGGAGCCGGGGACGCGGGGCCGCTGCTGCTCAGGTCGGGAAGCAACGCGCCGACGCCGGCCGGACGCTGAGCGAGCGGGACGATTTCCCGGGCGCAGGCCCACGGGGAAGTCCCGGAAAAACAAGGACCCGGTTGCTGGCGACGGGGGATGCACCAGCAACCGGGCTACTCGAACGGTAACAAGAGATCGGCCGTTAGCAAATTCGATCTCGGCTATTCGTATGCGGATTTACCTGCCGCTACGGGGAGTTGTGACCGGAGTCACCTGTTCCGAGAGCTTCCTGTGGCTGACCGGTCGGTCAGCTGAGCGTCACCTGTCGGTTGGTGAGGCCACCGCGCGCCTTGCGCTCGTCGACGGTCAGCGGCGCCTCGGAGGCGAGGGCCGTGGCGAGCCGCTCGGCGAACTCGGCCGCCGGCTTCTCGACATCCTCGGCGCTCACCCCGGTGGGCAGGTCCCAGACGGGAACGGTCAGACCGTGCGCGCGGAACGAGCCGACCAAACGCGTGCCCTCGCCGAGCGAGGACGTGCCGGCCGCGTGCAGCCGGGCGAGCGCGTCGAGCAGCTGCTCCTCGGGGTGCGGCATGACCCAGCGCAGGTGGTTCTTGTCGGGGGTCTCGCACCAGTACGCGCCGTCGACGCCGGACAGCTTCACGGTCGGGATGGCGGCCGCGTTGGCCCGCTCCAAGGAGGCGGCGACCTCCGGGCTCGCGTTCTCCGAGTCGGGCACCCAGAACTCGAATCCCGTGTGCACGACCGGCTCGAAGGGGGCCGCGGGGTCGAGCAGGTCCTGCAGGCGCGGGCCGTCGGCGGGTGCGCGGCGCGCCTGCATCGGCGTACCGGGCTCGGCGGTGAGCGCGCGCTGGAGGGTGTCGGCGAGGTCACGGCTCAGGTCGCCCGACGAGGTGTCGTTCTGCAGGCCGAGCAGGACCGAGCCGTCGTCGCGGCGCAGTGCGGGCCACGCCATCGGAAGCACCGTCGCGAGTGTCACGGACGGAACGCCGTCCGGGAGGCTCTCCTTGAGGGTGAGCCGCACCGTCGCGGCGGGCACCAGTTCGCGCAGCGCGATCCAGTCGCCCTCTCCCACGAGGCCCTCGAACGGGCGCTGCACCAGCTCGGTCACCGCGTGCGCGGCGGCACGGCCGTGGCAGGCCTTGTACCGGCGGCCGCTCCCGCAGGGACAGGGCTCACGGGCGCCGACGACCGGGATCTCCCCGCTGCTGACGTGCGACTTGCCCTTGGTCTGGGGGCGCTTCTTGGCCATCTTGGGTGTCTCCCGGTTACGGCTCTCTTACGTACGGGCGCGAGCCTAGCCCCTCGTACGGCCGGGGGCGGGGATCAGGCCGGGCCGCCGGGTCGGAGCGGGTTTCAGCCCAAGTCCTCGAAGGCGTCCGCGAAATCGAGGTCGGACATGCCCGCGGGCGCACGGCTCGCCACGCGCGTAGCGAAGTTGCCCTGCCCCTGTGTTTCGGCTTCGGAGCGCACGTCCTTGTGCACAACCACCCAGACGGTGACTTCACCGGGGGCGTCGTCACGTACGCCCCAGTCGTCGGCGAGCGCCGAGATGATGTTGAGCCCGCGGCCGCCGTGCGCGGTGACCGAGGGCGTGGCCGGAACCGGGCGGGTCGGACCACCACCGTCCGTCACCTCGACGGTGAGACAGCCCCGCGCATCGACCCTCCAAGCGGCCCGGACGTCGCCGTCCCCGGCCATGTCGTCGCCCAGCGGCCTGCCGTGCCTGCAGGCGTTGCTCAGCAGTTCGGACAGGATCAGTACGGCATCGTCGATGACCGCTTCCGAGACCCCGCCGACGCGCAGCTGATCACGCATCCGGTGTCTTGCTCCGCCCACGCCCGCAGGGCCATGGGGTACGGCCATGCTCGACGACGTGGGCACCTCCTGTGCCACCACCAACGCCACCCCCGAGACCTCCTTTGCCCCACGCCACGGTGTGAATGCCCCAATGGACTGGACCGGAAACCGGCCAATCCACGCTCAGTGACGCACTCGTAACGATCGAATACGGAGCGAACGCGCCGGAGCACTCCCTGTGAGGGTGATGGCCGGATTTAGTCCCTCCCGAGCTGGCGCAGAACCGCGCGGGGCCGGTTCGTGATGATCGCGTCGACGCCGAGGCCGACGCACAGGTCGACGTCCTCCGGCTCGTTGACCGTCCACACGTGCACCTGGTGGCCCGCCCGCTTGAGCTTCTCCACGTACCCGGGGTGGCTGCGCACGATGCGGATGCCCGGGCCTGCGATCGGCACTCCCGTGGGGAGGCGGCCGTCGCGGTGGCGGGGCGAGACGAACTGCATCAGGTAGACCGTCGGCAGGTGGGGGGACGCGGCCTGGATGCGGTGCAGGGAGCGGGCCGAGAAGCTCATGACGCGCACCGGGGACGGTGCGTCCGGCGCTCCGGTCGGGGCGTCCAGGCCGAACCGCTTGAGGAGCATCAGGAGGCGTTCCTCGACCTGGCCGGCCCAGCGGGTGGGGTGCTTGGTCTCGATGGCGAGCTCCACGCGGCGGCCCGCGTCGGCGACCAGTTCCAGCAGCCGCTCCAGGGTCAGGACGGAGGTGTCCTCCCAGTCGGGGCCCTCCGTGCTGGTGCGGCCGGCCTCGCTGTTCTTCCAGGAGCCGAAGTCGAGCGCGGCGAGATCCGCCAGTTCCAGGGCCGACACCGCTCCGCGTCCGTTAGACGTACGGTTGACGCGGCGGTCGTGCACACAGACGAGATGGCCGTCCGCGGTGAGCCGTACATCGCATTCGAGGGCGTCGGCACCGTCCTCGATGGCCCTTCTGTACGCGGCCAGCGTGTGCTCGGGGGCCTCGTCGGAGGCTCCGCGGTGGGCGACGACCTGGATCTGCTGCTGTCGTGCGAGGGTCACCGCGTCATGGTGCCATTGCGAGGCGCTGGGCCGCCCAGCGGATGCGTCCGTTTCGCCCGGCGTAAAGGATGGCACCGAACACACAGGAACGCCTTATGGTGCCCTGACGTCCCGTGGGAAAAGCTGACCGCATACAACCAGCAATGCCGATGGAATCAGCTGGTACAGCCGTGGATCGAGGAGAAGAGCTGTGAGCACCGAGAACGAGGGCACTTCGGTACCCCCAGCCCCGTCCGCACCCCCCGTGCCGGTGGAATCTCCCGCTACTCCCGCACCCGCGCCCGCCGGATCCGCACCGCCTGCGGAGCCCGCCGACGCACCCACCGCGGCGATGCCGCCGGTCGAGGGCGCGGCGCCGGGGGCACACGAGGGTCACGGCGCGGCCTCGGGGGCTGCACCGGGACCCGGCGGGCAGCACGAGGCCGCGAACGCGGCCTCGGGTGGCTGGCCGCCTCCACCGCCCGCCGTTCCCTCGTACGTGCACGGCGGCGGCGGTGGGCACCCCTGGGGCGCCTCCTATCAGCCTCCGGAGCCCAAGCCGGGCCCCCGGCGTGGCGGGCTGCTGGCCGCGGTGGTCGCGGCGGCCCTGATCGCGGGCGGTGTCGGCGGCGGCATCGGCTACTGGGCGGCCGAGCGCAACGACGACGGTGGTTCGGGCTCGACGACGGTCTCCGCCTCGGACAACCCGGCCGACTTCAAGCGTGACCCGTCCTCGGTCGCCGGCCTCGCGGCGAACGCGCTGCCGAGCACCGTCACCATCGAGGCCGAGGGCAGCGACGGCGAGGGCGGCACCGGCAGCGGCTTCGTCTACGACACGCAGGGCCACATCCTCACCAACAACCACGTGGTGGCCTCCGCAGCCGACGGAGGAAAGCTTTCGGCCACGTTCTCGAACGGCAAGAAGTACGACGCCGAGGTGGTCGGCCGTGCCCAGGGCTACGACGTCGCGGTCATCAAGCTGAAGAATGCCCCGTCGAACCTGAAGCCGCTGGTGCTCGCCAACTCGGACAAGGTCGCCGTCGGTGACTCGACCATCGCGATCGGCGCGCCCTTCGGCTTGTCGAACACGGTGACCACGGGCATCGTCTCGGCGAAGAACCGCCCGGTGGCCTCCAGCGACAGCTCGGGCAGCAGCAAGGCGTCGTACATGAACGCGCTGCAGACCGATGCGTCGATCAACCCCGGCAACTCGGGCGGTCCGCTGCTCGACGCGCGCGGCGCGGTCATCGGCATCAACTCGGCGATCCAGCCGGCGAGCAGCGGCGGCATAGGAGGCTCCGGCCAGTCGGGCTCGGTCGGCCTCGGCTTCGCCATCCCGATCAACCAGGCGCGGAACGTCGCCAAGCAGCTCATCAAGACGGGCCAGCCGGTCTATCCGGTGATCGGTGCGTCGGTCGCGCTGGACGAGCAGAGTGACGGCGCGAAGATCACCGAGCAGGGCGCGGGCGGTTCGTCCGCGGTCACGGCGAACGGCCCGGCGGACAAGGCCGGCCTGAAGCCCGGCGATGTCATCACCAAGCTCGACGACACGGTGATCGACAGCGGTCCGACCCTGATCGGCCAGATCTGGACGCATCAGCCGGGCGACACGGTCAAGATCACGTACAAGCGCGGCAACGCGGAGCACACGGTCGACGTGGTCCTCGGCGAGCGCAAGGGCGACAGCTGACCGAACTCCCGGCCGAACCCGCTACCCTGGTCCTCGCTCCGCCGGTCGTCGGCGGGACGAGGGTGGGTTGCCCGAGCGGCCTAAGGGAACGGTCTTGAAAACCGTCGTGGCGCGAGTCACCGTGGGTTCAAATCCCACACCCACCGCTTGCAGATCAGCTTAGGTGCTGGTCAGAAGGGGTGCCCCGGTCTCCGGAGCACCCCTTTCGTGTGCCGACCGTCTCACCCCATCTCGCCCGTATCCCAACTCTGACCAGTGCGTATGGGCCATCTGTGGGCCCACATCAGGGCTGGTCCCCCTCGTCGAGGGCGCGGGAGATCAGGTTGTTGGAGTGTTGCTGACCGCCCTTAAGGATCTTCGCGTAGAACCGGTACAGAACCGCGATGCTGTGGCCGGCCCGAGCGGCGACCTCCGCGGGGTCTACTCCCGACTTGATCCAGAGGGAAACCCCCGCGTGCCGCAGCGAGTACGGCACGGCTGCGAGCGCTGAATCGACTTCGCGTCGTGAGAGCCCCGCCTTTCGCGCTCTCTTCCAGACTTCGCAGTACTCCGTGGAAGGCACCCGCTCCCCCCGTGCCGCACGGAAGAGCCGGCCATCGTCAGCCGTGCCGTAGCGGGCGATGTGCTCTCGGAGTAGGTGCACCAGAACAGGCGGAATAGGCACGGTCCGCGTCGCGCCGGACTTACGGTGCTTGAGGCCGCGCGTCTCGTACGACGTGCCCTCTTCTGTCCAGCCTCCACCGACCTCTGGGCGAGTCTCCCCGAGTAGTAGTTCGCCCCATTCCTTGACGCTGTCACGCGAGTTGGGCGGCAGTGTGCAGTCCGACTCTTTGAGTGCGACGATCTCGCCCGGCCGCATGGCCGCGTAGTAGAGGCAGCCGAAGAAGGCATGCAGGTGCTGGCCGCGTGGACCGGAGTCGCGGACTGCACCAAGCAAGGCACGCGACACATCTGGGCCCGGCACGTGCCGGAAGTCAATCGCGTCATCGCTCTCAGGCGGCGTCCAGTCCACACGCGGCAGAGGGTTCGCGCTGAGTAGGCCTTTCTCCTCAACCGTGTAGCGCAGCACATTGCTCAGCACCATTCGCTTGCGCCGGACCGTGTTCTCTGCCGCCTTGCCGCCGTCAAGACGGAGCGAGAGGGCCTCCAGGGCGGGGCGTAGAAGCGCGGGATTCTCCAAGTCCTTGACCTTGACCGAGCAGGCGGCGATCCACTCCAACGCAGACATGATCTCGGCAGGCGGCTCCTCCATGACATGCCGAGAGACCCAATCCCCCTCCGGGCCGCGCACTGCCCGGAACGCCCACTGGTACAGCGCGGCACGCAGAACCGCGGCGTTGGGTGCTCCGCGCTTGCTGGTGACGAGCGTGGGCGTCACCACGGCGAGCGATTCCGCGATGCTCGCCCGGTGCTTGGCAGCGGCACGGGGCCACTTCATCAATACGTACTCCGTGACGTGCTCGTACCAGGAGGGGGAATTGCGGGCCATCAACTCCCCTTCGGGGAGGCCCGTTCCCTCGTCGAATCGCTGACGGTCGCGCAGAGCGGCCATCAACTGTGACTGACGTCCCTCCGCTTGCGTCTTGAGCTTGAAGCTCCGCGAGTGGGGCTGCTCGCCTACCCGCCAACGCAGTTCCCACGGCTTCGGGCGTCCGGCACGCTTGCGGATGGACCAGAAATCGACGTCGTACGTGAGCATGTCTCTCCAAACAGAAAGAGAGGGGCCCGCGCTCAGCGCGGGCCCCAAAGAAGTGATCGGATTACGCGGCGCGCTGCTCGCAGTTCGCCCACCAGGCGTCGAGGTCAGCGCGGTTGACGCGGAGTTGGCCGTTGGGGAGCTTCTGGAGGCGGGGGGCTTGGCCGCGGGCGCGCATGCGGTAGAAGGCCGCGCGGCTCATGTCGATCTCTTCGAGAACTTCAGCGAGCTTGAGCCTTTTCGGGCTGGCCACTGTGCGACTCCTTCTCGGATCCAGTGCGGAAACCGGGGAATCGCTGACAGAACTGACAGAACCTCGACACATGGCCGCTGACCAGCATGTATGGGCGGGTCGGGGTCTTTGACAGAACTGAATTAAAACCTGACAGAACCTCTTGGGAGGGGGTTCTGTCACAGCGCCCCCGGCGGGGGCCGGGGGTTCTGTCAGCATTAAATTCAGTTCTGTCACAACCGCGATCACGGACGTTTGTGCAGGTCAGTGGCGGTGTCGGGGGGTTCTGTCAGTTCTGTCAGCGGGTTGGGGGTTGTGTCAGGCGCCCCGGCCGATGCGGGGGTGGGTCTCGTAGCGGGGCGAGGGCGGCCGGCCACCGCGTCCGGTGCGCGGGGGCGGCGGCTGCTGACGGATCCAGCCGTGTTCCTCGAGCAGGGCCAGGGCGGGGTCGAGGTCGCCGATGGCGGGGAAGTCGGCCCGCCGCAGGGCCCGGAACAACTCCCGTTTGGTGATCTGGGCCGGGCGGCTGCTGAGCAGGTGGGCCAGGACGGTCAGGGCGGCGTCGTGGGCGGGGTCGGCGCTCATGGTGTCGAACACGTCCAGGGCGTGCGCGGTGAAGTAGACGCCCAGTTCCGTGGCGGCGGCCATGGTGGCTGCTTCGATGGGCTTGTGCCATCCGTCCTCGGGGTGGCTGGCCAGGTGGAGCAGGCCCGCGATGCGTGCCACGGCCCCGTCCCGCTTGGACGCCCATTTCACGATCGGCGCGAAGCTTCCGTCCCGCCCCAGTCGCGCTTCGGTGACTTTCTGGAAGGCGAGCATGACCGCGTCCGCTTCCGGGGTGAGGGTCAGGAGCGCGGGGTCGGTCCAGTCGGCCAGTGCGAGGGTGAGGCCCGCGAGTTGGCGGGTGTAGGTGGCGGCCACCTGCTCATCCAGGAGTTCCGGGGACAAGCTGCGGCTGCCGACCAGGGACAGGGGCTTGGAGTACAGGAAGCGGGCGAGCAGGCCGCGTCCGTCGGCCCCGTCAATGCGGGCGAGAGAGTCGAGAACTTCCGGCTGGATGGCCAGGCCGACAGTGACGGCTGGAGAGTCGATGTGCTCGGCCTCGCGGCTTTGCCGGTTGACGCGGATCATGTCGCCGGCGTGGCCCTTGAGGAACATGCCCATGTTGGGCTTGCCGGTGTAGCGGCCCGCGATGATGTCGAACAGCTCGCCCTCGGCGCTCATGCACGAGATCCGCCCGTTCTGCTGGGCGAGCAGGGTGCCAATGGTCTCCGGGGTCGCATCGTCCGCCACGAGCTGCGGCACGGACGGGATCGTCAGTTCCTCGGCGGCCTGAGCGAGTTCAACCGCCTCGGCAGTCAGCGCGTCCCGCTGCCCCGGCTCGGCCCCGGCCGCCTTAGCCGCGGCCTTCTCCGCGGCTGCTTTGGCGAGACGGGCCAGGGTCTCAGCCTCGGCCCGCACCGGGCCGGACAACTCAATGAGCGCCTTCTCAGCATCGAGCAGGGGGCGCACCATGAGGTCGAACACCGCGGACTTGCGGTTGCCAGGGTCCAGGGCCACTGCGGTGTAGATGTTCGCTGGCTCGCGCCAGTGGCCGCGCACGCAGACCTTCACCCGGCCGCCGACGGCGGTGGCGATGACTGCGAGGGCGAGGCATCCGGCGAGGTCGATGGGGGTCTGGGTTTCCTCGGCGACGCCGCGGACCATGTCACCGAGCCACGCCGGGAGGGTGTCGACGGGGA
Source organism: Streptomyces sp. NPDC055140 (assembly GCF_053607285.1). Taxonomy (NCBI): domain Bacteria; kingdom Bacillati; phylum Actinomycetota; class Actinomycetes; order Kitasatosporales; family Streptomycetaceae; genus Streptomyces; species Streptomyces sp. NPDC055140. The sequence goes on along the minus strand of NZ_JBSGTG010000005.1, from coordinate 156,742 downwards.
AGGTGGGCAGGGGCGGGCGGGCCTTGAGCGGGACGGGTTCGTCCCAGGCCGGGCCGGTGATCTGCTCGGGGTCGATGTCGAACCCCTCCCACAGGTCGGGGCTCATGTCGTTGGGGATGCTCATACGGCCTTGCCTCCTTCCTTGGCGTTGGCGAGCTGCGGGCAGGTGTCGCGGTGTTCGCTGTGCGCGGCCACGAGGCTCAGTACGGCGGCGCGGCCGATGGCGGTCCGTTCACGGCCGCAGGAGCACCACGAGTGGGCCGAGGGGGTCACGCGCCAGTCCGGGGGCGCCACGACGTGCAGAACGGCCCGGGGGCGGTATCCGTCGTTCGTCCGCAGGCCAGGGCGAACAGCAATGGGGACGCCTTCGGCGACGCCCTTTCGGTCGCCCACGACAAGCCGCAGGTGCCGTCGCTCGGCGGCGTGGGGGGCACGGGGGTGAGGGCTCATGCTGCCCTCCTTGCATCGGCGTTGAGGCCGTTGTCGACGGCGCGGGCCGCGTATGGCTCGGGAACCCCAACGGACACGGCGGCGGCGATGACCTCTTGCCCGAGTGCGTCCAGGCCGCAGGGGCCGGGGCACTGTGCGTGCTGCTTGGCGAGGAACTGGGCCACCCCGAACGCCCGCGACGCGGCACCCGATTCGGTACGAGCCAGGACCAGGGCCAAACCGCGGGCGAGGCCGGTGCGGACGTACTTCTCGGTGTGGCGGCAGCCGGTGGCCACGCTCACGTCCCACGTGGCGCGGCCGGGGGATGAAGAGACCAACTCCCCGCGGGCGGGGTTGGTCTCTTCCTTCTCGACCAGGGCGCGGACGGCGTCCGGCAGGGGCGTCATGGTGCCGGTGCCGGGTCCGAGCCAGCGGGCGTATTGCATGAGCGATTTGATGTCGATGCCGGGGCGTACGGCGTTCGCCGACCGCATTGCCCCCAGGTAGATCCAGTGCTCTCCGCGGGTGGTGGGCACGGTCCGGGTCGGTGGCAGGCTCTCGCGCGCCCAGGCGACCGCGTCGGTGTCGTCCAGGTCGACGACCGTCAGCCAGGCCCCGCCCGGGTGGTAGGCGACGGCCGATGCCTGCGCCCACGCGAACGTCCATGCTCGGGACGTGAGGACGTCGGGGTTCGTGGTGGCGGCAGCCCACGCGTGGCAGGGACGCGGGCAGTGGCACGGGCCGGGCGTCTTCATGTTCGGTCGGCCGCCGCACCCGTTCTTGGCGCACTCGGGGCAGTTCCCGAACGGTACTTTCCCCGCCCGCAGCGGCAGTGCTGGCACACCGGATTCCGCAAGGCTCAGGGCGGTGCTCAGATGCTCGTTCAGCGGCGAGCTGTGGACTCGCGTGACATCGGTGGTTTGGGTCATGCTGGGGTCTCCAGTTCCTTCGTGGGTACTGGCTGGCAAGGGCGGCCCTGCTTCTTTGGCGAGACGACGGGGGCCGCCCTTGGCATAGCTACTGCTTGCAGGCGGGGTAGCCCTCGCCCTTGGTGCAGCGGTTGTAGTTGTGGATGTGCGCCTCGAACTCCTTTCGCTCTCCCTTGGCGGTGCGCACGATCAGGTAGTAGTGGCGGCTCTTGGTCACGGACGACCAGCGGTCGGCTTTGGCGACGACCACGCCGGACGGTCCGTCGGGCAGGCCGCAGGAGGTCAGCAGGGCGATGGCGCTCGCGGTCGCCACGATGGCGGCGCGAGTGCGGCGGCTCATGCCGCCTCTCGGTCGGCGGCGGGGAGTTGGGGCAGGCCCGCGGCGTTCACGGCCTGGGGGTTGAAGCCGGGCAGGGCGGCGCGGGTGATGAGTGCGGTGGCGAGTTGTTCGGCGTAGGCGGCGCCGGCGCGGGCGGATTCGATCTGGGCCCCGGCCTTGAGGGCTTCCACGCGTTCGATGTGGGCGTGTTCCTCGCGCCGCACGCTCGTGTGCCGCTGGTGGGCGGTCGTCTCGCGGCGCTCAGTGCGCCAGTAGCGGGCCGCGATCCCGTACGCAGCCACCGTCGCCAGCACCCACAACAGGAGGGGCAGCGAGAGACCGTCGGCGTATCCGGCGACGCCGGTGAAAGCGAGCGCACCGGAGGCGGCGAACGCCGTTCCGGCGATGACCTTGTCTCCGCCGTGGCCCATCGAGGCGAACACTCCGGCTGCCCCGGCCGCGAGGGACAGGGCAGTCATGAGGACGGCGTTGCCGGTGGAGTGCTCGGCGCCGTTGGCGTTCCAGATCCGGGCCAGGATGAGGACGGTCGAGGTGGCCAGGACGGGGGCGGCTTTGGCGGCCGCGGCGGCGAGCCAGTGCCGGGCAATGATCTGTTCGTTCACCTCAAGCTCCTTCAGTTTCCGTCGCTGGGGATGGCGTTGACGACGGCGGTGGTCAGGTCGTTGATGGTGGTGCGGGCGCCGGTGTCGGCGAGGTAGAGGCCGAACAGGACGGCGATGGTGGCCGCGCCCCAGCCGACCGCGCGGAAGCGCAGGAGGGCGGCGAGGGCGAGGCCGAGCAGGAAGACGATGGGGATGGTGAGGGTCACCGCTTCCCCCTTGCCTTGCGGCGGGCGGCGGCCCTGGCGTCCTCGCGGGCCTGCGCTTCCTCGCGGATGCGGGCGGCTGTCCTTTCGATGCTGCGGATGGATTTGCCGCGGGCCTCGCGCCGCACGGCGCGGGCGGAGAGCAGGATGATGCGGGCGGTCTCGCGGGCGTTGTAGGGGTCCTTGTCGCTGATAGCCATCAGGGTTTCTCCCGAGTCGAGTTGAGGTCGTGCCGGGGCGGTGCGGGGCGTGTTCAGCGGGTGCCGGCCTGGTAGGTGCGGCGGGCGCGGTTGTAGAGGTGGCGGCCGACGCGTATGCGGATGCCGTAGCCCTTGCAGCGGCGGCATTCCTTGGCGCGCTTGGGCCGGTTCTTGCGGTCGTACTTGATGTGGTGGCCCATGCCGTCGCACTTGCGGCAGTTGCCGAACGGGCTGAGCCAGCACCGCACGCCGTAACCCAACGTGACGAGCAGTAGGCAGGCGAAAGTAAGGGCGGGGAGCGTCATGAGGGGTCTCCAGGGCCGGTTTCCGGGGTTTGCGCAGGTCGGCCGCTATCCGCTAGCGGCCTGATCAGGGCCGGTTTGGGTCGCTAGCGGGGTCGCTAACGTTAGCGACGGCTGCCGCTAGCGCTAGCGACCCCGGAGAGCTATCCGGCGTCCCGCCTTTCGTTGCGCTGGGTAATCGCGGCGGCGAGGTCTTCGCGCTTGATGCCGCGCTTGTTCACGGGCTTGCCGTCGATGCGGCGGCCGATCTGCTCGGTGGCCACGCCGTACGGCTTGAGCGCTGCGGTGAGTGCTTCCGCCTTGGGCTTGGGCTCCAGTTCGGCCCAGGCGCCGTAGGTGTCGGGGCGCAGGTCGGCGAGGCGGTCGACGATGGTCTCGGACCACACCTTGGTCTCGCCCTTGCCGAGGACCTGGCGACGTCGTCCAGGACCGTGGCCGAAGCCTCCGGCGCAGGGGCCTCGCCGGCCGCGTCGCCGGTCAGGGTCCCCTCGGCCTCGCGCAGGGCTGCGGCGCGGGTCAGGATGCGTTCGGCGTCCTGGCCGTCGGCGAGGTAGGTGCGCACGATCCCCGAGTCGTCCGACATGCCCTTGAGCAGGCCAACACCCTTGTGGGACTTGAGGAGCTTGGACGCGTCCAGACCCTCGCTGTAGGAACCGGCACCCAGGATGGTGTCGGAGACCTGGTAGGCGCCGACCCGCAGGGCGAAGCGGGCCTGGTGCTGGTCACGCAGCTCGGACGGGCAAGCCTTGTCGTCCGGCTTCTGCGTCGACGTCATCACGCTGACGCCGACCGCGGGGGCCACGCGGGCGAGGTAGACCAGCAGGGCAAGGATCTCCTTGCCGTGCTCGGGGTGCTGCAAGTACTCCTGCACCTCGTCCACGACGAACAGCGTGAGGGGCATGTTCAGCTTCTTGTCCCGGCTGATCTCTGGGGTGAGCTTGCCCTCCGGGCAGATGTGCAGCGGCAGTTCGGAGAGCCGGTGGTAGCGGTCCTCCACATCCGCCTTCAGCTCCCGCAGCGAGGACAGCAGGTGCACGACCGGATCGAACCCGTTCTTGGGCACGATTCCGAACGCGATCCGGTGCGCGACCTTGGCGAACTTGCGCCAGTCCGGCGAGGCCTTCCCGTCGAACACGTACAGCCGCACGTACGGATCCAGGGCCGCGGCGAGCGCGATGGTGCGGGCGGAAAACGTTTTGCCCTGCCGCGGCACCGCTCCGACCAGCAAAGACAGCCACAGCATCGTGGCCATGACCGGGTTGCCCCGCTCGTCCACGCCCCACGGGAACGGCTTCCAGAAGTCCACCCGAGTTGCCCCGAGCAGTGGCGACTTACCCGACGGGACCGCGAGCGGGTCACGGTCGGCGATCCAGTACGACACCCGTCGGCCGCTCGTCTCGTCCTTGTCCAGGAAGAGCTGAGTGGGGGCGATGTCCATGCCCGACGCGAGGCGGGCGTGTGCCTTGACGGCGTCCTCGAACGTCTTGCCGTACGGGAGGTCGACGACCACCCGCCAGCCGTCCCCGTCCCGGCCGATCGGCCGAGGGAAGGCAACCGACTGATCCTTGGTGGTCAGCCCGGATGCATCGTGGGCCCGGATGATGATGTCCGAGGACAACTTGCGCTTGCGGAACGTCACCTTGGCCCGGTCGATGAGTGGCCGATCGGCCGGCGCCCCCACCGCCCCCAGCGTTGTCGTCAGCGCCGCCACGGACAGCAGCAACAGCCACGAGGGGGCCATGACGTACAGGGTCAGGGCGGCGGCCAGGCCGATGAACCCCGCGATCGTGGCGAGGACGCCGCGCAGCTTCACCCGGTCGTTGCGCTGACGGGACAGGGCCAGATACTCGCCCGCATCCTCAGCTGCGACCGCGGCCAGACGCAGGGCCTTGCCCTCACTGTCGAACACCCAGCGGCCGATAGCGGTCGACCAGCGCCACGCCCCGCGCGGCGAGTAGGCCAGGATCTTCGGGGTGTAGATGCACGGCAGCCGAACGGCGTGGTAGCCGACCATCGTCGAGTAGTGCCGCACTGCCCACTTACGGACCGCAGTGCGCTGGTCAGGCAGCTTCACCCAGTCCGGCAGGACCGGAAGACGCGCCTTGTCCTTGGCCTCCATCCACTCGCTCACCGAGGGCGGGTAGACCTCGCGGGGCGGGTCGACCTCCGCACCCTCGGTAAGTTCGTCGGCCTCGGGGTCGTCAGTGTCGGGGAGGTCTGCCTCCCACTCGCCCGGCTTCACCTCGCCGGCAGCCGGGTCCTGCTTCTTCAGGCGGAACGGCAGAACATCCGCCGACTCGTTCTCCGGCTCCTCCGCGGGAGGACCGGACAGATTCGTCTCCGTCATGCTGGGCCAACTCCTCTAAAGGGTCGCGTGGTTGTCGCTGTTTGCGCAGATCAGGCACATGCCGAGCGAGGTCGGCAGGCAGTAGCCGTAGGTGATGCGGCAGACGGGGCAGGTGCGGCGGGCGAGCATCGCCAGGGCGAGCGCGCCCCACTTGCGTGAGGTCATCGGCCGCACCGGTTTCGCGGCGTCGACCCGGTACAGGTAGGCGAACGCCGCGCCCGCCTTGCGGCGGCGCGAGGTGCGCATGAGCTGGGCCGCTATCGGCTGACCACCCGGCCGCAACCCCTGCTCACGAAGCTGTCGGCGCGTGCACAGGCCGTCGGGAGCGAACTTCCACGGATAGGTGGGGATCCCGTAGCGGGCGCCGGACGGGTCGTAGCACTTGCTGTAGGCAGTGCCCATCACGCCGCCTCAGCGCGCTCGGCACGCAGGGTGTCCCGCAGGATCCGGGCGTTCTTCGGGGAGGTGTGGACCGCGAGGCGGATGCCCTCGGCGGTCAGCTTCGCGTCCGGCCAATCGGCCGTCACCGTGCGGGCCTCATCGAGCAGCTCGACCGCGGTCCGCTTGGGGCGGGGCGATCGAGCAGCGTCCGGCACGCGGCCGGTGGCCCCACGGGGCCGGGTCGATTCGGCGGCCACGGTGCGCTTCTCGATCGGGCGCACCGGGGCCGACTCGATCGCCGGAACTGGCTTGCTCGCCAGGGTCGACTTCAGGAAGCCGACCGCGACCGGAGGCGGCAGAACGATCGGATTCGCCTTGATCGGCGCCGGGGTCGATTCGGGCAGGTCAGCCGTAGACCAAATCATCATGGTCTCGGTAGATTCCTCCGCATTCGCGCCCACAGTCGGCAGAGCGTCCGGAGCGAGGCGGAACATCGACCCGAGGGCGGCGTCCGCGCCGATCGTGACGCGCTGACGCTGCACATCGAGCAGCCTCGATCCAAGCTCCGCATCACCCGATCCGACCTTGCGGGCCAGTCGCCACGACGCCCGATCCGACCACTTGCGGATTCGTTCGCTGGGGTGGTTGGTGGCGCGGGCCCGGTGATAGGCGAGCCGCTGGACGACCTCGACCGCGCGGCGCTCGCCTTCCGCGTCCCGGCCGTCGGTGTGGACCGCGATGCGGCGGGCCAGGAACGCCATGCCCTCGGCCGAGACGCACATGCCCATCGGGGTGATGGCGTAGATGACTGTCGTACCCGGGTCGTCGGCCGCCATAGCGGCCATCGCGGATGCGGCGGCCGGCAGGGCCCACAGCCCGAGTCGGATGATGCGAGGGGAGGACTGGCCCAGCATGGTCAGCCCGAGCAGCACGAGCGCGAGGACGGAGGTGGCGCCCTCACCCGCGGACACGGCCCCGAGCGCGGTGCCCTTGCCGTAGGCGCCACTGATGTTGCTGTAGGTGCCGATCCCACCGAACACGCCGGTGGCGAGCATCGGCGCGAACGCCGCGCTCAGCACGATGATCTGAACCTTGGTCAGCGGCTTACGAGCCTGCGTGGTCATGCCGCACCGCCCGTCTGCACGAGCGTGGCGGACCTGTTCGCCAGCTCGCGCCGAGCGGCCAGAACCTTGCGACGGGCCCGGCGGATGCGCCGCTGGTCCAGCTCGGTGGCCGGCCGGTCCAGGGTGGCGATCTGTGCGTCCAGCAGCTGTACGCGAGCGAGGATGACGGGCATCTCGTTCTCGATGGCGTCCAGTTCCGCGGCCGTCGGCTCGCGGCCGAAGTCATCGGCCGTAACGAGCGCCTGAAGTGCAGCGATGTTCTTCATGAGTCGTGTTCTCCCTAGCAGGTGGTACGGCTCGAAGGCGGCCCCGGAGGTGCAACTCCGGGGTCGCGCGCCGTTGAAGTGGGTTGAAGGCGAAAGCCGCGCGGTGGGCGGCGTTCGGTCAGCAGGTCGGAGTGGTCAGTGCTGGTCAGTGCCTGTTGAAGCCGGGGCAGCCATTGACCATGTGGTCCACGCACTGCGGGCAGTCCTCTCGGGGGCCGAGCCTCCGGTGAATTGCGCGGTTGTGGGCGTGCTCCCAGCACTGCGGGCACTCACGCTTCGGTACCGGCCTGGCCTTTGATGACGTTCCGAACAGCCCCACTACGGGTTCCTTCTGGTCGATGGGGATCGGGTGGCGCCCTACTGAGCGGTCGGATGACCGCAGTGCCCTGGCCGGGAGTCGAACCAGCCTGCGACCGTCAGGGCAGTGAGAAGCGAGGGTCTAAGCCCTCGCGAAGGTGCTGCGGATTCAGATCACGCAATGCCAGTCACGCCCCGGAGGGCGGAACTGGGCAGGTCACCCGGCCCGACATGGGCGGTCAGGATGGTGACCCGCACCCATCGACCGCCCGTGTTCAGGCGGCTGGGTCGGCACTCTGTTCAGTTCTCAAGGCGGTTCCGCTCCCAGCCCGTCGGGGAGTGACTGAAGTCGCTCCCCCAGCTCTTCCGGCTGGCGCGGGTACTGCGGTTCGTTCGGCTCCGCCGGTGCAGGCGGGCACTGACATGCAGGTCAAGTAGGCTCGGTGAGCGACCTAGGTCGCTTGCCGTTGATGTGAAAGCTACCTAGGTCGCTTGTGACCGTCAAGTGGTAGCGCGACCTGATTCCAAACGACCTAGGTCAAGTACGCTTTCGAGGTGGACTCACAGCCGAAGAGGAAACCCAACGCCCGCGAAATCGCCGCCAGGATCAGAGATGAGATCGCCGCAGGGACGTTCGGTCCTGGGGACCGACTCCCCGGCGGCCGGGCCTACGCCCAGAAGCTCGGCGTCTCCCTGATGACCGTCCAGAACGCCTACGCGCAGCTCCGGGAAGAGGGACTGGTGGAAGGCGTCTCGGGTAGCGGCACCTACGTGCGCGACACTGCCCCTGGCGAGGAGGCGCCCCGCGAGGCGGCTCAACGCATGACCGACCTGCAAGCTGAAGTCGCGCGCGTCTCGGCCGAATTGGCTGGCCTTGTCGAGCGCATCAAGCAGCTTGAGGCGGCCGTGGGCCCCACCGAGGGGAAGCCCGGCGCCTAGCGTCTCTCGCGGTGCGTTCGTCGTCATGCATTAAGCGTGTCCCGACGAGCGCACCGTGAGTACGTACTCCCGCCGCCCCTGCACCGAACTAATCCGAACTTTGGCTGCTTAACGGGGTGTTGGCGTGCCGTCAGCGGCTGCAAGACTGGCCGCATGGCCGAACTAAACGGAAACCCCGTCACCCTCGACGACCTCCAGGGCCTCGCCCTCACGAACTACGGGCACTTCACGTCCATGCGGATGGAGGACGGCACCATCCGGGGCTTGTCGCTCCATCTGGACCGTTTGGTGCGGGACTGCCGCATCGTCTTCGGTGTCGAGTTGGACCGAGAGCGGACGCTGAACTACATCCGTAAGGCAGCCGACGGCGTCACCGGTGTCGCCGGCCTCCGTGTCACCGTCTTCGATCCCGCCCTCGACATGGGGCGACCGGCTGACGCCAAAGACCCCCACGTCCTGGTGAACCTGCGGCCCGCGGGTGCCATGCCGCCACCGCCCCTCACAGCCAAGACCTACACCTTCACCCGCGACAACGCGGAGGTGAAGCACATCGGTCTTCACCCGCAACTCCGGCTTCGCCGTGACGCCCAACTGGCCGGGTTCGACGACGCCGTTTTCATCGAGCCGGACGGACGTGTCTCCGAGGGCGGCACGTGGAACCTCGGCTTCGTCGACCAGGACGGGACGGTCATCTGGCCGGACGCCCCCGTGCTCCCCGGCACGACGATGCTGCTCCTTCAGGGCCTCGACGCCCCGAAGCAGATCACCGCACCCGTGCGGCTCGCCGACATCCCGAACATGGCCGCCGCCTTCGCCACGAACACGACGATCGGCGTGCGCTCAGTCAGCGCGCTCGACAACGTGCAGTTCCCGCAGGACCACCCCGTGCTCGACGCACTGCGTGACGGCTACGTCGGGATCCCCGGCGACCGCCTGTAGACGCGTGCCGCCGCCCCTCGCGGGGGCGGTGACTCACGACAGAGGTAGCCCATGCCACTCGTAACGAAATGGACCGGACGTGAAGTTAAGGCACTGCGTGAAGCCGTACGGATGAGCCTCATGGAGTTCGCAGAGAAGCTGGGAGTATCCGATCGCATCGTCTCCCGGTGGGAGGCGGACGGCGAATACGCCTCCCTTCGCATGGTCAACCAGGCAGCCTTGGACACCCTGCTTGCCAAGGCTGACCAGGATGCTCAGGGCCGCTTCGTCGGCATCCTCGCGGCAGATGACATCCCCAGCCAAGCTGTCATCGAGCCGGACGAAGACCGGACGAGCAGCGGCGAGTACGTGAAGCACCCCGGAGACGGGAAGCTCATGGCGCAGGTCCCGGAAGGGATCTTCTTGTCGGGCGAGGGGGACGACCCCGTGTGGGTGGACGAATTCCACATAGACACATTCCCGACCACCAACGCCGACTACGCGCGGTTCTGCGCGGCCACCCGGCGGGCTGTGCCCGAGCACTGGGAGAACGGCCGATGTCCCCGCGACCTGTACGACCACCCTGTCGTGCACGTGACTTGGCGGGACGCGAATGCGTACGCGACCTGGGCGGGGAAGTCGCTTCCGACAGCCGAGCAGTGGGAAAAGGCGGCGCGCGGTACCTCTGGGCGCACCTTCCCGTGGGGGGACCAGAAGACCGCCGCCAAATGCAATGTCCGGGAGACCGGCGTGGAGCGCACGACATCTGTCTCCAGGTACCACAGCGGTGTTTCGCCCTACGGGGTCTACGACATGGTGGGCAACGTGTGGGAATGGCTTGCGACGTCGACAGTGCCAGGACGTTATGAACTCCGGGGAAGCGCCTTCACGAGCCCTTTGTTCCGCGGGGCTCCCGCAATCCAAAATGATGCTGCCGAAACGATGCAAGATGATGACACAGGGTTTCGCTGCGTGTCAGTCGTGAGCACTTGAGTGTATCCAGCCAAAGGGGCGAAATGTCATCACAGTCGGTCAGCGAAAAAATAAGCGCGTCCGTCGTGATGCTCGTTATAGGAACGATCGCAGACGTGACAGCTGCGGTGTTCTTTCTGGTCTCGTCGGATACGCGAACTTGGTTGCGTGACCACTATATGGCCCTCGCTGTCGTCGGCCTGCTGCTAGTGGCTGCCGTGTTGGCCCTTTTGAATATGCTGATATCTCAGCAAGCGAAAATCTCCGATCTCATTGAAACCCGGAGCGAGCTCGAAGCGCGTTTGGCCCCTCCATCTGCTCACGATGCCGATATGTTTCAGGCGATCAATCAGCATGCCTCACCTCAGAGTAATCTGCTGATCTGGCTGAGGGACGGGTTCATGGTGACTTCGTATGAAGGCAGTCAGCTGAATTTGCTAAATCAGTTCATAGACTTCTTCGATAGGGACCCACGGGGGTTCGATGATGTCGAATTGAACGCAATGTATCGAGCGCTAATTCAGAAGTTTCGCACTCTTCGCGAGCAGATCGGGCCTAATATTTTCTCCGTCCCTCATAGTGACCGGTACTCGATTCCGCCAGAGTGGGAAGATGAGCGCCCCGAGCAGCATCGGGCAGTAATACAGACGATTTCCGCTGCACATGACGAGCTCTTGCAGGCATACGACACCTTCATTGTTGCGGCGCAGCGCAAGCGCTTTAGGAGCCATCTATAGGCTCGGGCCATACGCACCGATCCCTTGACGCTCTTGAGAACCGCCACGAGGTAGGCGCGATAGAACTTTCCCTACTCGCATCAAGGCCCGCGCACGGCGCGGGCGCGCGCCGCCTTGTCGGCGGGGCCGCCGCCCTGTCTTCGCCAGCGGCGGCCCCGCCCGGCGGCGCGCTAGCGAGCTGCGGGCGTGAAGTGGGAGACACCCTCTGTGGCTGGGGCGGTCGGCTCCACGGCTTTAGGCAGCCACTTTGGGGCGAGCCTCGAAGATCATGGCCCCAACGTCGTGCTTTAACGGGCAGGTCCACAGACTGCCCGACTCGCCGGAAGCTTACGGGGCCATGATCACTCGCCCCAAAGCAGCTCCAGCCCAAAGCCGCTCCGCCGACCTCTCAGGAAACCCGCACACCGAGACCGCTCATGCTTTAAAATTCCTTCTTTGAAGCCATCTGTTCCTTCTGGAAGCAGGAAAATGCAAAGCAGGCCAGCCCCCCGCGTCTTCGTTTCCTACTCCCACGACTCCGATGAGCATAGACAGCGGGTATTGGATCTCATCCAAGCCCTCCGTCGAAATGGAGTGGACGCCTGGGCCGATTTCTTTGTCGAAAGTACCCCGCCCGCCAACTGGCCAGTTTGGATGCAAAACCAAGTTGAGGATGCCGATTACGTACTCACTGTAGTGACGGAGACATACGCCAGAAGATTTAATCAGAAGGAGGTTCCAGGGATCGGGGCAGGGGTTCGCTGGGAAGGAACTCTGGTGACGGCGGATATCTACTATGGCACCACCGAAAAGGTCAAATATATTCCGGTCATCTTCTCGGCGGAAGATTTCGAATACATTCCGACGTTGCTCAAGATGACAAACAGATACGTCGTGTCTCCTGATGATGACTCCAGCCTGATCCCTCTCCTTCGTCATTTGCTGCAAGCGCCGGAATTCGTTCCAGGGCAAATCGGTGAGGCGCCACCACTGGTCAGTCGAGAGAGTTCCCCTGGCGTGGGTGCAACGATGGATCCACGGACCGTCGCAGCTATTCACTTGAGTGAGAGCGATCCGAACAAGGCTCTCGATGACCTGGCGGAACTTCTCAACTCGCTGCGTGGATCAGAGAGGGCCTTTGCATACTGTGCCATGGGTGAGATTCATCAAAGGATGGGATTCTGGGCGCCAGCCCTCACGGCCTATCAGCGGGCGCTAGAGAGTAACCCGGATAAGCAAACTGCGGAGATCGCTGCCAGGAACATGCGGTTTGCCGTCGACGCAATGAATTCTCACTTCCGTGAGGGTGGGCCTGTCGATACTGCTAACAAGTTTGTGCGCACTGTCAAGAAGAAGAAGAAATTTAATCGTTCGTGGGAACTACTCACTCCGAAATTCCGACTGGTCTTGGCGCAGGCGTGGATTTGGGCTAACCGGGATCACGAGAATCTTGCTCCGTATGACCGAGATGACTTGGCCAAGTCGCTCTCAAGCCTCAAATCCAATCACCCACTCGCTAAAGATTTTGCTGCTACTCAGCTTGGTGAATTCTGGACTTCTTTCTCGTCGATTGACGAAACGTGGGGTGCGGCTAGTAACCCTCGCCCTATCGGGATTGACTATGAACTCGTTGTGCTATCTCCGACTGGTGGGGACATCATGATCTTTGACGAGCATAGCGGGCCTGTCCAGACAGCTCCATTCCTTATGCGGCAGATGATGGGGGAATGGAGAGTTGAGAATTTCTGGCCTGCGTATAGCATTCCTGGTTGGCCGCCGACTCACGAGGAGATCCCGGCAGAGGTTAGTAATCTCACTATCGTTCGGAACTTCGAAGTCGGCGAGATTGAAAGTGACTGACAGTGGCGGCGAAGTATCGGTAAAGCGTCTGGAATTTCTTCAATCGACTCTCATGCTCTCTGCCTGTTTTATGCCCCACTGCTTGCGGTGAATCTGGCGGTTTTTTCTGGAGCTGAGTGATCCAAGCCTGCATCAGATCCGAGTACCCTTTGCGACGCGGCAGGCGCCTGTGAGTGCACAGCCCGTCTGCGCGTGCCACAGACGTGCCACATGGTGCGGTCAACCACGGTGAACGGCGGCTCGCCACAGTCGAGATGTACTGATGAGCTGGGCTGGCTCTTTAGACGGAGTGACCTGCGCATCGCTGCTACCGACCACAGCTGCCCTTACAACGCAGTAGTCGCGGACACCTCGGCGCGCCAAGATCTGTCTATGCACGAGTACAACTGGCCAAAGCGCCCCCCTGACGTGACGGGGCAGTCGCCGGAAGAGGTCTGGACGGCGACGCTTGCAGCTCTCCCCCTGGGAGCCTCCGTCACAGGAGAAGCGATTGCACGTCAGCCCTTCGGCGTCTTCATCCGCGTCGACGGAGTCCCGAACGCCATGGCGCTTGCCGAGATCACTGCCATACCCGAGGAGATGGGGCTGCCCGCACTCGGCACACGCATCCGCGGTGAGGTCATCGACCACGTTGAGCACAACCACCAGGTGAGAGTTCGGCTGCAGCGATCAGAGGCGGCGCTTGAGTGGCGCTCGGGTTAGTGTGCGACGCATGACCAGCGACGTTCTGCCCTGCCCCGAATGCAGGCAGCCCTTGAAGTCTGGTGGTCTCGTGCTCTCCAAGCGCAAGGACGACGGCCGGCGGGCCTGTCAATCACTGTGGCGGTGTGCCAGTCGGCACGTCTGGTGGGGTTGGGCGGATCGGCCGGACGAGCCGTTGGAGATCTGCCCTGTGCCGGAGCTGTTCCGCTGACATCCAACGCTGACATCAACGACCACGCACAGCCGCAGCCTTGGGCGCATGCAGAAGGCTCCCGGGAGCACAGTTGGGCCCAGCCAAGGCCGAGGCGGATCGAACTCCTAAAGCGGTAGTCAGTCCCGTGCCGTGGGCCATGTGTGGGCCATAGGACGTCTTCGGCGGTCTGATGCAGCTTTCGGTGCAGGTCAGCGGGTTGCATCTACTGCATGCATGGCGGTCTTGAAAACCGTCGTGGCGCGAGTCACCGTGGGTTCAAATCCCACACCCACCGCCGGTAGGTAGGTGTTAGTAAGGGGCGTTCGCTATGGCGGGCGCCCCTTACGCGTGTCTTGGGGAGGCGGGTTCGTCCGGGTGCAGGGAGGGCTTGCCCTCCGGACGTCGTGTCCTACGCCTCCGCGTCGTTGCGCTGGGTCAGGCGGGCCGCTGAGGCGATCGTGGAGCGGGCCTCGCGTTCCGTCAGGCCCGTGCGGGTCGCGGCTTCCACGAGGGCGTTCGTGAGGCTGTCGCCGAGGTCGCTCTCATAGGCGCGGCAAGCGGCCCAGAACAGACGGGTGTTGCGCTGTCCCTCATGTGCCGCGAGCACGAACTGGACCAGGCCCTCGCCGTGTTGGCCCGCATGTGCCGGAGACGGGTGGTGCACGCGTGGCGGGGGTGTGAGCAGGCGCAGGAGTGCCGGCGGGCAGGGCGCGACGGGTAGGTGGGCGGTGCCTGGGACCGCGCTGTAGACGCCCTGGGCCGTGCGCGATCCGGGGCCCACGAGGTAGCCGCCCGCTCCGCGGATGTCGATGCCCGGCGCGAGGCGTCCCGCCGAGTTGGGGACCACGACGTCCGGCGGTCCGGAGAGCCACACGTGACGGCCGCCGCTGGGGGTGGCCACGACGACGGTGTCCGGGATCGTGAAGAGGTGGCGCAGCGCCAGTTCGCGCAGCGCGGACGAGGAGTCCGTACCGGACTTGGTGTCGAGGTCGACGCCGATGAGGTGGTGCGGGGGCAGTCCGCACGCGATGCCGTAGCCGGTGGCGCGGGGCGCCGCCGCGAAGAGGTCACGGATGCGGCCCGGGTCGGTCGTGGCGTCGTACACGCCGTGGCCGGGGCGGCCGCATTCGCCGTGGCACGGGGCCGGGTCGGGTTCGTCGCGGTGCGGGGAGCGCAGGGCGGGGAGCTTCGTGCGGGAGAGCGGGATCACGGCCAGTCCGCGCTCGGCGGCGGAGAGGGCGTGGGCGAGGGCCAGGGTCGCAAGGGGTACGGCATGCCGGTCGGTGGTGGCCATGCATCCATGTTCGTACGAATGTTCGAGTAAAGGAAGGGGGGCTCGCCCGGGTGGAGTGTATTTACCAAAAATGTGCCGAAACGCTTCAGCCCCAGCGGTGGCTGACCCGGCCGCGCCGATCGGACGTAATCCGGGCTGAGCTGGGGCTTTAAGAGTGTGAAGCAGGTTTATCGACATGTCCTCACGCTTGCGAGGGAATATGACCTTCCGCCCTGGTTCGACGGGGATTCGGTGGGCAATTCTGATCTCGCGACGTCGTGAGCAACGACCGAGGCGGTCGGCCAACTGCCTTGGAGCAACCAGTAGTTACCGGTTCCTGGAGGAATTGACATGGCACACATCCGTACCGCCCGCGCCCTCGCCGCCGTCGCCGCCCTGCCCCTCGCGGCAGCCCTCTTCTCGGGGGTGGCGATGGCCGACAACGGGTCCTTCGCGGACAACGGATCGAACGCGGGTGTGGCGACCGTGAGCGGCAGTGGTGTCGGTGGCAACAACCACGGCAACTCGTCCACCACGCAGCAGCAGGCGGTGGGCTCCGGCGCCTCGAACCAGAACAACACGGCCCAGGTGAACGGCTCCGCGTTCACGGCCATCGACCAGTCGAACGAGAACATCGTGGTGCACTTCACCAAGCTCTGGTGACCCGCAGGCTCCTGTCGGCGGGGGCCATTGCCAGGGGTGCGTGACATCTGTGCGGCGGTGCTTCGGCATCGCCGCACAGGCGTTTTCGCTCACCAGCCAACCCTTCACGCGCGCGTGCTGATCCCTTGACACCCGTACCGAACCTGGCGGACAGTCGTACCAAATCTGACGGTCAGTCAGAAACAGACGGTCAGAGACCCTTGTTCGTACGAGGTCCGGGAGGGCCGCCGCCGTGCACCTCGCCCCCACCGCGCGCCAGCATGAACTCCGCGCCGAACTGCGCGCCTACTTCCGGGAACTGATGCCGGACGGGCCGCCCGCCCACGACGATCGCACGGCCCAGCGGCGCCTGCTGCGCCGCATCGGTGCCGACGGCCTCCTCGGGCTCGGCTGGCCCGTCGAGTACGGAGGCCAAGACCGGGGGCCCGACGAGCAGTTCGTCTTCTTCGACGAGGCGTATCGCGCGGGCGCGCCTGTCTCCATGGTGACCCTGAACACCGTCGGGCCGACCCTGATCAAGTACGGGACCGAGGCACAGAAGGCGTACTTCCTGCCGCGGATCCTCAAGGGCGAGCTGGTCTTCGCGATCGGGTACAGCGAGCCGTCGGCGGGGACCGACCTGGCCTCGCTGCGGACGCGGGCCCTCCGCGACGGCGACGACTGGATCATCGACGGGCAGAAGGTCTTCACGTCGAACGCGCAGAACGCCGACTGGATCTGGCTGGCCTGTCGCACGGACCTCGAAGCCGCCAAGCACCAGGGCATCTCGATCATTCTCGTGCCGACGGACGCCGCCGGCTTCAGCTGGACGCCCATCGAGACCGTCGGCGGGCTGACCACCACCGCCACGTACTACGACGGGATCCGCGTCCCCGCCTCGAATCTTGTCGGGGACGAGAACGGCGGCTGGGGTCTCATCACCAACCAGCTCAACCATGAACGGGTCGCGCTCGCCGCGATCGGGATGCAGGCCGAGGACTTCTACGCGGCGGTGCTCGAAGCGGTTCGTTCACCCGATCCGGTGACGGGGGAACGCCGGATCGACCTGCCGTGGGTGCGGTCGCGGCTGGCCGAGGTGCATGCCCGTCTGGCGGCGACGCGCCTGCTCAACTGGCGTTTGGTGGGAGACGTCGGGGCGGGGCGCCTTGCGCCGGGCGACGCGAGCGGCGTGAAAGTCATGGGAACCGAATCGGCGGTCGAGGTGTACCGAATGTGTCAGGAGATCGCGGGAGACGCGGCGCTGGTTCGAGCCGGGTCGCCGGGGGCGTTCGGGGGTGGGGCTGGTGGTGACGCGCGTGGTGGGTCCGGTGGTGGCGGGTCGGGCGGTGGTGCTTGGGGTGGGACGGCGGAGGGCGAGCTGGAGCGGATGAACAGGGCGGCGCAGATCAACACGTTCGGGGGCGGCGTGAGTGAGGTGCAGCGGGAGATCGTCGCGACGATGCGGCTCGGGATGAGGAGGGGGCGGCGGTGACCGGCGACATGACGTACGAAGCGCTGAAGGCCTTCGAAGGGCTGCCCGCGGCCACCGCGGGGGTAGGCAAGGACCTGGTCAACGAGCCGATGATCAGGCACTGGTGCGAGGCGATGGGAGACACCAATCCCGCGTACGAGGGGCCCGGCGCCATAGCGCCGCCGACCATGCTCCAGGCCTGGACGATGGGTGGGCTCTCCGGGCACCAGGGGCGCAGCGGCGCCTACGACGAGCTGTTCGCCCTGCTGGACGGCGCGGGGTACATCTCGGTCGTCGCCACCGACTGCGAGCAGGAGTATCTGCGTCCGCTGCGGCCCGGTGACGCGATCACCTTCGACGCGGTGATCGAGTCGGTGTCCGAGCGCAAGACGACGAAGCTGGGCACGGGGCACTTCGTCACGACGCGCATGGATGTCAGGGCTGATGGCGAGCTCGCCGGGACGCATCGCTTCCGGATCCTCAAGTACGCCCCGGCGGCGCGGGCAGGGCGGGCGGTGAGGCCGGTGCGGGAGCAGCAGGCCCGGCGGCCCCGCCCGGTGGTGAACCGGGACAACGCCGGGTTCTGGGAAGGGGTCTGCGAGCACCGCCTCCTCATCCAGCGCTGCGAGGCGTGCGGGACGCTGCGCTTCCCCTGGCTGCCGGGGTGCGGCGCGTGTGCCTCGCAGGACTGGAGCACGGTCGAGGCGAGCGGCGAGGGGACCGTCTTCTCGTACGTGGTGATGCACCACCCGTCCTTCCCTGCCTTCGACCCGCCGTACGCGGTGGGCCTGATCGAGCTTGCCGAAGGCGTCCGGATCATCAGCAACGTGGTGGGGGTGCCGTACGACAAGGTCCGAATAGGGATGCCGGTTCGGCTCGAATTCCTACGGGTGGACGAGGAGTTGGAACTGCCGGTCTTCCGGGCCGGTGACGGTGTCGCTTCGGGGGTTGCTACGGGTGTCGCTACGGGACGGGAGGGCTGACGTGGATTTCACACCTACGCAGGACCAGGCGGCCGCCGCCGACCTGGCCGCGCGGATCTTCGGTGACCTGTCGACCCCCGAGCGCCTCGCGGCAGCCGGCACGGGAACGGACCCCGAGCTGTGGAAGGCGCTCGGCTCGGCGGGGCTGCCTGGGGCGGTGGAGGAGACCGGGCTGCTCGGGCTCGTCCTGATGCTGGAGGAGCAGGGCCGGACGACGGCACAGGTGCCGTTCGCCGCCAGTTGCGCGTACGGGCTGCTCGCGGTGGCGAGGCACGGCACCTCCGAGCAGCAGGACCGGCTGCTGCGGGGGCTGCGGGACGGGACGGAGGTGGCCACGGGGGCCTTCCCCGCGCAGGACGGGATGCGGGTCGACAGAGCGGAGGCCGGGGAAACGGGGGCGGGCGGGGGCACGGGGCGGCTCACGGGGGTGGTGCCCTGGGTTCCGTGGCTCCGGGACGCGTCCTGGGTTCTGGTGGCGACGGCCGACCGGGGCCTGTGGAGAGTGCGTACGGCCGATGCCGACTGCGACGCGGTCGAGCTCACCGCGCCCTGGTCGGCGGGCCGGCTGGTTCTCGACGGGGCGCCGGCGGAGAGGGTCGGCGGGCCCGGTGCGTACGACGACGTCCTGGCGATGGCGCGGACCGCGTTCGCGGGGCTTCAGGCCGGGGTCTGCGCGGGGTCGCTGGCGCGTGCCGTGGAGTACACGAACGAACGGGAGCAGTTCGGCAGACCGCTCGCCGCAAAGCAGGGGGTTCAACTCCGGGCGGCAGACGCCTATTTGGATACGGAGGCCATCCGCGTCACGGCGTACGAGGCGGCATGGCGACGGGACGAGGGGCTGCCGTACGCGGGCCATGCGCTGACTGCGGCTTGGTGGGCGTCGGAAGCGGGGAGACGGGTCGTGCACGCCGGACAGCATCTGCACGGCGGCATGGGCGCCGACCTGGAGCATCCCGTGCACCGGCATTTCCTGTGGGGCAGACAGCTCGACGCGTATCTGGGATGCGGGGGTGAACTGCTCGCGGAGCTGGGTGACTTGATCGCTTGTGGCGAGGGGAGCGGTACGGAGAGGGCGGGGGCGCCGTGGGCAGCGCGGAAGTGAAGGCAGAGGGAATGGATCGGACGGCAAGGGATCGGGAGGAGGGGGAAGAGGCGATGGTGGATGCCTCGACAGGGATCCGGGCCGGAGTCGGCGCGAAGCTGGCGCCGTTGGAGATCCCGGTCACCCGGACGCTGATCGTCTCCGGGGCGATCGCGTCCCGTGACTACCAGGACGTGCACCACGACGCGGAGCTCGCCAAGGAGAAGGGCTCCCCCGACATCTTCATGAACATCCTGACGACGAACGGACTCGTCGGCCGTTACATCACCGATCACTTCGGCCCCACTGCGGTTCTGCGCAAGGTCGCCATACGGCTGGGGGCGCCCAACTACCCAGGGGACACAATGGTGTTGACGGGGACGGTTACCGAGGTCGAAGACGGGGACGGGAGCCGGGGCGAGTCCGACGGCGGGGGTGCCACGGTGGTGGTGCGAATCGTCGGGGTCAACGGGCTGGGCACGCACGTCACAGGGACGGCGACGGTCACGCTCCCGAGTCTCGCGAGCCCTTCGGACCCCACGAGTACGCCGTCCCGTCCCTCGGCGTCGGGGAGGCCGGCATGAGTGTGCGGGCGAAGGACAGTCTTGGCGGGCGTGCGGCGATCGTCGGGATCGGGGCGACCGAGTTCTCCAAGGACTCCGGGCGCAGTGAGCTGAAGCTCGCGGTGGAGGCGGTGGGCGCGGCGCTCGACGACGCCGGGCTCTCCCCCGCCGACGTCGACGGCATGGTCACGTTCACCATGGACACCAGTCCGGAGATCACCGTCGCGCAGGCGGCCGGGATAGGGGACCTCTCGTTCTTCTCCCGGGTCCACTACGGCGGCGGTGCGGCCTGCGCCACGGTTCAGCAGGCCGCGCTCGCGGTGGCGACGGGGGTGGCCGAAGTGGTCGTCTGCTATCGGGCGTTCAATGAGCGCTCAGGCAGGAGGTTCGGCTCCGGGGTGCAGCATCGGGAGCCGTCGGCGGAGGGGGCGGCGCTCGGCTGGGCACTGCCGTTCGGACTGCTCACGCCCGCGTCATGGGTGGCGATGGCGGCGCAGCGCTACCTCCACGCGTACGGCCTGGGCCCGGAGGCGTTCGGTCATGTCGCCGTCATGGACCGCGCGTACGCGGCCACCAATCCGGCGGCGTACTTCCATGGGAAGCCGATCACGCTGGAGGACCATGCGGCGTCGCGGTGGATCGTGGAGCCGTTGCGGCTGCTCGACTGCTGTCAGGAGACTGACGGCGGGCAGGCGATCGTCGTCACCAGCGTCGAGCGGGCCCGCGATCTCCCGCACCGTCCCGCCGTGATCACGGCGGCGGCCCAGGGGGCGGGGCGCGGCCAGGAGCAGATGACGAGCTTCTACCGGGACGACATGACGGGCCTGCCCGAAATGGGTGTCGTGGCACGGCAGTTGTGGAGGTCGGCCGGGCTGGCGCCGGGCGAGATCGACGTGGGGATCCTGTATGACCACTTCACGCCGTTCGTGCTGATGCAGCTGGAGGAATTCGGGTTCTGCGGACCGGGTGAGGCGGCTGACTTCGTGGCGGAGCGTCGGCTCCCGCTCAACACACACGGCGGGCAGCTCGGCGAGGCGTACCTGCACGGGATGAACGGCATAGCGGAGGCGGTCAGACAGGTGCGGGGCACGGCGGTGAACCAGATGGCCGACGCCGCCACGGCGCTGGTGACCGCGGGGACCGGCGTCCCCACATCGGGTTTGATTCTGGGAGCGGACGGCTGAACGCGGGGTGTGTCCCGGGTCCGGTGCGCACCCCGGCCCCTTCACTCGCCCTATGCACCGCACTCGCCGTAGGCACCACCGGAAGCTGGTCGTGGGTCTAGTGCTGCTCCTGATGGCGCTGACAACCCTCCCCGCGTCGGCGCGGGCCGAACCCGGCCTCCCCCAGCCGTCTCCGACGCCCGACGCCAACCCCGACCCCTTGGCCGGCCTCGCCATGCTCGACTTCGCCACCATCCCCGGCTTCGTACTCGGAGACTCCGCACTCGACGGCCGAGCCACAGGACCGGCCCGGGATCCTGGGGCACCGGGCGCCGCCGGCGGTCCCTCCTCCCAACCCACGCTCCCCGCCCTCTCCAATCCGCGAATGTTCCGCGGGCCGGCGTTCGACACGTGCATGGCGCCGTCGCTCGACACCATGCGGCGCTGGCGGTCGTCGAAGTACGGGGCGGTGGGCGTGTACTACGGGGGCCGTGGGCGGGCCTGTCCTCATCAGCCCCGGCTCGGGCACCGTTGGATGAAGGGGGTGCAGCGGCTGGGGTGGCGGGTGTTGCCGGTGTACGTCGGTTCGCAGTCGCCGTGTGTCGTCGCGGGTCCCAAGAAGGCCTATCGCATCGGCCGTCACGCCTGGCGCCAGGGCGTGCGGGAGGGGCGGGACGCCGTACGCAGGGCGCGGGCCGTAGGCATCCGGCCGGGCAGCCCCCTCTATCTCGACATGGAGGCGTACAAGTACCGGCAGAAGAAGTGTGCCCGTACGACGCTCACCTTTGTGCGGGGCTGGGACCGGCAGGTGCGCCGGAAGGGGTACGTGCCCGGGTTCTACAGCAGTGTCGACTCCGGGGTGCGGCACATGCGGGCGGCGGCGCGGGCGGGGGCGCGGGATCTGCCGTCGGTGATCTGGTTCGCGCGCTGGCACACGCCGCCCCGGCTGGCCCGGGAGCCCGTGCTGCGGGGGTCCGCCTGGAGTTCGCGGCGCAGGATCCACCAGTACGCGGGGAACGTGAAGGAGCGGCACGGCGGGCGGACCCTCGTCATCGACCGGAATCTGGTGCACGCGCCGGTGGCCCGCATCCGATGAGCCACCCCGGTCCGCGGGAGCGGCAGAGTGGAAGGAAGCCCATGGAATGGCTCTCAGGGATGAACCCTCAGGGGTGCGTACCGCGTCCTCCACCTTCAGGAGGTGGGGATACCACCACTCCTACAACCTGAGGCGGACACCGCTTCGGGACCTGCGGCCGATCCGCGAGGGTAGGGGGCGCTCCTAGCGTGGAGCCATGACCGCAACCATGGCGCCTGTCTGCTCCAGTGCATCGGATGCCGCGACGCGCAGCGCGCCGCGAGCCGCGATGACGCCTCACTCTTCCCACCCGGTGCCGTACGTGCCGGCCGCCCATCCGACGCCGTACGCGCCGCGCAAGTCGTACCCGTCGTTCGCGTCGTACGTGCGGGCGCGGCAGCCCGTACTGCTGCGGACCGCCCGGTCGCTGACCGCGAACCCGTGTGACGCCGAGGACCTGCTCCAGACCGCGCTCACCAAGACGTATGTGGCGTGGGACCGCATCGAGGACCACCGGGCGCTCGACGGTTATGTGCGCCGGGCCCTGCTGAACACGCGTACGTCGCAGTGGCGTAAGCGGAAGGTCGACGAGTTCGCCTGCGACGAGCTGCCCGAGCCGGAGACCGTGGCGGCGGCCGATCCGGCCGAGCACCAGGCCCTGCACGACGCGATGTGGCGCGCGATCATGAAGCTGCCCGCCCGGCAGCGCGCGATGGTCGTCCTGCGGTACTACGAGGACCTGAGCGAGGTGCAGACGGCCGAGGTGCTCGGGGTGTCTGTCGGCACGGTCAAGAGCGCGGTCTCGCGGGCCCTCGGCAAGCTCCGTGAGGACCCGGAACTGCGCCCGGCCAAGGGCTGACCGGGACTACTCGCTGATCGATCATTCCCTGGGCTAGTGACATACCGAATGGTATGCGGTGAGAATCGGCGGAACATTACTGCGCCGTAGCGCCCACCGGGAGGACGCCGTGCTGAGCACGATGCAGGACGTACCACTGCTGATCTCGAGGATCCTGACCCATGGGTCGACGATCCACGGCACCTCCCAGGTGACGACCTGGACCGGTGAGAGCGGGCCGCAGCGCCGGAGCTTCGCCGAGATCGGCGACCGCAGCGCCCAGCTCGCGCACGCTCTGCGCGCCGACCTCGGCATCGTGGACGACGACCGCGTGGCGACCCTGATGTGGAACAACGCGGACCACGTCGAGGCCTACTTCGCGATCCCCTCCATGGGCGCCGTACTGCACACCCTGAACCTGCGGCTTCCCGCCGAGCAGTTGGTGTGGATCGTCAACCACGCCGCCGACCGCGTGATCATCGTCAACGGCTCCCTGTTGCCGCTGCTCGCGCCGCTCCTGCCGTCCCTCACGGGCGTGGAGCACATCGTCGTCTCCGGTCCCGGCGACCGTTCGCTCCTCGACGGAGCGCGCCCCCAGGTCCACGAGTACGAGGAGCTCATCGCCGGAAAGCCGGTCACGTACGACTGGCCGCAGCTCGACGAGCGCCAGGCCGCCGCGCTCTGCTACACCTCCGGCACCACCGGCGACCCCAAGGGCGTCGTCTACTCGCACCGTTCGATCTACCTGCACTCCATGCAGGTCAACATGACGCAGTCCATGGGCCTGACCGACGAGGACACCTCGCTCGTCGTGGTGCCGCAGTTCCATGTGAACGCGTGGGGCCTGCCGCACGCGACGTTCATGACCGGCGTGCACATGCTGATGCCGGACCGCTTCCTCCAGCCCGCGCCGCTCGCAGAGATGATCGAGAGCGAGCGCCCCACGCACGCGGCAGCCGTCCCCACCATCTGGCAGGGCCTGCTCGCGGAGCTCACCGCGAAGCCCCGCGACGTGAGTTCGCTCGGGCAGGTCACCATCGGCGGCTCGGCCTGTCCGCCCTCGCTCATGAAGGCCTTCGACGAGCTCGGCATGCGGGTCTGCCACGCCTGGGGCATGACGGAGACGTCTCCCCTCGGCACGGTCGCCCGGCCGCCGGCCGCGGCTGTCGGCACCGACGAAGAGTTCGCGTACCGCCTGACCCAGGGCCGGTTCCCGGCCGGCGTCGAGGCGCGCCTCTCGGGTCCGGGCGGCGAGCTGCTGGCCTGGGACGGCGAGTCGGCCGGTGAGTTGGAGGTCCGCGGGCCGTGGATAGCGGGTGCGTACTACTCGGGCCCCGACAGCGAACCGCTGCGTCCCGCCGACAAGTTCAGCGACGACGGCTGGCTCAAGACGGGCGACGTCGGCACGATCAGCCCCGACGGCTTCCTCACCCTCACCGACCGCGCCAAGGACGTCATCAAGTCCGGCGGTGAGTGGATCAGTAGCGTCGACCTCGAGAACGCCCTGATGTCCCACCCGGACGTCGCCGAGGCGGCCGTCGTCGCCGTCCCCGACGAGAAGTGGGGCGAGCGCCCGCTCGCCACCGTGGTCCTGAAGGAGGGCGCGAGCGCCGACTTCGGGATCCTGCGCGCGTTCCTCGGCGAGAAGGTTGCCAAGTGGCAGCTCCCGGAGCGCTGGACGGTGATCACGGCGGTGCCGAAGACGAGCGTCGGCAAGTTCGACAAGAAGGTGCTGCGCAAGCAGTACGCGGACGGGGAGCTGGACATCACGCGGCTCTGAGCCCATAGCTCAGCGCGGTTTCACGTGAAACAGGGGCGGCCCGAACGGGCCGCCCCTGTTTGTCAGTTGTGGGTCTGTCGGCTGCGCTTTCGTCGAATTGCGCGTTTCTCAGTTGGTACCGATCTTCGCGAGCAGGTCCACGATCCGGCCCTGCACCTCGTCGCTCGTCGACCGTTCCGCCAGGAACAGGACGGTCTCGCCCGCGGCCAGGCGCGGCAGGTCGGCCTCCTCGACAGCGGCGGTGTAGACGACGAGGGGCGTGCGGTTCAACTGGCCGTTCGCGCGCAGCCAGTCGACGATTCCGGCGCGCCTGCGACGTACCTGGAGCAGGTCCATCACCACCAGGTTCGGCCGCATCTGCGCGGCCAGCGTCACCGCGTCCGCGTCGGAACCGGCCCGCGCGACCTGCATCCCGCGCCGTTCCAGCGTCGCGGTGAGCGCGAGCGCGATCTCCTCGCGCTCCTCGATGAGCAGGACGCGCGACGGGTGCTGCTCGCTGTCCCGCGGCGCGAGGGCCTTCAGCAGGACGGCGGGATCGGCCCCGTACGCGGCCTCGCGCGTCGCGTGTCCGAGCCCGGCCGTCACCAGGACGGGAACCTCGGCGGCCACGGCGGCCTGGCGCAGCGACTGGAGGGCGGTGCGCGTGATCGGTCCGGTCAGCGGGTCGACGAAAAGCGCGGCAGGGAAGGCCGCGATCTGCGCGTCGACCTCCTCGCGGGAGTGCACGGTCACCGGGCGGTAGCCGCGGTCACTCAGGGCCTGCTGCGTGGTCGCGTCGGGCGCGGGCCAGACCAGGAGACGGCGCGGGTTGTCGAGCGGCTCCGGGGGCAGCTCGTCGTCCATCGGCTGAGGCTGGGGCCGGATCGCCACCTCGACGGCGCCACCGGGCCCGTCCAGCGGCTCGGGTCCCTCGTCGGCGTCCTGGTCGGGGGCGCCGATCGCGTACGAACGTCCGCGGCCCTCCGATGACGACGACAGCAGCGACTGCGGCTGACCGGGCTGGGACTGGCCGGACGGCGTCTGGGGCTGAGCCTTCGGCTGCGCCTGTGACGACTGCGACGGGGACTGCGGGTGTGGGCGGGCCGCGGTCTCCGGCTGGGTGCCGGCGGGGTCCGGCCGGGTGGACAGCCTGCGGCGACGGCCGGAGCCGCCGAGCGTGTGCTGCGTCTGCTCCTGCGGGGCCGCCGCGGGCTGCGGAACCTGAGGGGGCAGCGGGACCTGGAGCGACGAGTTGCCACCGGGCGACTGAACGGGCTGCTGCCCGGTCTTCGGGCCGGACGGACCGCCCTGCGCACCGGACGGCTGCTTCGCCTGCGGACTGGGCTGCTTGCCCGTCGCCGGGCCGGCCTGGTTCGGCTGCGCGGGCGCCTTCGCATTCGGCTGCGGGTTCGACTGCTGGTTCGGGAGCGCCGGGTTCGGCAGCGGTTGGGCCGTGCCGGGGGCCGGCAGCTGCGGCCGCGGCGGGCGCTGCTGCTCGGCGATCTGACGTCCGAAGGGAACGCCTTGCCCCAGCGTTCGTACGCTTATGGCGCGACCCTGAGTCGAGTTGGGGTCAGCAGACGGGGCCTCGGCGGGGAGGGGCTGCGCGGCGCGGGACCTGGCACCGTTCTCCTGCGGCAGCGCGGCGCGCGCGCCCGGAACCGTCTGGACAGGGTGGGGCTGCGGCGGAGTGTGGTCGTCGGAGGGGTGACGCTGCGCGGCGTCGTGCCGCTCGCCGCCAGCACCCGTACCCGTGCCCGTAGTCGTCTCTGCGTCGGCATCCGTGGCGGTGCCCGGCTCGGGCGTCGTCCGGTCGGCCTCCGCGGGCGGCAGCGCGAATACGGTGCGCGCGGCGCCGGCCTGCTCGGTCTCCCGCTCCGGGGCACTGCCGAGAGCGCGGCGCGCGCGACGTCCGGCGGGGACGTTCTGTCCGGCCTGGGACGCATCGGAAGCCTCCGATGCACCCGAACCACCGGCAGGCAGCGCGGCCTGCTCGGAGTTGCGCCGGGCCCGGCGGCCCGAGGACGCTCCGACCGGCACACCCTGCGGCGGCACGGTCTCGCCCAGGGCGGGGGATCCAGCCGCGTGTTCGGCAGCGGTGACCACGGAACCCTCGGTGGCACCGGGACCGGCATCGGCTCCCGCCGGAACGGCGACCTCAGCCGGGTTGGGCCTCCCGCGCCGACGTCCCGTACCGGTCCCGGCCCCCGCGTCACCCGCAGGCGTCCCGCCGGCCGGAGTCTGCGTGGCCTGCGCCGGCAGTTGTCCCTGAGCGCTCCCGGGCGCACCCGCCGCCGCGGACTCCTCGGCCCGCCGCCTGCGTCGCCCGGTCGGAGCGGCAGCCTCCGAGCCGCCGTCGTCCTGCCCGGCCTCGTCGGCACCCGGAACCGCACCCGCGGCCCCCGCGACACCGCTCTCCAGGAACGAGTCCACCGACGCGCCCGAAGCACGCCGTGCCCGCCGCCGCCCGCCGCGCGTACCCGACGCCTGCTCGGGCAGCCCCGCACCGGCCTCAGCACGGGCCTCCGCACGGGCGCGACCAGCCGACGAAGCGATCTCGACAGCCGTACCGGGAACAGACGTACCGGGACCGGCCACCCCGACAACACCCGACGGATCGGCAACCGGAACCGCCCCGGCCCCGCCCCCGATCGGCACCTCGAGCACGTACGCGCTGCCGCTCATCCCGGGAACCTCGTGCGTCTGGAGCACACCGCCGTGCGCCCGCACGATGCCGCGCACGATGGGCTCGTGGACCGGGTCGCCGCCCGTGTAGGGCCCGCGTACCTCGATACGGACGCTCTCGCCGCGCAGCGCCGCCGCCACGACGATCGTCGAGTCCACGTATCCGCCGACGCCGCTCGTGGGAACGATGCCCACGCGCGCGTTGCCGGTGGCGTCGATGCCCGCGACGTCCGCGACGAGGTGGGCGAGCGCGGTGGCCAGGCGTGCCGCGTCGACCTCGGCCTCGATGGGCGGGGCGTGCACGGCGAACTGCGCGCGCCCGGGCCCGATCAGCTCGACCGCCCCGTCGACGCCCGCGGCGACGACCGCGTCGAGCATCACGTTCGTACGGGTCAGCTGGGCGTCGCCGGAGTCGAGGAGCTGATAGCCGAGCACGTTGTCGACGAGCGTGGTCATGCGGCTGTAGCCGGCCGCGAGGTGGTGCAGGATCTGGTTGGCCTCGGGCCACAACTGGCCCGCGTCGTCCGCGGCCAGGGTGGTGAGCTGGCCGCGCAGTTCGTCGAGGGGGCCGCGCAGCGACTGGCCGAGGACGGCGAGGAGCTGCTCGTGCCGGGCCGCGAGCGCCTCGTAACGGTCCTTTTCGCGCTCGGCGAGAGCAGCGATCCGGTCCTTCTCGGCGGAGAGTTCCTCGGTGTGCTGCTCGGTGATCGTGGCGAGCTCGGTCGCGTGCTCCTCTTCGGTACGCGCGGTCTGCGCCTCGTGCTCCTCGACGGTGCGGGCGAGTGTCTCCGCGTGCTCCGCGGCGGCGCGCTCCGTCTCCTTGTCGCGCCGGTCGATCTCCTCCGCGTGCGCCACGACGAGCTCGTCGTAGGGCCGCCGGTCGGTGAACGTCATCACGGCGCCGACCAGTTGGTCACCGTCACGCACGGGCGCCGTCGTCATGTCGACGGGCACCTGCGCGCCGCTCTTCGACCACAGGACCTGCCCGCGCACCCGGTGCTTGCGCCCGGAGCGCAGGGTGTCGGCGAGCGGGGACTCCTCGTACGGGAACGGCTCGCCGTCGGCGCGTGAGTGGAGGACGAGCGCGTGCAGTTCCTGCCCGCCCAGGTCGCTGGCGCGGAAGCCGAGGATCTGCGCGGCGGCCGGGTTGACGAGCACGATCCGGCCGTCGGTGTCGGTGCCGACGACGCCCTCGGCGGCGGCGCGCAGGATCATCTCGGTCTGGCGCTGCGAACGCGCGAGTTCGGCCTCGGTGTCGACGGTCCCCGACAGGTCGCGCACGACGAGCATCAGGAGTTCGGAGGCGCCGCTGCCGTAGCTCCCGCTCCCGTACGAGCTGTTGCCGTAGCCGTCGACGGCGTCGCGGCCGTCGGCGAGATTGGCGCTGGTGACCTCGACGGGGAACTCGCTGCCGTCGGTGCGGCGGGCCATCATCCGGGTCGGCTTGGTGCGCCCGCGCTCGTCCGTGGTGTCGGGCCTGCGCATCGATCCGGGGATGAGCCGCGAGTCGAACTCGGGCAGCAGATCGAGCAGTCCGCGTCCCACGAGAGCGGTGCCCGGGGCCTCGAAGGCCTCCAGGGCGATGGTGTTCGCGTTGACGACGGTCCCGTTGGCGTTTACCAGCACCAGCGCGTCCGGGAGCGCGTCGAGTATGGCTGCGAGGCGAGCAGCGCCTCGGGATGGCCTGCTGCTCACGACGACGCTTCCTCCCTGATTACCGCACCTTGCCGACCGCGCGAGCCATCTTCCTACGTGGCTCGCGGCATGTCACGGGAGGGAGTCTACGGGCAGAGGTTGCGGTCGCGGCGCCGGATGAGAGGGAGGTCGCACGCGGAAGATGTGCCCGTGGAATGAAGATGCGTGGCTGTGTGGCCTCACCCGGCCGCGTGACGGCGGGGCATGCGCGGGCATATGCCTGGTCACAGGGTGTCCGGAGCCGCGCCGCGCCTTGGCACGTTCCCCACACAATGGCCCGCCCTCGTTCACCGACCGGTCGCGGGCAGCACGGGAACGAGCCCCTGCCACCGCGAGATCTCACAGCCGTTGGTCCTCTTGTAGGTCGCGTCGACGGGCCGGCCGTGCCACGTTCCGGTGACGCGGGCCGTCGCGGGGCCTCCGTACTGCATCGTGCAACGGGCGTCCGGCGAGGGCGGCGCGAACGGGTCGCGGCCGTTCGCCGACAGCTCGTCGAGCCGCGCGCACGCGTTCGCGGGTTCCGGATGGGTACCGCCCGAGGGCCCGCACTCCAGCTCGTACGTCCCGTCCCTTCCGTCACCCGTGTCGGTGACGGCGACCCGTAGCTGGTCCTGGGTGGCGGGCGTGGCGAACAACTGGGGGAGGCCGAGCGGTCCCGTGTCGGCGTGGGCGGCGGCGGGGACCGCGCAGAGCGCGGCGGCGGATGCGGCGGTCAGGGCGATGCGGCGCAGCAACATGAGGGGCTCCACGAATGAGTGAGAAGAGAAGACTGAGGAACCGCGCCGTCCCGAGCGGCTCCACCGCGTCTAACGCCGGGCGGCCCGCGATGTTGCGGTGGGCCCGGAAACACGAGGACGAACAGAAGCGCTTTGTCTCCGGCCCGGACGCCTAGTACCGTGGGGGCCGATTGGTGACACGGCGTGCTGCTGTGTCATCATCTGGACGCACCACTCGCGCTCGCGCGGGGGGTCGTGCTGGAGGCGTCGCCTAGTCCGGTCTATGGCGCCGCACTGCTAATGCGGTTTGGGCCTTAAAGCCCATCGAGGGTTCAAATCCCTCCGCCTCCGCTCCAAGATCCGAAGCCCCGGTCCTGATGGACCGGGGCTTCGGCGTTTCGGACCCGCAAGACGGTGTTTGCCCAGCTCACAAGGGGTGCGGCAAACGGATTTCACATGACGGCGGCAGTCATGTAATGTTCTTCCTGTCGCCGGGAACGGGCCGAAGGGGCCGGGACCGAGACAAAAACAGAACAAGCACTCGTAGCTTAACGGATAGAGCATCTGACTACGGATCAGAAGGTTGCAGGTTCGAATCCTGCCGAGTGCACAGCAGACCAGAGGCCCTGTGGAGCAATCCACAGGGCCTCTGGCTTTTGTCTTGACGGCACTGTTTGACGGCAACCGCCTCAGAGGGCGAGTTCGCGGTGGATCAGACGGCTACCGGAACACCGGCCGCACCGTCGTCATCGTCCGGGCCGTTGCTGTCACCCTTCAGGGCGTCCCCGACGCGATCGAACGCCGAGCGCTGCGCGTCGAGCCGTACGAACGTGTAGATGTCCATGGTCACGCGGATCGAGCTGTGGCCGAGGACTTCCATGATCATGCGGGCGTCGGCGCCCTGTTCGTGGAGCAGGGACGCGCAGGTGTGGCGCAGGTCGTGAAAGCGGACCTTGCGGATGCCGGCGCGGACGGACAGCGCCTCGAAGGAGCGGTTCAGGTTGCGCGGCTCGATGGGGGTCCCGTTCTTGGTGGTGAAGACAAGGCCGTGGCCCGTCCCCTTCCAGTTGTTGCCCGCTGCTTTCCGGTCGGCGATCTGCTGGGCGCGCTGAGCACGCAGCGCCGTCACACACTCCGGCGGGAGGGCCACGCGACGGGCCGAGCGCTGGGTCTTCGGCGCGACGATCAGCAGTTCACCGCCGACCCGCTGTAGAGCCTGCCGGACAGTGAGGACGCCTTCGTGAAGATCTACGTCCGACCACCGCAGCCCCAGCAGCTCACCCCGTCGCAGGCCGATACGGACCGCCAGTTCGTACGCGGCCCACAGCCGGTTGACTCGGGCCGCCGCCAGGAGCTGACGCCCCTCCTTCACTGCGAGCGGTTCGATCTCGCGCTTCGTTCCCATTCTCAGATCCACGTTCCGGGCCACGTTGCGGGGCAACTCGTCCTCACGCACCGCGTGCTGTAGGGCGGCACGCATGATCACCAGCAGGAAGCGCACGGTTCGATCTGACGGCAGCTTCTTGCAACACTTACCGAGGGCGCAGCAGCGCCGTTTGTGCTCCGGCCGCTTCTTGTCCTTGCTCTGCGCGCAGCACTGGCAGGTGGCGGCCGTCTTCATGAGGAAGGCGCGTATGTCGCGGGCGGTGAGCCGGACCAGCATCTTCTTGCCGAACTCCGGGGTGATGTAGTTGCGGACGAGAGACTCGTAGTTGACGTAGGTCGTCCTGCGCACCTTGCCCTGAGCGACGTTCGCCAGCCAGTACGCCAGGTACTCGCCGAGCGTCATCTTGTTGGTGGCGATAGGGAGACCGCTAAGGGAGTCGGCCTTGAGCTTGGTGAGCTTCTCGTGCGCTTCGTTCCAGGTCTTGCCGTAGACACTGCGCCGCTTGTATGTGCCGTCCGTCGTCAGGACGTACGCACTGCCCTCCCAACGGCCGTCCTTGCGCTGGTAGATGGTGCCCTCGTTGTTGGCGTTCTTCTTCGGCGTGGCCATCAGGCAGCTTCCTGTTCGGTGCGGAGTGATACGTAGGCGTCCACGGCGGCTTCACTGATGCGTCGGCAGCGGCCGATCTTGAAGGAGGCGAGTTCGCGGGAGCGGATCAGGTCGTGGACCTTCCAGCGGCTGATGCCGAGACGCTCGGCGACCTTGTCCACGGTGAGCACAGCCGTCGTCATGCAGGCACCAGCTCTTCCCGCTTGAGGCGTTCGGCGTGGTCCCTGTCGTGGCGGACTTGGGCGGCGAGGAGTTCTTCGCCGGGGCGGTAGCCGCTGCCGAGGTAGGTCCACGAGGAGTTGGTGACGAGGATGGTGTTCTCGTCGTCGACGGGGAGGCCGGCGGGGGTGCGGGAGGCTTCGGCCTGGGCAAGACGCCAGGCGCGGCGGACGTCGCGGAGTGCGCCGAGGGTGGTGGAGTAGGCGCGGGATTTGCTGGAAAAGTGGCCGCGGAAGCCGAGCATGTGCGCCCACTTCCAGAGCTTGAGGTCGGCGAACTCCGGCAAGTCCCCGAGGGCCCAGGCGGTGCGGATCATCTGGCGGACGTGCTGTTGTACCGGCAGGGCCTTGATGGGTTCGGCTTGTCCGGTGCCGTCGCAGTCGGCGCACAGGTCATGGAAGCCGTCGGGGCCGCGTACGTAGCCGCGTCCGGAGCAAAGACGGCACATGAGGGTCCGGTCTACGGTGCCCGCGCCTTCGGCGTTCTTGGTGGCGTACTTCGCGACGTATCCCGCGACCTTGGCGTCGGTGAGTTCGCCGCTGCCCAGGGCGGAGATCTGGTCGACCTTGAACCGGTCGCCCCACTTGATCACGCGTTCGCCGATGGCGTCGGACTCGATGGGGAGTCGGGCACGCTCGGCCGCCAGGCCCACGGCGACCTGGAGGGCATCGAGGGTGGCCCAGGGCGGGGGCGATGTGGTGTGCCCATCGGGTCCGTCGAAGCGGACCACGGCGTGGAAGTGGACCAGGCCGCGCTTCTGGTACTCGGCGACCTTGGCGAAGGACACGCGGAGGGCGGTGTTCAACGCCTTCTGCGTCATGCCGAGGTGTTCGGCGAGGGCACGGCGAAGGTAGGTGGTGAAGCGTGCCCACAGTGCTCCGGCGTGCGCGTTCCACAGCACGGCGCCGGTGTAGTCGTACGTGCTCGGGTCCAGCGGGGTGCCCAACACCGGGTCGTCCTCGGCGTGGTGGGTGCCGCAGCGGCAGGGATGGGTCATGCCCGCGCTGTCGGTCTTGCGGTGGTGGACGGGGCCGAAGGAGGGGGCAGTAAGAGTGACGAAGGCTCGGGGGTGGTCGCGGACGGTTTCGGCGACGTTCTTGCCGCCTGACAGTCCAGCCTTGATCAAGTGGTAGGTGTCGGCGGCGTAGAGGCGTGAGCAGGCGGGGCAGCGGGAGGCGCGGCGGTTGCCGCAGGTGGTCAGGAGGCGTCCGGAGGGTTCGTCTTCGGAGCGATAGGAGCGGACCACTTGCTTGGTGGTCTGGTCGGTGGTGACCGTCCAGCCGTGGAGGTTGACGGGCTGGCTGCAGCCGCGCAGGTTGCGGACTTGTTCGTTGACGCGATCGAAGTCGTGGGTGTTGGCCAGTTCGATCAGGTCCCGCAGGCCGGGGCTGATCACGTGGCGCAGGTCGAGGGGGCGGTGCATGGGTGGCGGGGTCTCCTTGCTGGCGTGAGGGTGGGGCCTGCGGGCAGCAGCGATTCAGTGCGCTCGGGCTGCTGCCCGCGGGCATGACAGGTCGGCCCAGGGGTGGGCGGGGATGCGAGGCGCCGGAAAGGTCGGCGGAGAGTGCGGCCCTACAGGGCGGCGTGGAGGGCGGTGGCCATGGGGAGGCCGATGCCGAGCCGCGTCTTGAGCTGAGCCGGGGTAATCGTTTCGCCGTGCTCGGCGTGATGGGACGTGGCGATGGAGCGCGCTTCGATCAGCAGAGGCTCAGGCACCTTGACCGCAGGCGAGGCGGGGGCCGGAGCGGTACGCGGAGCGACCGGAGCCGAGGGCGCTTCAGTCGTGACGAGCAGGGCCGGGACGGTGAGCGGCGCCGCAGAGGGGGCAGGGCTGGAAGCCGTCTCGGGCTGGTGCTCGATCTCGTCTGGCACGGGGGCCGGCTCGGTGGGGCGGCTGACGGTATGGAAGGCGCGCAGGAGTTGCGGGCCGACCGTGCCCCAGCCGAGCAGGAGCAGGGGAGCCACGGCGTCCACGGCCGCGCGGCCGTAGTGTCCCGCGGTGATCGGTTCGGCGACGTTGAGGGCCAGGGTCAGCAGCCCGGAAAAGTGCATCAGCCGTGTGGCGGCCGTCATCTGTTCAGCGGGCAGTCCGCGCAGGGAGAGATAGCGCAGGGCGACCAGCAGGCCGACCACGGACAGGTCCACCATGGGCGCGATGAGCGGTGCGATCGGGCCGGGGACGCCCAGGCGCAGGGCGAGGGACCATACGTTGCCGAAGGAGAAGACGAACGCCAGCGCGGCGATGACGATCATCACGGCGGTGATGATGCGCTGAGTGATCCGGTCCTCTGCCAAAGGGTTCACCTCCTTTCGGTGCTGCGTGGCGGACGGGTGCCAGGGGTCAGGCTGCGTCGGCGTCGGGCTTGTCCAAGTCCACGTCTTCGTCGATGCGAGGGCCGAGGAAGGCTTCCAGGAGCGTGTAGGGGTCGGCGGTCAGGTGGGCGGTGGTGTCAGCGACGTGGGCGGCGTCTGCGTCCGGCACGTACGGGGTGCGGATACGGGTGAAGCCACGCTGCGACTGGTGGTTCATGGAGGCGACGCCGACATAGGTCGGGTCTTGGAGGTTGATCGGGTTGGCATCGGGCCACTCCCGGATCTCCTCGCCCAGAGCGGCGACAGCGGCTTCAGCGGTCTTCTGCGCGAAGCTCAGGCCGACGGGGCACACGTCGCGGATGAAGGTCGGTATCGCATCGCCGGTGGACTTCTGGGTGGCGAGGATGACGAGCAGCCCCACCGAGCGGCCCTTCTTCACCAGGTCTTCCACCAGCCGGGCGTTCTCGGCAGCGAGCGCGGCGAGCTTCTTGGTCTTCGGGTCGCTGCCCTTGTGGTCGCGGAAGTAGGTGTGGGCTTCGTCGATGATCAGCACGACCAGCGGCCAGTTCTCGGACGGACCGATGTCCCACATGGACTTCGACCCGAGCACCTTGCGTAGCCACGCCGAGCGCACGCGCCGCAGCTCTACCAACTGTCGGAAGAGGCTGTT
Source organism: Streptomyces sp. NPDC055140 (assembly GCF_053607285.1). NCBI lineage: Bacteria > Bacillati > Actinomycetota > Actinomycetes > Kitasatosporales > Streptomycetaceae > Streptomyces > Streptomyces sp. NPDC055140. Next base: position 121,880 of record NZ_JBSGTG010000005.1, on the reverse strand, counting down.
GGCCTCTTCCAGGTCGTCGCCCACGAAGGCGAACATGCGCTGTACCCAGTCGGCGTAGTCGCCTTCGTACGCGGCGGACACCTTGCCGTCGGCGCAGGCGAACTGCACTGCGGGCGAGGGCGCCCAGTCCGAAAGAAGCCGGTTGATCAGGCTGGTCTTGCCGAAGCCGGGTAGGCCGGCCACGGTCACGCCGGGTACCTGCGTGAGGTCCACGGACACCGGCTGTGCGTACTCGTCCAAACCGAGGTCCCACCGGGCCGTCTCGTCCGGTACGTCGCCCGTGGGGTGGTGCTGGATGGGGAACTTCAGCGGATCGAGCCGCACGCCACGGATGACGACCGATCCGGGCTGGTCCTGCGTGACCGCGACCCGCGTGCAGCGCCAGGCGTCCGCCAGGTGCGGGGCCGCCTTTTGGAACTGTTCCAGGCCCACCCCGGGCAGGCAGGTTGCCCGCGCGATCACCCCGTACGCGTCATGCGCGACCTTCAACGCGGGGACGAGGACGCGGGGCTTGACGGGCATACCGTCCGCATTCGTCAGCGACGTCAGTGCGGTCGGGGTCTTGTCCGTGGCCGACAGCTTGAGCATCGGCGCGAGCCGCTTCCAGCCTCGCCGCACGCGCACGGCCTGCCGAATCGACTGCCGGGTCATGGCGTCGGCGCGCAGGTAGCGGACCACCCACCACACCGCCCACATGGCCAGCACGATCAGAACCAGGCCGACGTAGCCGAGGGCTCCTTCCGTCGTGTCGTTGAGATCCTTCATATGTCGCTCTCCTGAGGGTTGTAGAGGAAGGCCGCGAGGGCCGATTCGAGAGCCGCCCAGTCCTCCCAGGCGGCAAGGCGGGGGTAGCCGTAGCCAACGAGCACGGTCGCTACCGAGTTCACGAGAGATTCGCTGAACTGGGGGGTCCGGTTTGGCGTGAGGCAGCGGGTAACTGCGCTCAGCACCGAACCGGAAAGCAGACCGCTCACGCCGCGTCGGTAGCGGCGGCAGCCAGGTCCAGGCGGACCGCGCGGTAGGCGATGCCGTCCGAGAGCGAGCCGTTGAAGATCCGCGCCCACGGGGTGGCGAACAGCTCCACCGGCATCACCGGCACACCCGGCTTGAGGCCGTTGGGGAGACCGGTCTCCGGGACGGTGATCTTCAGCGCCTCGGCGCGGTCCTCCTCCATGAAGAAGAGGGTGATCGTGTAGAGCTTCGCGCCGGTCTCGCGGTCGGTCGCGAACTGTGTCTTCTCCTGGTCCGCGTACTTCGGCACCGGCAGGGTGCCGACCATGAACGACGCGGTGGGGAGCATGCCAACACGGATACGGGCCATGGGTGTTACGTCCCTTCGGTTGTGCTCCGCCGGGGTGGCGAAGCGAGATCAACAGTGCACTACGTCCGACAAGTGCGTCAAGCGCCTAGCGCACATCGCGCAGAGGTGAGCTAGCTTGGTGTGGGCAGGGCGGTGCTGCATCAGGGTCTTACTGCACGAGGTGGGCTAGGCCCGCTACCCTCGGGATATGAAGCTGCCCAAGGATTCCGACACTCCGCCGTACCGCTTGGTCGCCGAGGAGCTGCGGCGGCAGATCCGTTCTGGGCGCCTCAAGCCGGGCGAGCGGGTCCCGTCGTCGCGCGACCTCGAAGCGACTTACGAAATCGCGAACATGACCGCGCGGTCTGCGCTGCGCATGCTGCGCGATGAGGGGCTGATCTACTCCATGCCGGGTCGGGGCAACTTCGTTGCCGATCCCCTGCCCTCAGAGGCCGACCCGAAGGCCGGCACTCCCGAGGCAGCAAGCGGCGGGCGAATGCCCACACCGGAATACGTCGAGTTGTCCGAACGGCTGGATGTCATAAACGCCAGACTCGACAGCCTGTTGCAGGTCTTTCAGCAACTCGGCGGCGCTACCGGGTCGAAGAAGTAGCGGGAATTTTTTCGGCGACCCGACGCACTAGCTCTTCCAGTCGCGTCACCTTCTCCTCCACCTCCTTGAGCCGCGCCGCGATACGTGCTGCCTCATGCTCGTTCATGTCCACCCGTTCGTTGCTGTGCCGTTGTTGCGCATTGCGTTCAGCCAACCGCCGGGGGCTTGCCCGAAAGCTTGCCCAGCGGTAATCCGCCGCCAATCGGGGCTTGCCCGTACCGCCCGGCAAGCCGTCATCGCGGCTGTTGAGCTAGGTCTACCGGCAGGACCGGACACGTGCGAGGCGTGTGGTGCCGCGCTCCCTTCAGGCGGGTAACAACTTTCGTCGCGTCCCGCCAGGCGGGCCCATACCTCTATGTGCTCACGCCACTCGTCCTTCCGGTCGTCGGCCAGGGCATCAAGGGTCCGGAGAATCGACGGTTTGGGTAACCGGTACTTCGCGGCTATGTTGCGCGGCTCGATCCATTGCGGATCACCTATAGGGGTGCTGAAATCCGCGTCGGCGTGACGGCCATTTCCGTGATCCACATCACTCATCCAATTCCGGCGTTGGGCACAGTCAGGGCCCCGTCCTCGATTGCTACAGGTGCCGGAAAATCAGTCGGTGTGACAGCCGTCGGATAGAAATCAGCTCAGCACTCACCACCGACCACCAGGCCGACCACGAGCGGCCGACCGAGGTCACCAGAAAGCCGCGAAATGGCCCGGTAAGCCCCGACCAGCCCCGCAACGGCATCTTGCAATTCCCCGCCTGTGGATAGAGTTCGGCGACCGCCAGAACGAATGGGCCTGAAAGCGGATCTAACGAGCCAGATCGGCATGGAGCCGTGGAACGGGTGGGAAGACGGGGGCAACGCGTGGCCGAGCGACCGGCCGGGGGCCCAGCGCAGTGGAGCTGTTCAGAGTTTCTTTACTGGATCAAGGCGGCCCGCCTACGGCAGGCCGCGCGCGCGGGCGGCCATGGGCCGCCGGCGCTCCATGTCTTCGCCACCGCTCCGGCGGCCCCCACCCGCTCAGCGCGCAACACTGCCGAGGCGGACAGCCAGACCAGAAAGCAACCCGACCACTCCGAGCACCGGGACCAGGCCGACACCGACCACGCGTGACCACGCCGCCAACCGCCCTCCGCTTCAAGGCCGCATGGACTTCGAAGCCGCAGTCCGAGCCCAGTTGGCGTGACGCGTCGACAACGCCAAGGCTGGATCGAGATGCCGGCCGTGACGCATAGAGGAAGCGTGGCTGAGACCGGTGCGGGGTTGCTGGAAACACACGTGACGGGTGCTCGTTCGGCGGTCCCGCCGTCGTGGCTGACTTTCGGTGGCTCACGTTAGAACTGGGCTTCCGCCGACCGAACGGCAACATTGATTCTCTCCAACTCGACAACAGAAAGCCGGGGTTGCAGCCAAACCCACGTTCGGGCACGCCGACCGCCCCGGTACCATCGGCACCGGGGTCCTGATCAGGGCTTCCACGACCGGACCACCCGGAATGCTGTCCAGGCTGAGGGGTGGTCCGGTCTTTAGTTGTTGGCCGTAGCCGTGCGTCTACCGCCCCATGAGTCGGGGCCTCGGGATCAGCTCAGGGCCTTGCCCGCCTCGTAGATCGTCGGCCGATCCTCGGGAGCGTGGCTGAGCATCGCGTCGATCAACTCACCCAGCTCGCCGGGCGCCTTCACGGGAAGTCCGACGTCCACGTCATCGGACGGGACCATGGGGACGGTGGCTGTGGCCGCCGTGACCAGAAAGGCGACGGCCTGGTCCGCGATCCGCTGAGCACGCTCGGGCGACTGCCCGTTGTGGCTGACTACGAAGTGAGCGAGGCTCTCGAGCAGCTCCTCACCAGCTACCGCGCGACCGGACTTCTGATCGTTCGCCGTTGCCATCATGCGCGCTCCTAATGTGATGTGTGGCGTGGCACTTGTCTCTCGCCCTGGTCGCCGAGCTCGGCTCACAGACGACCAGGAAGCGGACTTGGAAGGCCGATCCCGAACGGCTGGGGAACCGTGGAGTTGGCACCCGTTCGGGGGCGGCCGGTCTACTGGCTCATACCGAGGGCCATACCGATCACCAGCCCGCACGACCCGCTGATGCAGATGATGAACAGAACCCCGGCATAGCGGCCGATGGCGCCCATCACAGACCATCCCGACTGTTGCCGTTCTTCACGGTCAGACGCGCGCTCAGTTCCTCGCGCGCACTGAGCGGCACCACTCGGTCCGGCGTGGCATCCCACTCCACGCCGCCGCGGAGCGGCCGCATCTGCACGCGACCGCCGAGTTCGCCCATGACGACGCCGATACGGTCCCGGACGCTGTCCTTGGCCAGTTCACCGATGCCTGGTCTGGTCTGCTGATTGCTCGCCATGTGGACGAGCATCCTGCCGCCCATCAGGACGTCGGAACCTCCCACAAACCCCACTCCGGGACGTCCCGCGTCGGGTAGAACGTCCCTAGTGCCGTCCTCGAGTATTAGGAGAGATTGGGATGCCGAACGAGAGGTTACGAGCCGCCATGGCGGCCAGCGGCTGGACGTACAACGCCCTGGCGGACAAAGTCGAAGTCGATCCCAAGTCCGTTGAACGGTGGGTCAATCTGGGGCGTACGCCGCGTCGTGCCACGGCCATGCTGGCAGCGGAAATACTAGGAGAAGACGTGCACGCTCTATGGCCCGCGCTCCGGCAGGCACGCCCTGCACGCGCCGTCAGTCCGGAACTTGTGGCTCTCTACGATCAGCGGGCGGACATTCCCGTGTCCGCCTTCGTGGACATGCTGACTCAGGCCCGTGAGCACATCGATGTGTTGGTATACGCCGCCGTCTTCCTGCACGAGGCGTACCCACGGCTCAATGATCTGCTGCGAGAGCGAGCTGCCGACGGGTGTGCGATCCGTATCGCGGTCGGCGACCCGGATAGTGCGAATGTTCAACAGCGCGGCAACGAAGAGAGGTTCGGTCACGGGATTGAGTCCCGTTGTCGACTCGCCCTCATGCACTATCGCCCCCTTGCCGGGGTATCCGGCATCGAGGTGCGGACCCATGCCACCACGCTCTACAACTCGATCTATCGTGCGGATGACCAAGCGCTGGTCAACGCCCATGTCTGGGGCGTGAACGCCTACGGTGCTCCTGTGTGGCATCTCCGGCGCAACGGAGAGGGCGGCATGTTCGACACCTACGCCAGCAGCTTCGATGCGGTCTGGGAGACCGCAACGCCGATAAGCGAAGGGTGACTGTGGCACGGACCGAGTACTACGACGACCCGGCGGCACCTGAGCCGAACAACTTGGTGGTCGCCGCATCCGCCGTCGTTACCGACGACGAAGGGCGCGTACTCCTTCAGCGCCGACGGGATAACGATCTCTGGGCGCTCCCTGGTGGCGGCATGGAGATGACTGACTCACTCCCGGGAACGGCTGTCCGCGAGGTAAAGGAGGAAACGGGCATGGAGGTGGAGATCACCGGGCTCGTGGGCACGTACACCGACCCTCGCCACATCATTGCCTACTCGGACGGTGAGGTGCGCAGACAGTTCAACGTCTGCTTCACCGCCCGCGTGGTCGGCGGCCGACTCGCGATCTCGGACGAGTCAACGGAGCTGCGGTTCGTCCAGCCAAAGGAGATTGACCAGTTGCCGATGCATCACACGCAGCGGCTACGGATCCGTCACTTCTTGGAGCACCGGGAGCGGCCCTATCTCGGCTGACCACGTAGGTGTAGATCTGACGCTCGCCGTGTCTGCCACCCCTTGGTTGCTGTCCCTCTGCTGTCCGGGTCACTTCACGTCAGCCTGACGAGCTGGCCCTTCGCGGTGCGGGTCAGTAGACCGTCATCGGCCCATTGGCGCCTGCCCGTGAGTCTGTCTACAGCGATGACGACGAGTTGGAGGACCTTGCAGGAACCAGGGGCCGGGCCTTCGGCCGGGCCCGCAGTGCCGTACGTCAGCCAACGTGAGTGAGTCGACCAGGAAAGTTCGCCCCCTCGTGCCCGGTACGAGACAGCGGCTGAACCGACGATCTCCAGATCTCTTCGCGCGTAACTGCCTAAGCTGAGCTCCCATCAATTAGCAGGGCGCGATAGCGGGGGATAGGGCAGCATGGACGACCGGCTTCGTGACTTCGCGAAGGGCTCACCCAACTTCGGGGTGCTGTATCAGCACCAGCCGCTGCTCTCCCTGTACGGGGCTTCCGCCGAAGCGACCGTGTTCACGAACCCCAATTCCTCCCTGGTCCAGGCGGGCCAGTTCGGCGAGGTCCTTGCAGAGGAACTGATCGCTCGTATCGGGATGCGGATCGAGGGCGACCAGCAGATCGACCGGTTGACCGCTCTGACCAGGGCCGGAGTCCTCGTTCCGGAGATCCGCGAAGACTTCGACCGGGTGCGCCGCGACCGAAACAAGGCCGCCCACAGCCATCTCTTCGACACGGCACGGGCCCTGGCTGCCGTACGGATCTGCTACCGGCTCGGCCTCTGGTTCCACGATGCCATCGACGGCCGGCGCACCGTAGCCGAGTTCGTGCCGCCCACGGACCCCGGTGACAGCGCTCAGATCACGGACCCGGCCGAGCTGGCCGAGCTGCGCGAGGCCCTCGACGGCCACCGCCAGGCGCTCACGCAGGCCCGCACGAGGCTCGCCGAAGCCGACGACGCGCTGGAGGCCGAGCGCAGGGCGCGGGCCGAGGCCGAGAGCCTGATCGCCAGCGCCGACGCGAACAAGACCGAACTGCTCGCCCGAGTAGAGCAGTTGAGTAGCAGGATCGAAGAGCTGCGCGACGCCCAGCAGGCGAAGTACGAGGCCGCCCGGAGGCAGCCGCGTCAGGTCGACGCCAAGCGCCGCGAGGCGATCATCCACCGCGCACAGCGGCCCGCCGCGCTCAACGAGGTGCAGGCCCGCGAGGCCATCGACGAGATGCTGCAAGCGGCGGGATGGGATGTCCAGTACCGCGACCAGGTCAGTCCGAAAAGGAACGAGGGCGTGGCGGTGCGTGAGTTCACGCTGGCCACCGGCCGTGCGGACTACGTCCTGTATGTCGACGGCAGGATCGTCGGTGTGATCGAGGCCAAGCGGGAGGGGGACCACCTCTCCAGCGCCGTGGAGCAGAACGACCGGTACGCGGCCGGTGTCCTCAAGGAGCACCGGCTCGCTGTCTGGCGGGAGGCGGAGCCGTTCGCGTTCCGCTACGCGACGACCGGCACCGAGACCTATTTCATCAACCGCCTCGACCCTGACGCCCGCTCCCGAGAGGTGTTCTCCTTCCACCGCCCCGAGACGGTGACCGCCTGGATGCGTCGCGCCGACGAGACACCGACCGCCCCGACGTTCCGGGCCGGCATGCGCCGACTGCCCGTGCTGGAGCCGAACGGGCTGCGTCTCGCCCAGATCGATGCCATCAGCGGCCTGGAGAAGTCCCTGGGAGAGGATCGGTCTCGGGCACTGATCCAGATGGCGACGGGCGCGGGTAAGACCTTTACCGCCGTGGCACAGACCTACCGGCTGCTCAAGCACGCCAAGGCGCGTCGGGTCCTGTTCCTCGTCGACCGCAACAACCTGGGCAGGCAGGCGTACGACGAGTTCCGCAAGTTCACGACACCGGACGACGGCCGCAAGCTGTCCGAGATCTACAACGTCGACCGGCTCGGGGCGGCGGGCCTTCAGGACACGTCGTCGGTGGTCATCTGCACGATCCAGAAGATGTACTCGCTGCTGCGCGGGGAGACCCTCATCGATGACGAGCAGGCGGACGAGGCATCGGACAGCACGGCGTACGAGGACACGTATGCGACGGACCTGCCCATCGAGGTCTCCTACAACCCGAAGGTCCCGATCGAGTCCTTCGACCTGATCATCGTGGACGAGTGTCACCGCTCGATCTACGGTCTGTGGCGGGGCGTGCTGGAGTACTTCGACGCACACCTGGTCGGTCTGACCGCCACCCCCACACTTCAGACCCTCGGTTTCTTCGGCCGCAACCTGGTCTCCGAGTACACCTATCCGCAGGCCGTCGCGGACGGAGTGAACGTCGACTTCGACGTCGTACGGATGCGCACCGACCTGCGTGAGAAGGGCGCCGCGACCATCGAGTCGGGCACGACGGTGCGGGTCAAGGACCGCAAGACGCGGCGGCAGCGTTACCAGGAACTGGACGACGACTTCACCTACACGACCGGGCAAATAGGCCGCTCGGTGGTTACGGTGGACGAGATCCGGGCGGTACTCACCGCGTACCGGGACAACTGGCGGCGTTGGTTCCCCGGCCGGACCGAGCTTCCGAAGACTCTGATCTTCGCGGTCGGCGAGGACCATGCGGAAGATGTCCTCGCCCAGGTCAAGGAGGTCTTCGGGCGCGGCGACGACTTCGCGAAGAAGATCACGTACAAGAGCCGCCAGGCCGGCGAGGACCCGGACGAGCTGATCCGAGCGCTGCGGACCTCGCCCCGGATGCGGGTCGCCGTCACCGTCGACATGATCGCGACCGGTACGGACGTGAAGGCCCTGGAGTGCGTGATCTTCCTGCGTGAGGTGCGCAGTGCCGTCCTCTTCGAGCAAATGAAGGGCCGCGGCGCTCGCACCATCGACGCGACGGAGCTCCAGGAGGTCACACCGGATGCAGACGCGACGGTCCGCAAGGACCGGTTCGTACTCGTCGACGCGGTCGGGGTGACGGACTCCCCGCTGGTGGACGCCAAGCCGCTGGTGCCCGCGGGCGAGCGGCAGGTCTCACTGGCCAAGCTGCTGGACAAGGCCGGTACGAAATCGATCAGCGCGAGTGAGGCCGAGATCCTGGCGGGACGGCTGGCGCGGCTCAACCAGCAGTTGACGGAGGAGGAGCGCGAGCAGTTGACGCGCGCCTCGGGCGGGCAGACCCTGTCCGAGATCGCGGGCGACATTGTGAAGGCGGTGGACCCGGACCGGCAGGAGCGGGCGCTGGAGCAGGGCGGCCAGGCGGCGGCCAGGCGGCTCGTGGAGGACGCGATCGCTCCGCTGACGGAGTATCCCGATCTTCGGCGGCACATCATCGAGATCCGGCGAGACAAGGACTACCTCTTCGACGAGTTCACGGCCGTCGAGGTAACGGACGTCGACGAGATCCCGCGCGAGGAGCGAGCCCGGGAGCAGGTCAGCCGATGGAGCCAGCTCCTGAAGGACGAGCGCGACCGCATCGCGGCGGTCAGTATTGCCCTGACGAGCCCCCGATCGGTTTCACCTGCGGAGACGTACGCCGCGCTTAAAGAACTGGCCCTGGAGATCCGGCGCCCGCAGTTCGCCTGGACGCCGCAGGCCCTGTGGACGTACTACGAGGACTTGGGCGCCGCGGTCCACTCCGACGGTGGCCGGGAGGCGGGAGTCCCTGACTTGATCTCGCTCATCCGGTACGAGCTCGGGGTGGACGACGAGCTGCGTCCATACCGTGAGACGGTGGAAGAGCGCTTCGAGGGGTGGCTGCTCAAGCAGCAGCAGGCGGGGGCGGACTTCTCCGACGAGCAGCTGTGGTGGCTGCGGTCCATACGGGACGTGGTGGCGAGCGACGTCGGGATCAGTACGGCGGAGTTCAACGCCGAGCCTTTCAAGGGAAAGGGTGGCGGGCGGGGGTTCGCGCACGCGTTTCCGGGGCGGGATGTACGGTCGTTGTTGAGTGAGCTGAATCGAGAGTTGGCTTGAGCGGGTTGAGCAATGTGGAGCTTCCAGCGGGCTGGGCAGTAGCCGAACTCGGCGAGTTGCTTCGCGAACCACTGCGAAACGGCCACTCGGCACGCGCCACGAAAGAAGCCAATGGGATTCGAACCCTGAGCCTAACTGCTGTCACCTTGAACGACTTCAGTGACAAGAACACAAAGATCACTTCGGCGGAACCAGGACGTGTTGAAGGACTCTGGTTGGAACCCGGAGACATCCTCGTTCAGCGGTCTAACACGCCTGAACTCGTGGGGACGTCGGCCCTGTACAAGGGGCCGCGAAATTGGGCGATCTACCCGGACCTCCTAATTCGCGTGAGGGTCAATTCCTGTATCATCCCCGAGTTTGCAGCCCTCATGCTACGCAGTAAAGGTATTCGCGACTACTTTAGGTCGAATGCGAAAGGGCTGGCAGGCTCGATGCCCAAGATCGACCAGTCGACGATCGCGGGTGTCAGAATGCCGGTGCCGCCACTTGCGGAGCAGCGCCGCATTGTCGAGGCCCTCGAAGATCACCTTTCCCGCCTTGACGCGGCAGGACGGGAGCTGGAGACCGCACAGAAGAAGATCGCATCGTTTCGTAAGTCCATCTTCCTGTCTCTGGTACCCGAATCCGTTCCCGCTTCGTGGGAGATGAGTACGGTCGGGGACGCGGGCACTGTCGGGCTCGGGCGGCAGCGCCACCCCGATTGGCATTACGGCCCAGAGATGCACCCGTACCTGCGGGTAGCCAATGTCTTCGAGGATCGCATCGATACTTCGGATGTCATGGAGATGGATTTCTCAGGGGTCTTCGACAGGTACCGGCTTGAGATTGGTGACGTTCTCCTCAACGAGGGGCAGAGCCCACACCTAGTGGGGAGGCCGGCGCTCTACCGGGGAACCCCGCCAAATGTGGCCTTCACCAACAGCCTTCTGCGGTTCCAGGCGCGCCCGGATGTGCTGCCAGAATGGGCCCTGTTGGTTTTCCGTCGTCATCTTCATGCTCGACGCTTCATGCGTGAAGTGCGCATTACCACCAACATCGCCCACCTTTCAGCAAAGCGCCTGAAGCCTATCGAGTTTCCCATTCCTCCCCTTGAGGAACAGAAGCGGCGAGTGCAGGCCTGTGACGAATCGATGAGCTACGCCGATGCGATGGAGCGTGCTTTGAAGCGCAGCCTTGTACGTGCAAAACACCTCCGAAGTGCGGTATTGGAGCGCGCATTCACGGGTCGCCTCATTCGTCAGGATCCCGCCGACGAGCCTGCTTCCGTCCTCCTTGACCGCATCCGCTCCGAGCGCGAGGCCCAGGGCGACAAGACAAAGCCAACCGGCCGCCGTCCCCGGAAAACAGTCACCGCAGGTTCGCCGCCTCCGCCCCCCTCACCCTCCCCTAACAACGCTGTTCAGCAGGAGCTCCCGCTGTGAACCCCGCACCCCCCGCTCTGGCGCACGCGCAGACCAATACCTTGGTCGCCAAGCTCTGGAACTACTGCAATGTCCTCCGGGATAACGGCCTGTCCACTATTGAGTACGTCGAGCAGCTTTCTTACCTGCTATTCCTAAAGATGGCCGACGAGATCGCCTCCGACCCCTTCACCGAGGAGGAGGCCAAGACCGTCGTACCCGCCGAGTACGACTGGCAGTCCCTCGCCCGGCTCAAGGGCATCGACCTCGAAGTCCACTACCGCAAGACCCTCGAAGAGCTCGCCAAGAACCCGGGCACCACCCTCGGCACGATCTTCGCCAAGTCCCAGAACCGGATTACCGAGCCCGCTCTGCTCGAAAAGCTGGTCGTCGAGCTGATCGGCAAGGAGGACTGGACGATCCAGGGGACGGACCTGAAGGGCGATGCCTACGAGGGTCTGCTTGCCAAGGGCGCGGAGGACACAAAGACGGGTGCCGGCCAGTACTTCACGCCCCGCGCGCTCATCGACGCCATGGTCGACGTGATGCAACCGGGTCCCGAAGACACGATCACCGACCCGGCCTGCGGTACCGGCGGCTTCCTGATCGCTGCGCATAGCTACATCCGTAAGCACCACATGCAGCACCTGTCACGGGAACAGCGTCTTGCGCTGGGGTCCGGCAAGATCTGGGGCAACGAACTGGTCACTGGCACGGCCCGTCTGGCCGCGATGAACATGCTGCTGCACGGAATCGGTGACGCCGACGGCGAGTCGCTCATCACTGTGGGTGACGCGCTTGCCGACAAGCCCGATCGCCACGCGTCGCTCGTCCTCGCCAATCCGCCCTTTGGTAAGAAGTCCGCGATCACGATCATCGGCACGGACGGCAAGGCCGAGAAGGAAGACATCTCTTACGAGCGGGACGACTTCCGCGCCACCACCACTAACAAGCAGCTCAACTTCCTCCAGCACATCATGTCGCAGCTGGAGATGAACGGCCGTGCTGCTGTCGTCCTGCCGGACAACGTACTTTTCGAAGGCGGCGCGGGCGAGAAGGTGCGCCGCCGCCTGCTGGAAGAGTTCGATCTGCACACGATCCTCCGCCTGCCGACCGGCATCTTCTACGCGGGCGGCGTCAAGGCCAACGTCCTGTTCTTCGAGAAGAAGCCGCCTCGCAGCGGGGGCGCCCACAACACCTCAACGCTCTGGGTCTACGACTTCCGCACCGCCAAGCACTTCACCCTCAAGCAACACCCGCTCACCCGCGCGGCTCTGGACGAGTTCGTCGAGGCGTACCTGCCCGGCAAGCCGCGCAGCGAGCGGGTGGAGTCCGAGCGCTTCAAGTCCTTCGACTACGACGAGCTCATCGCCCGCGACAAGGTGAATCTTGACATCACGTGGATGAAGGACCCGGCGCTCGACGACGCCGACAGTCTTCTGCCGCCCGAGGTGATCGCCCAGGAGATCGTCGAGGACTTGCAGGCTGCGCTGAGCGAGTTCGCGGCCATCGCGGAGGCCCTCGGTGGTGAGGTCTCGGCCGACACCGACGCGATTGAGCCAACTGAGACTGGTTGATCCACAACTGGGTTGCCCCTCCCCCGTCCCGCCGGAATCCTGAGTTCCCAGACCAGCGAGACGGGGGAGTTTCATGCCGGCCGCACAGCCGCAGACACGCGAGTTCCGGGCGTTCCTGACCAACCTTGAGTACGCCCGGAAGATGATCGTGGCGGGTCAGAGCCTGGCTGCCTTCCAGTCCCCGGTCATCGACATCGGCGACTTCTATCGCGCCGCCTGGGTACAGGCCGTCAGCGCCATCGACCACTGGTTCCACGAGGAGCTGTACCGGCGGGTCGCCGAGCTGGCCGCCGCGGACAGCCCCGAAATGCCGTATCAGCTGACGAAGTTCGAGCTGCCCCTGGTCAAGGTGGAGGAAGTCCGGCGCGGTACGACGACGCTCGCCGACGCTGTCTCCGAGCATGTCAAGGCGAAGTGGGGCAACGCGGCACTGCAGAACCCTCGCAAGATCAGCGAGGCGCTGAAGCTGGTGACGGAAGAGGACATCTGGGCCAAGGCCGCCGTCCAGCTCAACGAGTGGAACCACGGCCGTACGTCCATGAATGCCCAGACACTGAAGCAGAAGTACAACTCGATCACCGATCGCCGCAACAGGATCGCTCACGACGCGGACTTGCTGGACGGCGACCTCAAGCGTCGTCGCCCTATCTCCGACGCCGACGTGACCGATGCCATCGACTGGATCGAGCGAATCGCCCTCGCCATCGCCACCGTGCTGGGATGAGCCGACCTCTCAGGCGGCGTCATTGCGGCAATGCCACCGTTCGGAGTTGACTGCAGCCCTGACGCCAACGGCGACACACAGACGCACATGATCGCGATCACGAGCGATCGCAACGGGAGGCCGAGCTCTGTGTCGTGACGCCGTGCAACTTCGCTGGCGGCGGCATGGGTTCGGCTTGAAGTGGTTGTCGAATCCGTTGATGACGCAGCGGTCTCGACCCTACACTCCTGACTTGGCGGACTTGCTCCGCCCGCATCCTGCATTGTCGTCCTACATCTGTCGTCCTGCATTTTCGACCTACATTCAGCATCTCGCTAGTTACGCATCTCGTCATCGTTATCCTCACGTCGAGTCATCGATAATCCGACAACGAGCCTCCAGCATCATGCGTCTTGCTCATCTCTCCATCTCACTCCCAACAGGTTTTCAAAACGAGAGTGAGTTAAAAGTGTTCAAGCAGACGATTGCCTTCGTTCTGGCAGTGTCTATGGGGGTTTTCGCCTTCTCTTACTCGATTGAGGCGGGAATCGGTTACGTCGGTGCTCTGGTCCTGGAGCTGTGCAAGGAGATTGCGCGCTCCAAGGAGGACAGCGAGCATTGAGCCTAGAGTAGGGGTCCGCGGTATTTCGATGGACCCCTACTCTCATTCGATCGCCGGGAGTTTGAATTGTCGGGCTACATTGTTGACATTACTCGCGCCTATCAAGGGAGCGAGGTGGGCATTGTTGCCGAGGTGGCGAGGAGGCACGACGCCGAGAAGGCCCGACTATTGATCGTCGGGAGGGAAGACCAGCGCACTGCCTTGGGGGAAAACTTCCCCGAAGCTCGGACAGTCTTCTTGCCAGGCCTTCCTTCCGATGTTCAAGTGGTAGATGTGATTTCCGAGAATGTCACACAAGCGGCGGGAGGTGTGGACTGGGCTCCACTCAATGTTCTGTCTTTTCACCGTGCCGTGCTGGTGAAGTCCGGAACTCTAGGGCGAATCTCTCACTTGTTTAATACGCGGCCGCTGCGAGACTATCTTCCCGAGAGGGAGGTTGTGCATGAGAGCGGCTGGCCTGAACAGTTGATGCCTTTGGATGCGGCTCTCGCAGTACTGCAGGAGGCCCTAAGTAGAGCGGGAGCGACTGGGCCGGAACGGGCGATCCCAAAGACCGACATTCGCTCCCGTCTTGTGAGGGTAGATGAGCGTTTCGACAAGGACGCCAACTATCTCGCCCGGACCCCGCGGCTCGTTTCAATTCTTCTCCGCGAGGCCCGGGATCGGGGGATGGTTCGCCAGTACGGGACGGAACCTCAAGTAAGCGTCTTCCTGTCGGCCCGCCCTGCCACGCATTCAGGCGCGGGGGCGATTAGTCAAGTTGCTCCGGCCTCGGTCTCCCCGGGACCCGTGTTGGCCGGCGGGGCGCCACCAAATTCTCCGTCGCCGTCCCAGGTATTTGCTAGGCAAAGTGCGGTCTCTCTCTCGTCTCAGGTAACGTCTTCCGAGCGTTCGCCGATCGATGGCGGCGAACTGGTGAGCCGGTCTTATAGTTTCGTGGACATGCTGAGGTCCAAGGAACTTGGTCCCTATCCGGAAGTGCGGCATCTCCTGTATGCGGAGATCGCTCGCGTCTTGGAGGGCGAGCAGGAAGTGCCTAGTATCCGGGATCTGGCCCGTAGGGCTATTAGGGCCACTCGCGAGGAGGCACCGACCGAGTTTCCGCGACCTCGCAGAGAGACTGGACTGGCCAAGGAGAAGTACGACTGGCGGGGGCTGGAAAAGTTCGCGATCCGGATCATGGTCAGAGGGGGATTGGCTCTCGGACCTGATGGCACACCACTTGCAGTGACCACTTCGGTGTGGGAGGCGAGGCGGGTCCCAGTTCTGCGTGAACTTCCGCAGGATCTCTCCGTGCGGTTGGACGCGGAGATCATCATGGAGATTGTGGAGCACTTCCGAGACGTGACGCCTGAAGATATCGACCATCTGGCCGGCGCTCTACTTGCCAACCGGGACGAGTCGTCCAGAGACCATATCGACGAAGCGATCTTCTACCTGCAAGACACGGGCCGGGTCGTTGGTAACAGCGCTGACGGTGTGCCAGATGTCCTGCTTCCCGTGCCGCAGCCTGAACCATTCGTTCATGCTGCGGAAACCCCCATCGAGTAAGTGCAGGTCGTATCTGATGGCTGTGCCCGTGGCCTCGTTGCCCACGTGCTGCCGCGGGACCGACGGCAACCTCGACGGCAACGACGGCATACAACGGCACAGGATCGCTAACGTGGGCGATCAGTTCGGGAGGCCACCGAAGGCTCCCGCAAGGCGGTGCCCGATCCTACGGATCAGAAGGTTGCAGGTTCGAATCCTGCCGAGTGCACATAGATAAGAGGCCCCCGGAGAGATCCGGGGGCTTCTTGCGTTATGTCATGATGGGGTCCGGCAACCCGGCATCATGAGCCCTTGGCCTGCGGCGCATGAGGATCCGGCGCCCTGATCGCCAGGCTGTCGAGGACTGGGCGGCATCCTGGGTGCTGCTCACGTTCGTCCTCCGGTTCGGGACCATGGTCATGCACGACAGGCCGATGGGCTGGATCGGCTCCGCGGTGACCGCCGCCGTTGCCAACACGGCCATAAGGGTTGCGGGGCGCTGGGGCGAGAAGCGGCGGGCACGAAAGCGGTAGCGACAAGGACAGCGACTGATCAGTTCACGTCGTGACGGTGTGCCGGGACGTCGGCCGTGCCGCTGTCAGCGTGCGAAGTCGTACACGGCAAATTCGGTGAGTGGGACGTAGCCGATTCGTCGGTAGAGGGCGTTGCTGGTGGAGTTGGCCGGGTCTGCGTAGAGCGCGACTTCCTTGGCGCCTGCGGCCAGGGCGGCTCGGCTCACCTCGACCGTCACCGCGCCCGCGTAGCCGCGCCCGCGTAGCCGCGACCGCGGAGGTGGGCCGGGGTGTAGACGGGGTCCACCCGGACCATGCCGCCGACCAGCGAGGTCATGCCCGCCATGGAGACAGGGGTGCCGTCCGGGGTCTCCCAGAACGTGTAGTGCTTGTCGCCGAAGCGGGTGTCGGCCCAGGTGTCGGCGTCGATGGTGACGTCTTCCCCGACGTCGGCGGTGAACTCGCGGTGCCAGCGGAAGAGTTGCTCGCGGTCCTGTTCGCCCACGCGTCGGCCCCGGCCCGCCGGGACCGGCTCCGGTGGGGTGAGCGTGCCTAGGCGGTACAGACGGATCCGTGTGCTGAGTGTGGGCGTCGCGCCCGTGTGCCGCTGCCAGGCCTTGGCGAACGCGGTGGCGGTGTCGTGGGCCGCGCTCACGACGGGCAGGACGAGGCCGAGGCCGGCCAGACGGGCGGCGAGGGTGTCGGCGTCCTCGGGCGTGACGGGGGTGAGGCTCAGAGGGCCGTGCTGGGTGCGGCGGTAGAAGATGGCGCGGACCTCGCCCGCTCGCTCCAGGGAGCCGAAGACGGGGGCATCGGCCCGGTATGCCTCTGTGCCGAGCGTTCGCAGTTTCTCGGTCGTTGTCAGCGGTGTGGTGTGCAGGGCGGGGCGTGAGCGCAGGAAGTCTCCGGCTCGGGCGAGAAAGTCGTCGATGTCTTCGGTGAGGTGCCAGTCATCCGGTCGCATGCTTCATGGTTTCCGATGCGCTCCCGCTCCGGCTAGAGCGTCAGGAACCAGACGATGATCCCGATCGGTATGAGTGCGCAGGTCAGGCCGACGGGCAGGAGTACGGCGGCCAGGGCCTTGAACGCCCCCCGGCACTGGGCCCGGCAGGCGGTGAAGCCCGTGAAGGCGGCGATCGCGAGGCACGACAACGCGATGAGGTAGAAGCCCAGCGCTGCCACGGCCCCACCCTTGATCACGTCCCCGAACAGCAGGAACGCACCGCAGCCCCTGGCGATGTCAGTGCCCCGGAGTAGCGTCCTGAGCATGACGTGGTGGTGCACCGGGGTGCGGTGGCGGGTCGGGGGCGGGCCCGCACTGGGGTGGTACGGGGAGGGGAAGGGGGAGCGCGAGAGTCCCCTCGCCTTCGGGGACGTGCTGGCTTTCCGGGCCGTGGGCGGGCGCAGATGTCTCGGGGTGTGGCGGGGCGGGCGGCGTACGCCGTGTCCGGCGGGGACGGTGCTGTCCGGGCGGGGGACGCGCGCACAGTGTGCCGAGTGCGCCGGGATCGACCGGGCGCACTCCGTCGCCGCGGACACGATGGCGGACGACCCGAGGCCGTATCACGTGTATCTCGCCTGGTTCGGGAGCGGGATGGTGAAGGTGGGGATCACCGGGGTCGGGCGCGGTTCCGCCCGGCTACTCGAACAAGGGGCTGTCGCATTCACGTGGTTGGGGCGCGGGCCGCTCATGGCGGCGCGGCGGGCGGAGGAGCTGCTGCGCAGCGCGCTCGGCGTTCCGGACCGGATTCCGTACGCGCAGAAGCGGGCCGTACGGGCGGCGCTGCCCCCGGCCGGTGAGCGGGCCGCGGAGCTGGCGACGGCGCATGCCACTGCCGTCGCGCTCGCCGGGTGGCCCGAGTCGCTGGAGCGGCTTCCGTGCGAGGTGGTCGATCACGCGGAGGTCTTCGGGATCGAGGGCGGCACAGGGAGCGGGACAGAGGTTGGGCGGCTCGGGGGCGTGGGGAGCGTCGTGAGCGAGCTGGTCGAGGGCGGGGTGGTCGTGGGGACACTGGTCGCCGCCGCGGGGCCGGATCTGCATCTCGTGGAGCGAATGGGGCCTCCCCTGCTCGAGCGAGGCCGAGGGCTTGGGGAAGGGCGGCGGCTCGTGGTCGACACCCGGCTGCTCGGCGGGTGGCAGCTCGAGGCGTTGGGGAAGGCGGAGGGAGCGGCGGCGGACGTGGTGTCCTCGGTGCCGGTGAAACCGGTGAAAGAGGCGTCCGCGCTGCAGGGTGGGCTGTTCTGAGCGGCATCGGCCGTCCCGTTCTCCAGCCGGGCGGGGAGGGGGCGCCAGGCTGCGTCGACCGAATGGTCAAGTCTCGCTTCCCGTAGGGCAATGGGGGTGGACACCGTTCGTCGCCGGGCCGCATCGTGAGGGACATGAGTGATCACGCAGTAGCGCCTGTCGGACAGGAGGGCGGTGCCGGTTCTGCCGGTACCGTCCGGCCCGTGCCCGTCTTCGAACCGCCTTACTACGCCGCGGTGTTCACCTCGGTGCGCACGCCCGGGGACAACGGATACGGGGCGACCGCCGAGCGGATGTCGGAGCTGGTCAGGGAGATACCCGGGTTCCTGGGGGAGGATTCCGCGGCCTCGGAGAGTGGGCTGAGGATCACTGTCGCCTACTTCCGGCACGAGGAAGGGCTCAAGCAGTGGGCCGGGAACGGGGAGCACCGGGAGGCACAGCGGCGCGGCCGCGCCGAGTGGTACGAGAGCTACTCGCTCCATGTCGCCAAGGTGGAACGGAGCCACGGATTTGAGCGCGGAGAGTAACGCGGAGAGCGGCGCGGCGAACAGCGCGGAGGGTAACGCGGAAGGCGGCGCGGCGGGCGGCGGCGAGACGGAGAGGGTCGCCCGGTTCCGGGAGCGGCACGGCCTGGCCGGGATCGTCGACGTGCACACGCATTTCATGCCCGAGCGGGTCCTGAAGAAGGTGTGGGAGTACTTCGACGCGGCGGGGCCGCTGACCGGGATGGCCTGGCCGATCGCGTACCGGGAGGAAGAGGAGCAACGGCTCGCGCGGCTGCGGGAGTTCGAGGTGCGGGCCTTCACGTCCATGCTCTATCCGCACAAGGCGGGCATGGCCGAGTGGCTCAACGGGTGGGCCGTCGACTTCGCGCGCCGGACCCCCGGCTGTCTGCACACGTCGACGTTCTTCCCCGAGCCGGGCGTCGACCGGTACGTGCGCGAGGCCGTCGAGGCGGGCACGCGCGTCTTCAAGGCGCATGTGCAGGTCGGGGCGTACGACCCGAACGACGAACTGCTCGACCCCGTGTGGGGGATGCTCGCCGAGGCCCGTATCCCCGTGGTCATGCACTGCGGCTCGGGGCCGGCCCCCGGCAAGCACACCGGGCCCGAGCCGGTCGCCCGGCTGCTCGCCCGGCACCCGCGGCTCCCGGTGATCGTGGCCCACATGGGGATGCCCGAGTACACGGACTTCCTCGACCTGGCCGAGCGGTACGGGGAGGTGCGCCTCGACACGACGATGGCGTTCACCGATTTCAGTGAACGTTTTGCCGCGTTCCCCCGCGGCGAGCTGGCCCGGCTCGCCGATCTCGGTGACCGGATCCTGCTCGGCACCGATTTCCCGAACATCCCGTACCCCTATGTCCACCAACTGGAGGCACTGGAGCGGCTCGGTCTCGGGGAGGAGTGGCTGCGGGCCGTGTGCCACGGGAACGGGGCACGACTGTTCGGGCTCGACCCCTTGGACTGACGCCTCCCTGAGAGGCTGCTGTGCGTTTCTCAGGGAATTCACAGGTTGCCGAAAGCCGGTTCTCAGGGCGGGCGCGCAACGTGTGGAACATGACCGCGACCTCGCCCCAGGGGCGTACCGAACTGCTGAGGCCGGACGGGAGCCCCGTCCGGGTCCTCGTCGTGGACGACGAACAGTCGATCACCGAGCTGCTCTCGATGGCCCTGCGCTACGAGGGCTGGCAGATCCGCAGCGCCGCGGACGGGATGGGCGCGGTGCAGACCGCGCGCGAGTTCCGGCCCGACGCCATCGTGCTCGACATGATGCTGCCCGACATGGACGGCCTGTCCGTGCTCGGCCGGCTGCGGCGCGAGCACCAGGACGTGCCGGTGCTGTTCCTGACCGCGAAGGACGCCGTCGAGGACCGCATCGCCGGACTCACGGCCGGCGGCGACGACTATGTGACCAAGCCGTTCAGCCTGGAGGAGGTCGTCGCCCGGCTGCGCGGGCTCATCCGCCGCTCGGGAGCGACCGACCGGCGCAGCGAGTCCGTGCTCGTCGTGGGTGACCTGACGCTCGACGAGGACAGCCACGAGGTGTCGCGAGGCGGGGACGGCATCCATCTGACCGCCACCGAGTTCGAGCTGCTTCGCTTCCTGATGCGCAACCCGCGCCGGGTCCTGAGCAAGGCGCAGATACTGGACCGCGTCTGGAGTTACGACTTCGGCGGCCAGGCCAACGTCGTGGAGCTGTACATCTCGTACCTGCGCCGGAAGATCGACGCCGGGCGCGAGCCGATGATCCACACGCGGCGCGGCGCCGGATATCTCATCAAGCCCGCAGTGCCCGTCGCGTCATGAGCGGACGGCGGCAGCCGCGCAGCCTGCGCAAGCGGCTCGTCATCACGGCTGTCGCGCTGATCGCCCTGGTGTGCGCGGTCATCGGAACGGTGACCACCATCGCGCTGCACACCTATCTGTACGACCAGCTCGACAAGCAGGTGCGCGGCGCGGTCGTCCAGTCCACCGGCGGACCCGGTCCGGAGCGGCAGGCGCAGAACCTGAACTTTCTCGGCGGTCCGAGCAGGCCGGGCACCATCGGCGCCCTCGTCGAGTCCGACGGAAGCGTCACCGAGGCCGCGAAGAGCGTCGCAGACCGGGACAACCCGGTCGTCCCGCTGACGGACGCGCAGATCACCGCGCTGGAGAGCGTGCCGCAGGACGGGGGGACGCACAGCGTCAGCGTGCCCGGACTCGGCGACTACCGGATCTCCTCGAAGCCGGGCGGAAACACCATGGTCGGCCTGCCCGAGGCCGAGGTGCAGGACACCCTCAGCACCCTCGTCGTCGTCGAGATCAGCGTCACCGCGGCCGGTCTCGTCGCCGCGTCCCTCGCCGGAGCCGCCATGGTCGGCGTAGCCCTGCGGCCCCTGCGCCGCGTCGCGTCCACCGCGACCCGTGTCTCCGAACTCCCCCTGCACAGCGGCGAAGTGGCCCTCCACGAACGGGTCCCCGAGACCGAGGCCGACCCGCGCACCGAGGTCGGCCAGGTCGGCGCCGCCCTCAACCGCATGCTCGACCATGTGAACGGAGCACTGGAGGCGCGCCAGCAGAGCGAGACGCGCGTGCGGCAATTCGTCGCGGACGCCAGCCATGAGCTGCGTACCCCCCTCGCCTCGATCCGCGGATACGCCGAACTCACCCGGCGCGGCCGCGAGGAGACCGGGCCCGACACCCGGCACGCGCTCGGCCGTATCGAGTCCGAGGCCCACCGCATGACCGGGCTCGTCGAGGACCTGCTGCTGCTCGCGCGGCTCGACTCCGGCCGCCCCCTGTCGTACGAGGCGACCGACCTGTCGCCGCTGGTCGTGGACGCGCTGAGCGATGCCCGCGCGGCCGGCCAGGACCACGCGTGGCGGCTCGAACTGCCGGACGACCCCGCTCTCGTGCTCGCCGACGGGCCGCGCATCCACCAGGTGCTCGTGAACCTCCTGGCCAACGCCCGTACGCACACGCCGCCGGGCACCACCGTGACCGCGCGCGTGCACCGGCACGGGCCGTGGGTCTGCCTCGACGTCCAGGACAACGGCCCCGGCATACCGCCCGAGCTGCTCCCGCACGTCTTCGAGCGGTTCGCGCGCGGTGACACCTCCCGCTCCCGGGCCCACGGCTCGACCGGTCTCGGCCTCGCCATCGTGCAGGCAGTCGCTGCCGCGCACGGCGGCGCGGTGACCGTCGACAGCGTGCCCGGCCGGACCGTGTTCACCGTCCATCTGCCGGCCTGTGCCGAACCCGTCACGCACTCACAGGCGGGCCACAGTCTCACCACACCGGTCTGACAGGGCAGTTGGCGAATGTCGGTGTCATGCGAACCGACTCTTCTCCGGGCACCGACCCCTCCCTGGGGGTGCTGCCGGCACGGGAGCACCTCCCGGCCGGCGTGGGCGATGCACCGGTTCTGGACGTAGTGATCCCGGTCTACAACGAGGAGCGGGACCTCGGTCCCTGTGTGCGCAGGCTGCATCAGCACCTCGTCGGGACCTTCCCCTACCGCTTCCGCATCACGATCGCGGACAACGCGTCCACGGACGCGACCCCGGACGTCGCCGCCGCCCTGGCGGCCGCGCTCCCCGAGGTCCGGCACGCCCGCCTGGAGCAGAAGGGCCGCGGGCGCGCCCTGCGCACCGTCTGGTCCGCGTCCGACGCGCCCGTCCTCGCCTACATGGACGTCGACCTGTCCACCGACCTCAACGCGCTGCTCCCGCTGGTCGCCCCGCTCATCTCGGGTCACTCGGACCTGGCGATCGGCTCGCGCCTCGCGCGCAGTTCACGTGTCGTGCGCGGGCCGAAGCGCGAGTTCATCTCCCGCGCCTACAACCTGATCCTGCGCGGCTCCCTCCAGGCCCGCTTCTCCGACGCCCAGTGCGGCTTCAAGGCGATCCGGCGCGATGTGGCGCGGGTCCTGCTGCCGCTCGTCGAGGACACCGGCTGGTTCTTCGACACCGAGATGCTCGTCCTCGCCGAGCGGGCCGGGCTGCGTATCCACGAGGTGCCGGTGGACTGGGTGGACGACCCGGACTCGACGGTGCACATCGTGAAGACGGCCACCGACGACCTCAAGGGCGTGTGGCGCGTGGGCCGGGCGCTCGCGGTCGGCGCGCTCCCCCTCGATCGGCTCGCCCGCCCCTTCGGCGACGATCCGCGCGACCGCCAGGTGCCGGGCGTGCCCCGGGGACTGGCCCGCCAGCTGGTCGGCTTCTGCGTCGTCGGCGTCCTGTCGACCCTCGTCTATCTGCTGCTCTACTCCGGATTCCGTACGTTCACGGGGTCGCAGGTCGCCAACGCGCTGGCCCTGCTCGTGTCGGCCGTCGCCAACACGGCCGCCAACCGGCGCCTCACCTTCGGCGTCCGCGGCCGCGACCGGGCCGTCCGCCACCAGGCGCAGGGCCTCGTCGTGTTCGCGATCGGGCTCGCCCTGACCAGCGGCTCGCTCGCCGCGCTCGGCGCCGCTTCCGCGGACCCGGCGCACTCCACGGAACTCGCGGTGCTCGTCGCCGCCAACCTCGCGGCGACGGTGCTGCGCTTCCTGCTCTTCCGCGCCTGGGTGTTCCCCGAGCCGCCCGCCGTCGCGTCGCTGCCCGTACCCGGTGCGCCGGACGCCTCCCGACCTACGTACGACCACGAACTGAGGACCGGACGATGACCCTGCCCCACCTCCCCGCCGACGCACCCGCGCTGCCACCGCCCCCGGCCGCACCGGCCGTTCAGGGCCAGGGCCACGGCCGCCCGAAGCAGCCCGCGCTCACCCGGGTGTGGCGCGGCCGGTCCGACGACCCGCGCTGGGCGCGCCCCGCGTTCCTCGGCCTGCTGCTCGTCGTGGCGCTCGCCTACCTGTGGAACCTGAGCGCCTCCGGCTACGCCAACTCCTTCTACTCCGCGGCCGTGCAGGCCGGGAGCCAGAGCTGGAAGGCGATGTTCTTCGGGTCGCTCGACTCGGCCAACGCCATCACCGTCGACAAGCCCCCGGCGTCGCTGTGGCCGATGGCGCTCTCGGTGCGGATCTTCGGCCTCAGCTCCTGGGCGATCCTCGTCCCGCAGGTCCTGATGGGCGTGGCGACGGCGGGCGTCCTGTACGCGGCCGTGCGGCGCCGGTTCAGCGCGGCGGCCGGGCTGCTCACCGTGGTGGCGTTCGCGCTCACGCCCGTCGCCGCCCTGATGTTCCGCTTCAACAACCCGGACGCCCTGCTGGCGCTCCTGATGACCGTCACGGTCTACTGCGTCCTGCGCGGCATGGAGAACGGCCGGACGAAGTGGCTGGTGTGGGCGGGCGTCGCCGTCGGCCTCGCGTTCCTCGCGAAGACCCTCCAGGCGTTCTTGATCCTCCCGCCGCTGGCCGTCCTGTACGCGGTGTTCGCGCCGGGCAGGCCGCTCAAGCGGATCGGACAGCTGTTGCTCTCCGGGCTCGCGATGGTCGTCGCGGGCGGCTGGTGGGTCGCGGTCGTGGAGCTGTGGCCCGCGTCCTCGCGGCCGTACATCGGCGGCTCCCAGAACAACTCGTTCCTTGAGCTGACCTTCGGCTACAACGGGCTCGGCCGGATCAACGGCGAGGAGACCGGCAGCGTCGGCGGCGGCGGTGGCGGCATGGGCGGCGGCAGCCAGTGGGGCGAGACCGGCATCGACCGGATGTTCAACTCCGAGATCGGCAGCCAGATCTCCTGGCTCCTGCCGGCCGCGCTGCTGCTGCTCGTCGCCGGTGTCGTCGTCACCTGGAAGGCGCGGCGCACCGACACGGCACGCGCCGCGTTCCTCGCGTGGGGCGGCTCGCTGGTGATGACCATGGTCGTCTTCAGCTTCATGGCGGGGATCTTCCACCAGTACTACACGGTGGCCCTCGCCCCCTACGCCGCCGCGCTCGTCGGCATGGGCGCGAGCGTGCTGTGGGAAGAGCGGGCCAGGTTCACGGCGTCCGCCGCGCTCGGCGTCACGGTGGCGGTGACGGCCGTGTGGTCGTACGTCCTGCTGAACCGGACGCCCGACTATGTGCCGTGGCTGCGCTGGGTGATCATCGTCGGCGGCGTCGCGGCGGGCCTCGGCATCGCCGTCGCGGGGCGGCTGAACCGTCAACTGGCGCTCGGCGCCGCCGGAGTGGGCCTTGTGGCCGCGCTGGCCGGGCCGACCGCGTACACCATCAGCACGCTCGACACCGGGCACAGCGGGTCGATCGTGACGGCCGGTCCTGCGGGGGCGAGCATGATGGGCGGCCGGGGCGGCGGCCCCGGTGGCGGCGAAGGCGGCATGCGCGGCGGGATGCAGCCGCCCGGTCAGGGCCAGCAGAACGGTCAGGGCCAGCAGAACGGCCAGGGCCAGCAGAACGGCCAGGGCGGGCAGGGCCAGCAGGGTGGCGGCATGGGCCAGCCCCCGACCGGCGGCATGCCCGGCCAGGGCCAGAACCAGGGCACAGGCAACGGCAAGCAGCAGGGCGGCACCGGCACCATGCCCGGTGGCACCGGCACCATGCCCGGCGGCGCGGCCATGGGTGAACGCGGTGGCGCGGGTGGCGGTGGAATGGGCGGGCTCCTCAACGGCGCCCAGGTCAGCGGGAAGGCCAAGGCCCTCGTCGAGAAGAACGCGGACGACTACACCTGGGCCGCCGCGGCCATCGGCTCGCAGAACGCGGCGAGCTACCAGCTCTCCACCGGCAAGCCCGTCATGGCGATCGGCGGCTTCAACGGAAGTGACCCGTCCCCGACACTCGCCCAGTTCAAGAGCTACGTCGAGGACGGGAAGATCCACTACTTCATCGGTGGCGGCATGGGCGGGATGGGTGGCGGCAGCGGCTCCGCCTCCAAGATCCAGTCCTGGGTCGAGAAGAACTACACGAAGGTCACCGTGGGCAGCGCGACCTTCTACGACCTGACACAGCCGAAGTCCTAGGCCTGCCCTAACTCCTGTTCAGCGAGAGATCGGCGACAACCGGGCGGTGGTCCGAGGCGAGAGTCTCGGCCACCGCCGCGTCGCGTACCCGGACGCCCCCGCCCACCGCGACGTAGTCGATCCGCTTGACCGGATCCGCGGCCGGGAAGGTGTACGCCCCCGGGTCGGCCGGTGTCAGCTCCTTCCACAGCGGGGCGAGTTCGGGGGCGCCCGGCTCCGCATTGAAGTCGCCGAGCAGGATCTGGCGGTCCTTGGGCGATGTGCGTTCCCCGGCCATGATCCTTCGGGTGTCGGCGACCTGCGCGGCCCGTACCGACGGGTCGGGCCGGTAGTCGAGGTGCGTCACGAAGACCTGGACCGGCACCCCGCGCACCTTCAGCTCGACCTCCCCGAAGCCGGGGGCGGGCGCCGGGACCGGGTTCGGGTCCTGCGTCGACAGGCGGGTGATCTCGTGGTTGACGGCGGCGCGGACCGGATACCGGGACAGGATCGCGACCCCGTACTCGCGGCGCGGCCCTCCCTCCTCGACCGGGTCGAGGCTGTAGATCGGCGCGAACGACGCATGCATCCCGAGCCGGTCCGCCAGCTCTTCGGCGAGATCCCGGTTCTGGCTGCGCGCGTCCCAGTGGACGTCGACCTCCTGGAGCCCGATGACGTCGGCGTGCAGGGCGCGCAGCGCCGCCTCCTGGCGGTCGAGATCGAAGACGTTGTCCATGCCTGAACCGGCGTGGATGTTGTACGTGGCGATGCGCAGCGGGACGGGCGGTGGCCCCCCGGCGGCCTGCGCTTGCGGCGCGGCGGCGAGTCCCCCCAACAGTCCGGCGGCGAGCAGAACTTGCGGTGTGCGGCGGTGCTTGGACATCCGACCCCTCACTCGTCAGGTTTCAGGCGGGAGAACGCTAGCGGGTGTCCGGCGCCGAAAAGTGACTTGGCCGCCGCACGGTGTCGGCTATACGGTGTACGACGCCACTCGACGTACACCGTATAGGGGAATCTGGACATGACGGCGACGACCGCCGAGAACTCAACGGCCGCCACCGGCGGCGGCCATCCGCAGCGCTGGCTGATCCTCGGCGTCATCTGTCTCGCCCAGCTCACCGTGCTGCTCGACAACACCGTCCTGAACGTGGCGATCCCCTCCCTCACCCGGGAGCTGGACGCCTCGACCTCCGACATCCAGTGGATGATCAACGCGTACTCGCTGGTCCAGTCGGGTCTCCTGCTCACCGCGGGCAGCTCGGCCGACCGCTACGGGCGCAAGAAGATGCTCGCGGCCGGGCTCGTCCTGTTCGGCGCCGGATCGCTGGTCGCCGGACTCGCCCAGTCCACCGGGCAGTTGATCGCCGCGCGCGCCGGCATGGGTGTCGGCGGCGCGCTTCTGATGACCACCACGCTCGCCGTCGTCGTGCAGATCTTCGACGACACGGAGCGCGTCAGGGCGATCGGCCTGTGGGCCACCGTGAACTCCCTCGGCTTCGCCGCGGGCCCGCTCATCGGCGGCGTCATGCTCGACCACTTCTGGTGGGGCGCGATCTTCCTGATCAACATCCCGGTCGCGGTGATCGGCCTGATCGCGGTCCTCGCGCTCGTCCCCGAGTCCAAGAACCCGCTCGGCGACCGGCCCGACCTGGTCGGCGCGCTCCTGTCCACGGTCGGTATGACGGGCGTGGTCTACGCGATCATCTCGGGTCCGCAGCACGGCTGGACGTCCGCGCACGTCGGCTTCTCCGCGCTGGTCGGCCTCGTGGTCCTGGCCGCGTTCGTAGTGTGGGAGCTGCGGATCCCGTACCCGATGCTGGACATGCACTTCTTCCGCAACCAGCAGTTCACCGGGGCCGTCGCCGGCGCGATCCTGGTCGCCTTCGGCATGGGCGGCTCGCTCTTCCTGCTCACCCAGCACCTCCAGTTCGTGCTCGGCTACGGGGCACTGGAGGCCGGTCTGCGCACGGCGCCCATGGCCCTGACGGTCGTCGTCCTCAACCTCACCGGCGTCGGCGCGCGCATCCTGCCGAAGCTCGGCACCCCCGCGACCATCGCCACCGGCATGTCGTGCCTCGCGGCCGGCCTCGCCGCGATCGCCCTGCTCGGCGGGGACTCGTACGGGGGCATGCTGCTCGGCCTCGTCGTGATGGGCGCGGGTATCTCCGTCGCCATGCCCGCCATGGCGAACGCCATCATGAGCGCGATCCCGCCGGAGAAGGCGGGCGTCGGTGCCGGGGTCAACGGCACGCTCGCCGAGTTCGGCAACGGTCTCGGTGTGGCCGTCCTCGGCGCCGTGCTGAACTCCCGGTTCGCCGCGCTCGTATCCGTCTCCGCGGCCTCGCTCCCGGCGGCGCTCGCCGCGGCGAAGTCGGGGGCGGAGCGGGAGCGGATCGCCGACGCCTTCTCCTCGGGCCTGGAGACCAGCCAGCTGGTCGGCGCGGTCGCCGTGCTCGTGGGCGGCCTCCTCGCCGCGGCGTTGCTCAGGAGGGCGGAGCGGGCAGACTCAGCGGTGAAGGCCGCGGCGTAGCTGCACTTAGCATCGGTGGTGGCGGACCGGGCCATTCCGGTCCGCTGCCGGAACCGGGCCGGCACGAGGACTTTGGGAAGGTGCGCCATGGCGAAGGCAGCCGACCGTGCGGAGCGTCCGGCGCGGACGAGCGTCTGGCTGGAGGGCAAGACGCCGCGTACCCGCAGGAGCGAGGCGCCCAGCACGCTCGACCGGGAGCGGATCACCGCGGCCACCGTGAAACTCCTCGATGCCGAGGGCCTCGCCAAGTTCTCGATGCGGCGCCTCGCGGCCGAGCTCGGTGTGACCGCGATGTCCGTCTACTGGTACGTCGACACCAAGGACGACCTCCTGGAGCTGGCCCTCGACCGCGTCTTCGGCGAGATGGAACTGCCCGAACCCGCGGCGCCGGGCGGCGACTGGCACACCCCGCTGAGGCAGCTCGCCGGGGTGTACCGCGCGAGCCTGGTACGCCACCCCTGGACCTCCCCGCTCACGGGCCACTTCCTCAACATCGGCCCGCACTCGCTGGCGTTCTCGCGCCAGGTGCAGCGCATCATCGAGGACACCGGCCTCAACCTGCAGGGCCAGCGGGGCGCGATCGCCGCCGTCTTCCAGTTCGTGTACGGGTACGGGACCATCGAGGGCCACTTCGTACAGCGCTGCGCGGACGCCGGGATGACCCAGGACGAGTACTACCACCACGCGATGGGCGCCTTCGGCGAACTGGCCCCGGAGATGGCCGAGGACTACGAGAACGCGCGGGCGCTGATGGCGGGCACCGAGGGCCACAAGGTGGAGGACATCCGCGAGGCCGACTTCCAGGTGGCGCTCGACCTGCTGGTGGCCGGCATCGACACGATGGTCACGGCCCAGCAGCAGCCGCCGCGCTAGAGCATGTGTCAGGCCGAGCGCTCAGGCCAAGTGCGCCGGGAACCCGCCGGTCGCCACGGGTCCCCACCGCTCGGGCGTGATCCGGATGATGGACTTGCCCTGCTTGAGCATCGCCGCGCGATACTCGTCCCAGTCCGGGTGTTCGCCCGAGATGTTGCGGAAGTACTCGACCAGCGGCTCGACCGACTCGGGAGAGTCGATGACCTCCGCGGTGCCGTCGATCTGCACCCACGGGCCGTTCCAGTCGTCGCTCAGGACGACCACGCTCACCCGCGGATTCCGCTTGGCGTTACGGGTCTTGGCGCGTTCGGGATAGGTGGAGACGACGATCCGCCCGGAGTCGTCGACCCCGCAGGTCAGGGGGGAGGCCTGCGGGGTTCCGTCGGCGCGGGCCGTCAGTAGGAGCGCGCGGTGGCGCGGACGGACGAAGTCGAGCAACTCGTCCAGGGAGACACGGGTGTTGGTCGCGATGCTGGGTGCCATGTCCAGCACCCTACGACGGTCAGCGGCGCCCGTGCTCGAACCCCGCTCACACCTGCGGCAGCGCGTCCCCCTGCACGGCCTGGATGTCGAGCTCCACCTTCAGCGTCGTGCCGATCGCGGAGATGCCCGCCTGGACGACCTGGTTGTAGTTCATCGCGAAGTCCTCGCGCTTCAGCGCGGTCGTCGCCCGGAACGCCGCCCGGGTGCCGCCCCACGGGTCCGCGCCCGTGCCGAGGTAGCTGAGGTCCAGGTCCACGGGCCGTACGACGCCGTGCAGCGTCAGCTCGCCGTGCACCGTCCAGCGGTCGGACCCGGCCGGCTCCAGGCCGGTCGAGCGGAACGTGATCTCCGGAAACGTCTCGACGTCCAGGAAGTCGGGCGTCTTCAGGTGCCCGTCCCGCATGCCGTTGCCCGTGTCGATGGAGGACGCCTTGATGACCGCCTCCACCCGCGACTTCTCCACGTCCTGGGCGATCTCGATCCGGCCGCCGAACTCCGTGAACCGGCCGTGCACGCTCGAGATGCCGAGGTGCTGTGCGACCGCGCCCACCGAGGAGTGCACCGGGTCGATCGTCCACGGTCCGGGCGGCGGCAGTTCCGCGCCGCCCTGCCGGGCGAGGACCACCGTGCCGACGTCGGCACGGCCGCTCGCCGTCACCATCGCCGTGGACGCCGTCGGCGCGTAACCGACGGCCGTCACGATCACCACGTACGGCCCCGGGGTCAGGGTCACCGCGTCGTGCACGGCCCCCTCGTCGTCGGCCTCGGCCCGCAGCACCTGCGCACCCGTCATGTCGGTCACCGTCACGACGGCGTGCGGCAGAGCCCATCCGTCCCTGGTACGGATCCGCGCGCTCAGTCCCATGCTTCTCCCTTGCGCCGAATACCGGCGCCGCTCTCGCGGACGTGGTCGCCCGCCGCTGGGGCCCTCAATTGATGGCTGAGGCCCCTTGGTCGATGGCCCGTAAACGGGCCGGACCCCGGTCCGGTGGCGGCCGGCCGTCCCCTGCCGTAGTGCCGCCACCGGTTCCGGGGTCCTTTTCCCACTACCGGGCGGGGGCGCGTCTCCGCTCGAAGCGCGCCCCTGCCCGGGGTCGTCACTCGCCGGGGTGGGCGAGCGTGATGTCGTGGCCCTCGGCGCCGCCGCCGTTGACCGTCAGACCGGTGGCCACCGGCGGGTAGCCGGTCGCGATGACCGTGTACTCGCCGCTGTCCAGGTCGGTGAAGGCGTACGCGCCGTCGTGACCGGTCGTCGCCGTGGCGACCACGTTGCCCGCCGCGTCGACGAGCGTCACCCGCGCGTCGTTCAGCGGACCGCCCGAGGCCTGGACCACACCGGCGACCTGCGCACCGGAGTGCAGCCCGATCTCGACCCGGGTGACCCCGGTGCCGCCGACCTCGACGGGCAGCGCGAGCGGACGGTGACCTGCCGCGGTGACCGCCACGGTCACCGCACCCGGGACCAGCTCGGCGAAGGTGAACTCGCCCTGCTCGCCGGAGAGTCCGGTGGCGAGGACGTCACCGCGGACGTCGGTCACGATGACCATGGCGCCGGGAACCGGCAGCTTGCTGTCCACGGACTTCACGACGCCGCTCAGGCCGCTGGTGCCGCTGAGCAGGATGTCGTACGCGACCGGCTCCTCACCGACGACGACCGTGGAGGCCTGCGGCTGGTAGCCGTCGGCCGAGGCGATCAGGACGTACGAACCCGCGCCGGGGGCGTCGAGGCCGTAGGCGCCGTCGCCCTGGGAGACCGCGCGGCCCAGCTGGCGTCCGCCGAGCGAGATCAGCGTGACCGCGGCCCGCGGGACCGGGGCGCTCTCGGAGCCGCGGACGAACCCGCGGACCGGGGTTCCGCCACCGGTGGACGCCGTTGCAGGGACGCTGCCCGCCGTCGTGGCGACCGCCTGGAGGCGCTGGGTCGCGCCGTCCGAGGTGGGCTCGGAGACCGCGGCGGCCATGGCCGGAACCAGCTCCTCCGCCTGGGGAGCGCCGGCACCCGCGACCGCAGGCACGTCAGCCTCGGCCTCGGCGGCCGGAACAGTCTGGGAGTTCGACGTACGCAGCGGAATCTCCTTGATGAACAGCGTGGCGATGAGCGCGAGCAGCGCGATCGGAGCGGCGATCAGGAACACGTCCGCGATGCCGTGCCCGTACGAGCTCTCCATGATCGTGCGCAGCGGCGCGGGGAGCTTGTCCAGGTCCGGGATGGCGCCGCCGCCGGTGCCGCCGTGGCCCAGGGCAGCGCCCTTGGGGCCGAGGTCGGCGAGGCCGTCCTTGACGTAGTGCGTGATGCGCGTGGCCATGATCGAACCGAGCGCCGAGACACCCATCGCACCACCGAGGGAGCGGAAGAAGGTGACCGTGGAGCTGGCCGAACCGATGTCCTCCGGAGCGACCTGGTTCTGGGTGCAGAGCACGAGGTTCTGCATCATCATGCCGATGCCGAGACCCATGAGCGCCATGAAGATCGCGACGTGCCAGTACGGGGTGTCGTAGCGGATCGTGCCGAGCAGTCCGAGGCCCGCCGTGATGAGCACGCCGCCGGAGACCAGCCACGCCTTCCACTTGCCGGTCTTGGTGATGATCTGGCCCGCGACGGTCGACGAGATGAACAGGCCGCCGATCATCGGGATCGTCATGACACCGGACATCGTCGGCGACTTGCCGCGCGCCAGCTGGAAGTACTGCGAGAAGAACACGGTGCCCGTGAACATCGCGACACCCACGAAGAGCGAGGCGATCGAGGCGAGCGTGATGGTGCGGTTACGGAAGAGCCGCAGCGGGATGATCGGCTCCGCGGCCTTGGTCTCCACGAAGATGAAGACCAGCGCGAGGACGACGGCGCCGCCCACCATCGCGCCGGTCTGCCAGGAGAGCCAGTCGTACTTGTCGTCGGCGAAGGTCACCCACAGGAGCAGGGTGCAGACCGCGGCGGTGATGAAGAAGGCACCGGCCCAGTCGACCTTCACGTTCTCCCGCTTGACCGTGGGGAGCTTCAGCGTCTTCTGCAGGACGATGAGCGCGATGATCGCGAACGGCACACCGACGTAGAAGCACCAGCGCCAGCCGAGCCACGAGGTGTCGGTGATGACACCGCCGAGCAGCGGGCCGCCGACGGTGGCGACGGCGAAGGTCGCACCGAGGTAGCCGGAGTAACGGCCCCGCTCACGCGGGGAGATCATCGCGGCCATGACGATCTGCGCGAGGGCGGACAGACCGCCGACGCCGATGCCCTGCACCACGCGGCAGGCGATCAGCATGGTCGGGCTCTGCGAGAGACCGGCCACGACCGAGCCGCCCACGTAGATGATCAGGGCTATCTGTACGAGCGCCTTCTTGCTGAAGATGTCGGCGAGCTTGCCCCACAGGGGCGTCGTCGCGGTCATCGCGAGCAGCGAGGCGGTGACGACCCAGGTGTAGGCGGACTGGCCGCCGCCCAGGTCGCCGACGATCTCGGGAAGCGCGTTGGTGACGATCGTCGACGACAGGATCGCGACGAACATGCCGAGCAGCAGCCCGGACAGCGCCTCCATGATCTGCTTGTGTGTCATCGGAGCGCCGCTGCCGGGGGCTGCGCCTCCATGCTTGGCGTGGCTGCCCCGCACACCTGCCGGTGTGGTTGTTGCCATGGGGTTCCTTTACTTAAGCGGGTGTACGGGTGGTCTCTTCGGTGGCATCCGGAAGTGCCTGCGCGAGTCGCGGTGTGTATCGACAGTCGCCGAAGCTGTCGCGGAGCCGGCTCATCATCGCGATCAGCTGCCCGACTTCGTCGTCGGACCAGTCGCTCAACCGGTAGGCGAGCAGTTCGGTCGACCGCTCGGAGAGCAGTTCGATCTGCTTCACACCCTGTTCGGTGAGGCTGAGGATGCGGGAGCGCTTGTCCGCGGGGTCGGGCGACCGGTCGATCCAGCCGCGTTCGGCGACGTGCGCCACGTGGCGGCTGGTCACGGACATGTCTACGGCGAGCAGTTCCGCCAGGCGGCTCATCCGCATCTCGCCGTACCGGCCGAGGAGCATGAGAACCGCGGCCGAACCGGCCGGACAGTCGTGCGGCAGGGACCGCTGGAGGTCTCGTTTGACGGCACCGAAGGCACTGAACTGTCGGGCGAGCTCTTCGTACTGACTCTGCTCGGCCACGGCACCTCCTACGTTCGTTGCTTAGGGCAACCATAGAGACAGTTGGTTGCCGCAGGCAAACGAAAAGGGGTGTACAAGCCTAAAAACCCGGTAAAGGGGAGGGGTTGCACATGTAAAGCCGCAGCTCAGCATGGGTGTGGCGTCGCCCGCACGTATTCGCTAGGGTCCTTCCCCATGGCACACAACCCCCAGGGCCCGGCCCCCGAAGGCAACTACGACCCCGCGGGGAGCACCCAGATGTTCCGCGCCTTCGTCGACGAACCGGCCTCGCAGTCGCGCCAGCAGGCCGCCCCGGCGAAGTCGGGACCCGGCGCCGGACTGATCGTCGGCATCGTGCTCGCCGTCGTCATCGTGGCCGGCGTGGCCTGGCTGGCCCTCAAGTAGATAGCTGCGGCTCTCGCCGGAGAGCCGCCCACTTCCCTTTACCGGAGAGTCGCTCACTTCCATTTGACGGAGACGTCCCGCGTCTCCACGTGCATGCCGAGCGGCACCCGCCAGGCGTCGACACACACCGTCCAGGTCTTCTTCTTCCGCTTCCCCGCGTCGATCGGCACGGGGAGGTCCTGGGTGGACTCGACGGTCGCCCAGTCGATCCCGAGGGCGCCGATGATGTGCGTCCCGAACGTCACCGTGCCCGAACGCACCGCGGCGCCACCGGTGTTGACCATGTTCAGGGTCACGTCCTCGCACCACCGCTTGTCCGCGGCCTTGCGCTCCGGGTCCCCGACCTTCAGGGCGGCGGGCCCGCTCGGAGCGCCGGTGCCGGGGGCGGACGGTGTGGTCGTGGCCCCGCCGCCGGAGCCACCGCCGCCGGACCCGCCCGCGCCGGTGGACGGCTGCCCGGACCCGTCGGGTCCTGATGTGTCGGGTGTCCCGGAGCTGCTGCCCGTACGCGCTTCTGCTCCCGCCCCGGCGCCCGCATCCCCTGAACTGCCGCCGTCACCAGGGGACTTGTCGCCACCACCACTGCCTGCGCCGCTGCCCGACCCTGTCCCGGACTCCGACGGGCCCGGCGGATCCGAGGCGGCCCCGTCCAGCGGCACCAGCTCCACGTCACCGGTCGGCGCCACCGTACGGCCCGGCGTCCTGTCGGGTGTGGCGCCGGCCGCGCCGACCGCCA
The DNA here is from genome assembly GCF_053607285.1 of Streptomyces sp. NPDC055140. Classification (NCBI taxonomy): domain Bacteria; kingdom Bacillati; phylum Actinomycetota; class Actinomycetes; order Kitasatosporales; family Streptomycetaceae; genus Streptomyces; species Streptomyces sp. NPDC055140. The sequence goes on along the minus strand of NZ_JBSGTG010000005.1, from coordinate 87,215 downwards.
CATAACCGTCCCCGCCGCCGGAACTCCCGCACGCCGCAAGGAGACCGCCCAGGCAGACCACGGCCGCCGTCGCGCCCGTCAGGGCGCCTCGGCGGCCGCGTATCGATCCTCGTCGCATCGCGCCAGTTTGTCTGACGGTCCGTCAATTCGGAACCCTGTCAACGACACCGGCGCCGCGCGTGGTGCCTCAGTCGGCGATCAGCCCTTCCCTGAGCTGCGACAGGGTCCGCGTGAGCAGGCGCGACACGTGCATCTGCGAGATGCCGACCTCCTCGCCGATCTGCGACTGCGTCATGTTCGCGAAGAAGCGCAGCATGATGATGCGGCGCTCGCGCGGCGGAAGCTTGGCGAGCAGCGGCTTGAGCGACTCGCGGTACTCCACGCCCTCCAGAGCCGTGTCCTCGTAGCCGAGGCGGTCCGCGAGCGAGCCCTCGCCGCCGTCGTCCTCGGGCGCCGGGGAGTCGAGGGAGGAGGCGGTGTAGGCGTTGCCCACCGCGAGTCCGTCGACCACGTCGTCCTCGGAGACGCCGAGCACCGCGGCCAGCTCGGGCACGGTCGGCGAGCGGTCCAGCTTCTGGGCCAGCTCGTCGCTCGCCTTGGTCAGCGCGAGCCGCAGCTCCTGAAGCCGGCGCGGCACCCGCACCGACCAGGACGTGTCGCGGAAGAAGCGCTTGATCTCGCCGACGACGGTCGGCATCGCGAACGTCGGGAATTCCACGCCGCGTTCGCAGTCGAAGCGGTCGATCGCCTTGATCAGGCCGATCGTGCCGACCTGGACGATGTCCTCCATCGGCTCGTTACGGCTGCGGAAGCGCGCCGCCGCGTACCGGACCAGCGGGAGGTTCAGCTCGATGAGGGTGTCCCGCACGTAGGCACGCTCGGGGCTGTTCTCGTCGAGTGCGGCGAGCCGCAGGAAGAGGGAGCGGGACAGGGTGCGGGTGTCGATGGCTTCGGAAGCCCTGGATACAGGCGAGTTGTGAAGCACGTCGGGCGCGGATGCGCTCTTGCTGAGCGTGAGCACCTTCGAGCTGCCCTGGTCTGCGGACATGCCACCCCCTTGAGGTCGCGGACGGTCGCGGCGGGCGCTCCCGTCTGGAAGGAACGCAGCCTCCACCTGAATACCGGAGGCGGGGCTGCGGCAAACGCGGTTCCAGCAGAATGTCACATGTCGGCAACACGCTGTAGTGACATGTCGACATGGATGGGGTGAATCTGTGCAGGAAAAGGGGGGTGTGGCGGGGAACTGACGTATTTCGGCGGGGAAGTGCCGGAAAAGGCACTCCACCCGTTCCGGTTACGCTTCGATCCTGTTTGCGGACCTGAGCCGCGCGAAGCTTCTGGCCAGCAGTCTTGATACATGCATCTGGGAAACGCCCAATTCCGCGCTGATCTGTGACTGCGTCAGATTGCTGTAATAGCGCAGCAGCAGGATCCGCTGCTCACGCTCGGGCAGCTGAACGAGCAGGTGCCGTACGAGATCGCGGTGTTCGACGCCGTCGAGCTCCGGGTCCTCGTAGCCGAGCCGGTCGAGCAGGCCGGGCATCCCATCGCCCTCCTGGGCCGCCTCCAGCGAGGTCGCGTGGTACGAGCGCCCGGCCTCGATGCACGCCAGGACCTCGTCCTCGGCGATGCGCAGGCGCTCGGCGATCTCGGCGGTGGTGGGGGTGCGCCCGAACGCCGTGGTGAGGTCCTCGGTCGCGCCGGTCACCTGCACCCACAACTCATGGAGCCGGCGCGGCACGTGGACCGTGCGCACGTTGTCGCGGAAGTAGCGCTTGATCTCACCGACGACGGTCGGCATCGCGAACGTCGGGAACTGCACGCCCCGCTCGGGGTCGAAGCGGTCGATCGCGTTGATGAGCCCGATCGTGCCGACCTGGACGACGTCCTCCATCGGCTCGTTGCGGCTGCGGAAGCGGGCCGCCGCGTACCGCACGAGCGGGAGGTTGGCCTCGATGAGGGCGGCGCGCACCCTGGTGTGCTCGGGAGTCCCCGGCAGCAGGTCTTTGAGCTGGGCGAAGAGGACCTGCGTGAGCGCACGGGTGTCGGCGCCCCGGCTCTTCGCCGGCGGTGCTTGAGGCGTTGTACTGGCCGGCACGGTCAACGCCACCTCTGTCTCCGTCAGCTCGTCCGTCTACTCATCCGTCAAAAGCGGTCATAGCATCACAAGACAGGTGCACTGTGTGCAAGCACCGCATAACCACGTGTTGAAGGGCAAGTTGGGGCATACGACACAGAAAGGCCCTTCACCGTTCCGGTGAAGGGCCGCTTTGCCGTGCGATTCGCTCAGAACTCGTAGTCCGCGATCACCCACGTGGCGAACTCGCGCCACTGCGCGACGCCCGCCTGGTGCGCCGGGTGCTCGATGTACCGTTTGAGCGCATCGGTGTCCTCGACCGCCGAGTTGATGGCGAAGTCGTACGCGATGGGGCGGTCGGTGATGTTCCAGTCGCACTCCCAGAACGTCAGCTCCGGGATCTGTCCGCCGAGTGCGCGGAAGGCCTTGACGCCCTCGACGACGCGAGGCTCGTCGCGCTCGACGCCCTCGTTGAGCTTGAAGAGGACCAGATGGCGGATCACGGGCACTCCTTGCAGACGCTTACGAGGTCGCTCAGTTCCCGCCGCCGTTGACGACCCAGGTCATGAAGTCGCCGATGCTCTGAGCAGCGGTCGAGACGCCCTCGAAGCCTATCTGGACGTAGTCCGCGGCCTTGGCCGGGTCTGTGATGATCACGTAGAGGGCGAACACGACGACGACGAAGAGACCTATTTTTTTCGTCTGCACCACGTTCTGACCTCCCCGTGCCCGTGTCCCGTGTGACCCCTGTTGCCGGGCGTGAGTGTAACCCGGACGTCTGTTCAGCCGGTTATCCGGTTTTTCCCGTCAACGGCCCGGCGGGCGGGGCGTTTTGCCCGATCGGTCTGCGTGCGGCTGGACATGACCGGACATGCAGAACGCCCCTCTTCTCCGGTGACCCGGGAAAGAGGGGCGTTGTCAGCGGTAGCGGAGGGATTTGAACCCTCGGTGAGTTTCCCCACACTCGCTTTCGAGGCGAGCTCCTTCGGCCGCTCGGACACGCTACCGAGAGAGATCCTAGCCCAAGTTGGGTCGTGGTCTGAAATCCGTATCCGGGAGGCCCGTCACAGGCCCGCCCGCGAGGCGTTTTGGCGTCCCGGCTAGCGGTCCCGGAAGAAGGACGTGAGCTGCTGCGCGCACTCGTCCGCGAGGACGCCCTCGATCACTTCGGGGCGGTGGTTGAGGCGCCGGTCGCGGACGACGTCCCACAGGGACCCGGCAGCCCCGGCCTTCTCGTCGCGCGCCCCGTAGACGACCCGGTCGACCCGGGACTGCACGAGGGCGCCCGCGCACATCGTGCACGGCTCCAGGGTCACGACGAGCGTGCACCCCGTGAGCCGCCACTCCCCGAGCGCCGCGGCCGCCCGCCGGATCGCGAGCACCTCCGCGTGCGCGGTCGGGTCCCCGGTCGCCTCGCGCTCGTTGTGCCCCGAGGCGAGCACGGTCGTGCCGTCCGGGGCGAGCACGACGGCCCCCACGGGCACGTCACCGCCCGCGGCGGCGAGCCGCGCCTCCCGGACGGCGAGGCGCATGGCCTGCCGCCAGGGGTCGCGTACGGGGTCCGGTGCCTGTTGTGCGGTGCTCACGGGCGGAATGTAGCCGACCGCGGCCGACACCGGCATCGTCGTGGAGAAATGGACAAATGATGGGCAGGTGGAACCTATCGGACCGTTTCGAGGACCTCCGCCGCTCCCAGGACCTCGGCGATCTCGCTGAGGGCGTCATTGGTGTCGAGGGCGAGGAGCTCCTTCTCGGAGACTCCGAGGTCGGCGAGGATCAGCCGGTCCCCGATCGGACCCGGGGGCACGGCCTCGGCGGTGGCGCCCGCCGCGTCGTCGTCCCCGTCCCCGTCCTCGTCGGCCGGGACGGGCTCGCCGTCCTCGGTCCCGTCGAGATCCAGGGCGTCCAGCTCGTCCTGGTCGGGATCCTTTCCGAGCAGTTCGTCGGTGAGCAGGATCTCGCCGTACGAACTCCGGGCGGCCGCGGCCGCGTCGGAGACGTAGATACGAGGGTCCTCCTCGCCGTCCACACGGACGACGCCGAACCAGGCGTCCTCCTGTTCGATGAAGACGAGCACTGTGTCGTCCTCGGCGCCGGCCGAGGCTTCACGGGCCAGGTCGGTCAGGTCCGACAGGGCCTCCACGTCGTCGAGCTCTGTATCGCTCGCTTCCCACCCGTCTTCGGTGCGCGCGAGCAGTGCGGCGAAGTACACCGTGACTCTCCCACTGGTCTCAGGTGTGCCGGTTGGACTTCCCCCCGGCGGACTCGGGAAGGCGGGGTGTGCAGTTCCGAGCCCCGCCCAATCGGAATCGTGGCAGAAACCATCGCTTCAGGAGAGGTCTTCCGCCCGCTGTGTTCATGTGGCGTCACCAGCGGAACGTGCGCATGCGCATCTGCTGCCGCATTCGTGCCGCCCTGGCACGGCGTGGGCGGACCCGCTCGCGCAGCTCGCGCGCCTCCCGGAGTTCCCGCAGGAACTGGGCGCGGCGCCGCAGGCGCTCGTCCTCGGTCCCCTCCGGCTCCGGGTCCTTTCCCCGGTCGTGCTGTCCCTGATCCGGCATAGGCACACCACCCCAGTCCGCCATTTCCACGTTCCCTCCGATGGCGGGTTTGATGCCAGCACGGGGGCGGCCCGGACCCGGTTACTGTTGAGGACATGCGGATCCACGTCGTCGACCACCCGCTGGTGGCGCACAAACTCACCACGCTGCGCGACAAGCGCACCGACTCCCCGACCTTCCGGCGCCTCGCCGACGAGCTGGTCACCCTGCTCGCGTACGAGGCCACCAGGGACGTGCGTACCGAGCAGGTCGACATCGAGACCCCGGTCTCGGGCACGACCGGCGTGAAGCTCTCCTACCCGCGGCCCCTGGTCGTGCCGATCCTGCGGGCCGGTCTCGGCATGCTCGACGGCATGGTGCGGCTGCTGCCGACCGCCGAGGTGGGCTTCCTCGGCATGGTGCGCGACGAGGAGACGCTCCAGGCGTCCACGTACGCGACGCGCATGCCGGACGACCTGTCCGGGCGCCAGGTCTACGTCCTCGACCCGATGCTGGCCACCGGCGGCACGCTCGTCGCGGCGATCCAGGAGCTGATCAAGCGCGGCGCGGACGACGTGACGGCCGTGGTGCTGCTTGCCGCCCCCGAGGGCGTGGAGATCATGGAGCGCGATCTCGCCGGCACGCCGGTGACGGTCGTGACGGCCTCGGTCGACGAGCGGCTCAACGAGAACGGGTACATCGTCCCGGGCCTCGGCGACGCGGGCGACCGGATGTACGGGGCGGCCGAGTAGCCACCCCGTACGGGACCCCTCTCGGGATCTCGGTCGTTCGGTTCAGCAGTTCAGCAGTGCTTCTTCGACGTGGCGGGCGTCGGTGAGGGCTTGGCCAGCGCGGCCAGGGCCTTGTCGGCGTCCGCCTTCGTCGTGAGCTGCTTGAACGCGGTGCCGATGATCAGGTCGACCTCGGCCGGCTTGGCGCGGGTGTCGGTCTTCAGCTCGGCGCCGGAGAGCTGTGTGCCGAGGACCGGCAGCGCGGCATCGGTGGCGCCCTTGGCGCCGAGCAGCAGCCCGGGGCCCTTGACCTTCTTGTCGTACGCCTTCGTCGCGTTGCCCACGTCGCCGATGGCGAAGCCACGTTTCTTCAGCTCGTCCGCCGTCTGTTTGGCGAGGCCGCTGCGGGGCGTGGCGTTGAAGACGTTGACCGTGACCTGGCCGGGCTTCGGCAGGAGCTTCTGACTCGCGGAGGACGATGCGGAGGTCTTCGTCCGGCAGTCGCCGGTGGCTCCCGCGGCCGAGGCCTTGTCACCGCCGCCGGTGAAGACGTCGATCAGCTGCAGAGTGCCCCAGCCGATCAGGCCGACCGCCACGACGGAGGCGACGACGGCGAGCACGATCCTGCTGCGCCCGCGGCTCCGGCGCATACGCGGATATTTGTCTCCCGTGATGCGGTACTTGCCGCCCATGCCGGGGGGAGTGAGCATGCTCATGGGCGCAGCGTAGTGCGCCCCGGCGGTGATTCCTACTAAATGATCATTGGCCCGCGCCAGGTACTACCCGAAAGGGTCAACGCGGGCCCATGGCCCGCCGCTCAGCCCAGCTCCAGGACGCGGGCGTGCAGCACCTGGCGCTGCTGGAGCGCGGCGCGCACGGCGCGGTGCAGACCGTCCTCGAGGTAGAGATCGCCCTGCCACTTCACGACATGCGCGAAGAGGTCGCCGTAGAACGTCGAGTCCTCGGCGAGGAGCGTCTCGAGGTCGAGCTGGCCCTTGGTCGTCACGAGCTGATCGAGGCGGACCGGGCGCGGCGCGACGTCCGCCCACTGCCGGGTGCTTTCCCGGCCGTGGTCGGGGTACGGCCGGCCGTTTCCGATGCGCTTGAAGATCACACGGAAAGCCTACCGGGCCCGGCTCTCCGGGCGCAGCCATGGAGACGGAGTGCGAGTCTGGGAAATGACGTCCTAAACAGGGGCAAACCGGGAACACTCAATCCGGGGACAGGGGCCAGAAATGAGTGACAGCGAGCCGATCCCGGCTGCGCCGGCGAATGCGGAGCCTTCTTCAGGGGTAGACGCGGGCGCCGAGTTGACGCCCGGAACCACCGCCCCCGAAACCGTCACGACCGCCGCCGCCCTCCCCGCCCCCGCCCTGGAGATCGCCTCCGGGTACGCCTTCACCGGGCCCGCGCTCGATCTCGGCGCGCTCGTGTGGGACGGGCAGTGCCTGCCGGACGCGCAGATCCGGATTCCGCTGGGGATGCTCAACCGGCACGGCCTCGTCGCGGGCGCCACCGGCACCGGCAAGACCAAGACGCTCCAGCTCATCGCCGAGCAGCTGGCCGCGCAGGGCGTCCCCGTCTTCCTCGCCGACATCAAGGGCGACGTCTCCGGCATCTCGGCCCCGGGTGAGCCGGGCGAGAGGGTGACGCAGCGGTCGGCCGAGGTCGGTCAGGAGTGGCGGGCGACCGGCTGTCCGAGTGAGTTCTACGCGCTCGGCGGCATCGGCCCCGGCATCCCCCTGCGGGCCACCATCACCGGCTTCGGCCCGGTCCTGCTCTCCAAGTGCCTCCAGCTCAACCAGACGCAGGAGCAGTCGCTCGGCCTGATCTTCCACTACGCGGACCAGAAGGGCCTCGAACTCGTCGACCTCAAGGACCTGCGCGCGGTCGTCACGTTCCTCACCTCCGACGAGGGCAAGCAGGAGCTGAAGACCATCGGCGGGCTCTCCACCACGACGGCAGGGGTGATCCTGCGCGCGCTGACCGCGTTCGAGCAGCAGGGCATGGGCGACTTCTTCGGCGAGCCCGAGTTCGACAGCAGCGAGCTGCTGCGCACGGCCCCGGACGGCCGCGGCCTGGTCTCCGTACTCGAACTGCCCGCCGTGCAGGACAAGCCGCACCTTTTCTCGACGTTCCTGATGTGGTTGCTCGCGGATCTCTTCCAGGACCTTCCCGAGGTCGGCGATGTGGAGAAGCCGAAGCTGGTCTTCTTCTTCGACGAGGCGCATCTGCTCTTCAGTGGCGCGTCCAAGGCGTTCCTGGAGGCGATCACGCAGACCGTGCGGCTGATCCGGTCCAAGGGCGTGGGCGTGTTCTTCGTGACGCAGACGCCGAAGGACGTGCCGTCCGACGTCCTCGCCCAGCTCGGCAACCGCGTCCAGCACGCGCTGCGCGCCTTCACGCCCGACGACCAGAAGGCGCTGAAGTCGACGGTCAGGACGTTCCCCCACTCCGCGTACGACCTGGAGGAGTTGCTGACCTCGCTCGGTACGGGCGAGGCCGTGGTCACCGTGCTGAGCGAGAAGGGCGCGCCGACGCCGGTCGCCGCGACCCGGCTGCGGGCGCCCGAGTCGCTGATGGGGCCCATCGACGCGGCCGCGCTCGACCGGGCCGTGAAGGAGTCGGCCCTGTACCCGCGCTACGCGAACGCCGTCGACCGTGAGTCCGCGTACGAGAAGCTGACGGCCCAGGAGGCCGAGACGCAGGCGCGCAAGGACGCCGAGGCGCAGGCGGCGAAGGCGGCGAAGGCCGAGAAGGCGGCGGCGCGGGGCTCCGGGGGGCGCGGGAAGTCCAAGGAGGACGCGTCGGTCGTGGAACAGGTGGTGGGCAGCGGGATCTTCAAGTCGCTTGCCCGGTCGGTCGGCACGCAGCTGGGGCGGGAGATCTCGCGGTCGCTCTTCGGGACGCGGCGAAGGTAAGGCCTTACGCCTCGGCGATGGTCCCGGTCCCGCGGGTGCGGGGCCGGGACCATCGCCGTGAGATATCAGGCGCGGTCCTGGGGGTCCGTGTCCTGGTCCGTGTCGTCGGTCGGTTGCTCGGGGTCCGGGGTCTCGCGCGCGGGGAGTACGGCGCGTCCGTCGCGCGCCGCTTCGGCGAGCAGGAGGGCGCGCAGGACCGCGTAAGGGTCGATGGGCATGAGCGTGTCGTCCTTGTCGTGCGTGTGGGGGGTGAGCAGGCTCGGTCCGCCGGGAGGGCGGAGCCGTGCTGTCAGCAGCGCAGGACGACGCAGCGCAGGACGTTCAGGGAGTTGAGGGTGGCGCGGGGCGCACGGGGGCGCGCGAATGGCGCGGAGGGGCGCGCGCGGGGCACATGGGTGGCGCGTTCAGCGGGGAGACGCGTCGCGTGCGCCGTCGGCAGGCGGAGCGCGGTGTCGGGAGCGTCCTGGTGGAGCTCGCCGGGTTGGGTGGAGGAGGACGCGGCGTGCCCGGCCGCGGCCTCGGCGCACGGGACAGCGGACGCGAACGCCATGCCGAGGAGCGCGATGAGGATGAGCAGCGCCCGGGTCAACGCGGGCCGGCGCGCGGTGCGGCGGCCCGCGCCCGCGGGGGAGGCGTGCGTGCTCATGGACGTCAATGTCCCCCGGTGGCGCCCCGGAGACGATCAATGCAGACCAGATCCGCCCTCATGGGCTACGGGACGCGACGTGTGCTGACGCGTCCGGGGTCCTACCTCCCCGTGGCCTTGGCCGCCTTCGCCGCCGCCTTCATCTCCTGCTTGTGCGCCCGCACCTTCGTGAGCGAGTCGGGTCCCGTGATGTCCGCGACCGACCGGAAGGACTTCGCCTCGCCGTACGCGCCCGCGGCCTCGCGCCAGCCCTTGGGGCGTACCCCGAGCTGCTTGCCGAGCAGGGCCAGGAAGATCTGGGCCTTCTGCGTGCCGAAGCCGGGCAGGTCATTGAGGCGCTTGAGCAGTTCCCTGCCGTCCTTGACGCCTTCCCAGACGGCGCTCGCGTCCCCGTCGTAGTGCTCGACGAGGTACTGGCACAGCTGCTGGATCCGCTTGGCCATGGAGCCGGGGTAGCGGTGTACGGCCGGCTTCGTGGACAGCAGCCCGGCGAAGGTCTCGGGGTCGTACGAGGCGATCTCGTGCGCGTCGAGATCGTCCGCGCCCAGGCGCTGGGCGATCGTGTGCGGGCCCGCGAACGCCCACTCCATGGGGACCTGCTGGTCGAGCAGCATGCCGACGAGCGCGGCCAGCGGGCTCCGGCCGAGGAGTGCGTCGGCGTCCGGCTCCTGGGCGAGGTGAAGAGTGACGTCCATGTGTCGATGATCGCGCGGCGTGGGTCCGGGCGCACCCCTTTCCGGCTTAGGTTAGGCTGCCCTAATCTGTAAGGCGGGTGAAGGCGGGGCGGGGAAAGCGTGAGCGTCGAGGTCTACCGGGACGAATGGGGCATACCCCACCTCCGTGCCGACAGCGTGCGGGAACTGGCCCACGCCCAAGGGCGCAACGCCGCCGCCGACCGGGCCTGGCAGATCGAGGTCGAGCGGCACCGCTCACAGGGCACGTCCGCCGCCTTCCTCGGCCAGGAGGCCGCCGGCTGGGACCGGTTCGCCCGGCAGGCCCGTATCGACGACACGGCCCGGCGCTGCTACCGCGCGCTCGACGAGGAGACGCGCGGCTGGCTCGACGCGTACGTGGCCGGGGTCGACGCCGGACTGCGGGAACTCGGCGGCACCGCACCGGAGTTCGCCCGCGCCGGCCTCGAACCGGGCCGCTGGCAGCCCTGGACGCCCCTCGGCATCTGGCTCTCCACGCACATCCTGTTCACCGGCTTCCCCGGCAAGCTCTGGCGTGACGAGGTCGTACGCCGCATCGGGCCCGGAGCCGTCGGCCTCTTCGCCACGGACGGCCCCGCCACCTCCGGCAGCAACGGCTGGCTCGTCACCGGCGACCGCACCGCTACCGGCGGCCCTCTGATCGCGGGCGACCCACACCGTTACATCGAGGACCCGGGCGTCTACCAGCAGATACGGCTCGCCTGCCCGGAGTACGACGTCGTGGGCCTCGCCGTCCCCGGCGTGCCCGGCATCGGCCACTTCGGCCACACCGGCACCGTCGCCTGGGCGATCACCAACGCGATGGCGGACTACCAGGACCTGTACCGGGAGCGGCTGCGGCGGCTCCCGGACGGCGGCGTGGAGGCGCTCGGGCCCGACGGCTGGCGGCCCGCGTTCCGCAGCATGGAGACCTTCGAGGTGGCGGGCGCGCGCCCGCAGGAGGTCGAGGTCGTCGAGACCGAGCGCGGGACGGTCGTCATCGGCGGTCCCGACGAGGGCGAGGGCATCGCGCTGCGCCAGCCACCGCGCGTACGCGAGGACCTGGGGTTCGCCGCGCTGCCCGCCCTGCTCCGCGCCCGCACCGTCGCCGACGTGGACCGGGCCTTCGACCGCTGGGCCGAGCCCGTCAACGTCGTCCAGGCCGCCGACACCGAGGGCGGCCTCCTGCACCGCGTCGCGGGCGCCGTGCCCGAGCGCGACCCCGAGAACCTGCTCCGCGTCGTCCCCGCCCACGAGCCCCGGCACGCCTGGCGCGGCCTGCGCGAGCTGCCCCGCGGGCCCGTCGGCACCGTCGCGGTCATGGCGAACCAGCGGGGCCTCGCCGCGCCCCTCGGCATCGAGTTCGCGCCGCCGCACCGGGCGGACCGCATACGGGAACTGCTCGACGCGCAGGAGGTGTGGACGGCGCCCGGCATGGCCGCCGTCCACACCGACACCCGCCTCGCCTCCGCCGGCCCGCTGCTCGACCTCGTCGCCCGCCTCGACGGCCTCGGCCCCGAAGCCGAGGCGCTGAGGAAGCGGCTGCTCGCCTGGGACCGGCACATGGACGCGGACAGCGCGGACGCCGCCGCGTACGCGCGGGTCCGGGCGGCGGTCGTACGGAAGCTGGCCGCGCATCCCGCGTTCGCGCCGCTCACGGGGATGGGGGAGGCGTACCCGGAGGTCTTCCGGCCGTGGCTGGCCCTCGCGCCGCGCATCGCTTACGCGCTGGAGAATCTGCTGACGACCGATCAATTCCCGGATGCCGACCGGGAGGTGGTCGTCCGCGAGGCGGTCGAGGAAGCCGCCGGGGCCACGGCGACCGGGGAGACCTGGGGCGACCGGCACCGGCTCGCCGCCTGGCGGGCACTCCCCGACGGCGATGAGGTCGTTCCGGGCCTGCCCGGCGACCACGACTGCGTCCTGTCCACGTCGAGCGTCCCCGGCGTCACCGACCTCAGCGCCCGCGGCCCGGCCGCCCGCTACGTGTGGGACGTCGCCGACCGTGCGAACAGCCTGTGGGTCGTTCCGCTCGGCGCCTCCGGAATCCCCGGCTCCCCGCACCGCCGCGACCAGCTTCCCCTGTGGCTGCGGGGCGGCCTGGTCCCCGTGATCACCGACTGGAACCGCCTCACCAAGGAGACCCCCATGCGCGAGAGCGCCGTGTACGAGCAGACCGTCGAAGGGTTCGGCACCGTCCGCGTCGGCCCGGTCGACCCCGCCGCCGACCTCGACGTGATCCACGGCTGGGTGCGCGAGGAACGCGCCCGGTTCTGGGGCATGGAGGGCGCGGGCCGCGAGCAGGTGCGCGAGACGTACGAACACCTCGACTCGCTCACCACGCACCACGCCCACCTCGTCCGCCTCAACGGCGAACCCGTCGCGCTCTTCCAGACGTACGAGCCCGAGGCCGACCGGGTCAGCGAGTGCTACGAGGTCGAGGACGGCGACATCGGCGTGCACTTCCTGATCGCCCCGGCCACCGGCGGAACCGTCAGCGGCTTCACCGGAGCGCTCATGACCGTCCTCGTCGCGTACGCGCTCGAAGGGCACGGCAAGCGGCGGATCGTGGTCGAGCCCGACGCGCGCAACACGAAGGCCGTCGCGCTCCTGGAGCGCGCGGGCTTCGAACTCGGCCCCGAGATCGTGCTCCCGGAGATCGACCTGCCGGAGGTGTTCCTCCCGGAGAAGCGGGCCCGGATCGCGTTCCTCAAGCGCTGACGGCCCGCAGGCTCAGCCCCGTACGAGCAAGATGGTCGAGGCGGTGACGCCGACCACGACGATCACCGCGCGAAGGACCGCAGGGGGCAGCCTGCGGCCGAACTTCGCGCCGGTCAGACCGCCCAGCGTGGAGCCGACGGCGATCACCGCGGCCGCCACCCAGTCGACGTCGGCGACGGCGATGAAGACGACCGCCGCGACCCCGTTCACGATCGAGGCCAGGACGTTCTTCGCCCCGTTGAGGCGCTGGAGGTCGTCGTGGAGGAAGCTGCCGAACATGCCCATGAGCAGCACGCCCTGCGCGGCGCCGAAATAGCCGCCGTAGACGCCCGTCCCCAGCACCCCGAGCCACATGGGCACGCCGCCGTCGGTGCGCGTCGCCGTGGCCTGGCGCTCCTTCGACCAGCGGCTGAGCCGGGGCTGGAGCACGACGAGGACACAGGCGGCCAGGATGAGGACGGGCACCACCGAGGTGAACGCGTCGGCCGGCAGCTTCAGCAGCAGGAGCGCGCCCGTGAGCCCGCCGATCAGCGAGGCCGTACCGAAGCGGAGCAGCCGCTTCTTCTGCCCCTTCAGCTCGCGCCGGTAGCCGTACGCGGCGCTGAGCACGCCCGGTACGAGGCCGATGTTGTTCGACACGTTGGCGAGCACCGGCGGATAGCCGAACGCGAGGAGCGTAGGGAAGGTGATGAGCGTTCCGGAGCCGACCACCGCGTTGATCGCGCCGGCGGCGACACCGGCCGCTCCGACGGCCACTGCTTCAAGTGCATCCACGTCCGAGATCGTTTCGGAGCCCGAGACCCAAGTCAATCCTAGGAATTACTTGGGAAGCACCAAGCTCTGGCTTGGAAGGGCCCGCATGGCTACGTTGGCGCCGTGACCCTCGACGATCTCCGTGTCTACGTCGCCGTGTGCGCGGCGGGCAGCCTCAGCGCCGTCGCCCGCGACCTCTCCTGTACGCAGTCGGCGGTGAGCCAGCACATCCGCCGCCTCGAACGGGAGGTGGGCGTCAGCCTCCTCGAACGGCACGCCCGCGGTGTCCTGCCGACCCCCGCGGGGCGCGTCCTGCAGACCGCGGCCGCCGAGGGCATCGGCGGCATCGACGTCGCGCTGCGCCGCCTGCGCGACCTGGCCCGCGGCGAGAGCGGCGCGGTGCGCGTCACCACGGGCGCGACGACCGTGCGCCACTTCATGTCCGAGGCCATCGTCGGCTTCCGGCGCCGCCACCCCCGGGCGAGCCTGGAATTCCAGACGGTCAGTTCCAGCCACAGCGCCTACGAGGCGCTCGCCGCGCACGACCTCGACCTCGCGTGGGTCACCATCGGCGCGCCGGAGCGCGGCGTCGAGCAGCGCCCCGTCGTCGAACTCCCCTGGGTCCTCGCGGTGCGCCCCGACGATCCGCTGGCCGGCCGGACCCGGATCGGACCCGACGACCTGGCCGCCGCCCACCTCATCAGGCCGCCCGAACAGTCCACGTCGCGCTCCCATCTCGACCGGTACTTGACCGGGCTCGGAATCGCCAGGACGGCCGGGTCCGACGCGGGCGTCGCCGACTGGGCCACCGCCGTGCACCTCGCCGAACTGGGCCTCGGCCACGCCCTCGTCCCCGAACTGCCCGGCTGGCGCGACCCGGACCGCCCCGGCGGCCCGGTCCTCGTCCCCGTACCGGACCTGCCGCCCCTGGCCGTCGGCTGGGCGGTCCGGCGCTGGGCCGGGCTCACCCCGCTGGCGAGGGCCTTCGCCGACCTGGTGGCGGAGCACTGCGGGAGGTAGGGGCTTCATGCGCCTGTGGCGGGGGGCCGGTCCCGGGGGGACGCTGGAAGCATGACCACGACGTACGACCTGAACGCTCTCGCCGACAAGCACGTCGCCGCAGCCCGGACCTCCCCCCACGGCCGCAGCGCGCATCTCCTGCTCCGCGAGGAGACCCTCCGCCAGAGCGTGATCGCCCTGACGGCGGGCGAGGTCCTGGAGGAGCACAACGCACCGCCCGCCGCAACGCTCCAGATCCTGCGGGGCGAGGTCGTGCTGACGGCGGTCTCGGGCGACGTGACGCTCACGGAGGGCCGGCTCCACGCGCTCCCGCAGGAACGGCACGGCCTGCGCGCGGTCACGGACACGGCGGTGCTGCTGACGGCGGTCAACGACTGAGGGGCGCCCGCCGCTCCCGGACACTTCGGCGGGCGCCGAACCGTTCCGCGCCTAGCGTGCGCTGCATGGTCTTCAAAGCCCTGCACCACGACCCCGACGGCCCTCTCCTCCTCCCCAACGCCTGGGACCACGCCTCCGCCGCCGCGCTCGCCGGGCAGGGGTTCGCCGCGATCGGCACGACGAGCCTCGGCGTGGCCGCCGCGGCCGGGCTCCCCGACGGCCACGCCGCCACCCGCGAGGAGACCCTGCGCCTGGCCCGCCGCCTGGGCGGGGGAGCGTTCCTGCTGTCCGTGGACGCGGAGGGCGGGTTCAGCGACGACCCGGCCGAGGTCGCCGGCCTCGCCCGTGAGCTGGCACAGGCGGGCGCGGTGGGGATCAATCTGGAGGACGGCAGGGCCGACGGCACGCTCACCCCGGCCCCCGTCCACGCGGCGAAGATCGCCGCGGTCAAGGCGGCCGTACCGGACCTGTTCGTCAACGCCCGCACGGACACGTACTGGCTCCCGGACCCGCGGACCGCGCCGGAGCCTGAGACCCGGCACCGGCTCGACGCCTACCGGCAGGCGGGCGCCGACGGCGTCTTCGTACCGGGCCTGGCCGACCCGGCCGCGATCCAGGAACTCGTGGCGTACCTGCGCCCGTCCGGCATCCCCCTCAACATCCTCTACTCCCCCACAGGCCCCACCGTCCCCGAGCTCGCCGCCCTGGGCGTCCGCCGGGTCAGCCTCGGCTCGCTCCTGTTCCGCGCGGCACTCGGCGCCGCGGTCACGGCGGCGCTCGACGTACGGGCGGGCCGGGAGATCGCCCCCGAGGCGCCGACGTACGGCGAGGTCCAGGAGCTGAGCGGCGGTGGGGGCGCCGCGGAAATATGATGAATCCGGGGTTTTCCGTATCCGGAGCGGTCCATGACGCAGCGTCGTCCCAGCCAGCCCGAGAGCGCCGACGACCTGCTGACCAGGCTCGGCCGCCTTGCCGCACAGGCACGCGCCGGGGCGGAACTCCAGCACGCCCGGGTCGAACTGGCGGAAGCCCTCCAGCGCGAGATGCTCCCCGCCTCCCTGCCGGCCCTGCCGGGACTGCGGACCGCCGCCAGATACTCGCCGGCCCGCCACGGACTGGACATCGGCGGGGACTGGTACGACGCCTTCGCCGCCCCCGACGGCGCCCTCGGGTTCTCCATCGGGGACGTACAGGGCCACGACGTCGAGGCCGCCGCCTTCATGGGGCAGATCCGCATCGCCCTGCGTGCGGTGGCCGCCTTCGCCCCGGACCCCGGCGAGGCGCTCGCCCAGGCCAACGACCTGCTGCTGTCGATGCACCGCGATCTCTTCGCGACCTGCAGCTTCCTCCGCTTCGACCCGACGACCTGGGTCCTGGAGTCCGCCCGCGCGGGCCACGTCCCCGCCATCTGGGCCACGGTCGACGGCCGGTACGGCATCTCGGTTGACGAAGGCGGGCTGCCGCTGGGCATGCTGCCCGGGTCCAGCTACCCGGTCACCCGGCACCGCCTCTCGACGGCGGGCGCGTACGTCCTGGTCACCGACGGCGTCGTCGAAGGCCCCCGGTTCCCGATCGAGGCGGGCCTGGAGCGGGTGGCCCGGGTCGTCGCGGCCGGGGCGGGCGCCGAACCCGCGGAACTGGCCGCCGCGGTGATGAAGGTCGCCGACTGCACCGGCCACCAGGACGACTCCGCGGTACTCGTCCTGCGCCACGACCCGCCACCGGCGGTCCTGCCCGGGTGACAGCGGGCCCCCGGCGTCGCGTGTCACGCTCCGCCACGGGACGGGAGTGATTATGTGATCCAGTGGTGCGCACCGAGGAACTCCGACGCCTCTCCGAGGCCCTGCTGAGGGTCCTCGCCGTCGCCGCCGCCTACTACGCGACCGGACGGCTCGGCCTGTGGCAGCGGATCGTCCTCGAAGGCGCGGTCGTCACCCCGCTCTGGCTCCCGACGGGCGTCGCCGTCACCTGCCTGCTCTGGATGGGCCTGCGGATCTGGCCGGGCATCGCGCTCGGCGCCTTCCTGCTCATCGAGTCGATCGGCCCCTTCAGCCCGTCCGACCTAGGGATCGTCGCCGCGAACACCCTCGCTCCGGTGTGTGCCTGCCTGCTGCTGCGCAAGGTCGGCTTCCGTGTCGAGCTGGACCGGCTGCGGGACGGGGTCGCCCTGGTCTTCCTGGGCGGACTGCTGCCGATACTGCTCAGCGCCACCGTCGGTACGGGAGTGCTGGCGCTCAGCGGCAAGCTGGCGTGGAGCGCGTTCTGGCCGGTGTGGGCGGCGTGGTGGACCGGCGACGCGATGGGCGTACTCGTCGGCACACCGCTGCTGATCGCGCTGAGCAGGGCCCGACTCCCCTGGAACACCCGCCGGTGGCCGGAGGTCGCGGCCCTGGTGGTCACCGCCGCCGTCATCACGCCCCTGGCCACGAGAAGCGCGCTCGCCCTGCTCTTCCTCGTCTTCCCACTGCTCACGTGGGCGGCGCTGCGCTTCCAGCTCGCGGGGGCGGCGCCGTGCGTGCTGTTCGTGTCCGTACTGGGGATCTCGGCGGCCACCGACCACGTCGGTCCGTTCGCCGACCACACCCTCTTCGAGGTCATGGTCAACCTCCAGGCACTCAACGGCTCGGCTGCGCTCACCGCGCTGCTGCTCGCGGCGATCGTCACCGAACAGAAGAGCGTCCGCCAGAAGATCGAGCAGGCGGTCAGCGACCTGACGGAAGTGGTGGAACACCTGGCGCCACGGCAGGAGGATTGACGCGGCCCCGGTCAGCGGGGGTCGGCCGGGCCGGAGGGGTCTTCGGGGACCCGCCGGTGGTGCTTGCGGCTCCGTCTGCCGACTCCCGGCATGGCATCGCTGAAGGTGTGCGAGGCGATGCGAGCGTCGTGCCGGGCGTTGATCCGGTGGATCAGGCGCATGCCCATGAGGGTCACGAGAACGATGGCGCCGATGAGGATGATCGCCTCCATGGCCGTCACCTCCCGCTTTCCACTGCTTTAACCGTAACTCCGGCCGCCGCCGATCGCGGCCCGCTGCGCCGCGCGTGGACGCAGCCCCCGGGGTTACCGTGAAGCTACGACGGCATCGCGCCGGTCGACGCCCGCCCCGTCATCGGTACGGCCACACGGTGGGCGTCGGCCGTACGACCGAGGCGGGCGAACGACCATGGCTGAATCCGACACCCCCCACCAGCCCCCACTGCTTCTGCCGGACGAGGCCCATCAAGGGGCGAAACCCGGAACGGCCCTGCCGAGGCTGGAGACCACCCAGTCCCGCGAAGGGCTCCTCGACGGCGCATGGTGGCCCCGGTCCCACAACATCGTGGCCGAACTGCCCGCCCTGATCACGGAGTTGACCTCACGTCTCGGCCCCATCACCCGGGTCGGACTCGACTCCGCCGCCTGGGAGGAACTCCCGACCCGCCTGATCATCGACGACCGAGTCGTGCATCTCGACGCGCACGAGGTCGGCGACGGCACCGCCCTCGTCACCCGCGGCGACGGGGACTACTTCGTCCTGCTGGTCGTGCCTCCCGAGTCGGAGCCCGCGGCGGCCCGCGCCGCGATGGCCCGCGCGGTCCGCGACGACAACATCACCGAGGCCGCACAACTCCTCGTCGCCAACCCCGACGAACCCTGAGCCGGGAAACGCCGTGCGCGCCCCGGTCAGGGGTGACGGGTCGCAAGGACGCAGAACTCGTTCCCCTCCGGGTCGGCGAGTGGGACCCAGCTCACATCGCCCTGCCCGACGTCGACGCGCCGGGCACCCAGGCCCAGCAGGCGGCGGACCTCTTCGTCCTGTTCCCTGTCGGCCGGGTTGACGTCGATGTGGAGCCTGTTCTTGACGACCTTGCCCTCGGGCACGCGCGCGAAGGTCAACGCCGGTGGCACCGGGCCGGGGCGGTCCTTGCCCTCAGGCACCGCGGGTGAGCCGATGATGACAAGTCCGTCCTCCTCGTCCTGCACCTCGTATCCGAGGACCGAGCACCAGAACCGGGCGAGCGCGTCGGGATCGGCACAGTCGATCGCAAGTTCGGTGAACTTACTGGTCATGTCAGGACCTCCCAGTCGGGTGTCCGGCTACGCAACCACAGAACGTCGAAGGGCCCCACCGCAAGCGGTGGGGCCCTTCGACGTATTGCCCGGTGAGAGCAATGGCGGAGGATACGAGATTCGAACTCGTGAGGGGTTGCCCCCAACACGCTTTCCAAGCGTGCGCCCTAGGCCACTAGGCGAATCCTCCGCCGCAAACAATACAAGACGTTGGGGGGTGCTCGCGAACATGATCCGGGGGCGGTGATCGGGCCGGGGGCCGGGCTCGTGATTCCGGCCGGGCATCCGCTACTGTGGAGCTCAGCCCCTCACGTGGCGCTATCTGACTGAACTCCCCCAGGGCCGGAAGGCAGCAAGGGTAGGTCGGCTCTGGCGGGTGCGTGAGGGGCGTCTTGCGTTCCGGGGCGGTTCGCCCTCGGCGGCCGTGGTTGTCAGTGGGCGCCTATAACCTCGTATACGTGTCGTCTCTCGCGCTCTACCGCCGCTATCGCCCGGAGTCGTTCGCCGAGGTCATCGGGCAGGAACATGTGACCGACCCGCTGCAGCAGGCGCTGCGGAACAACCGGGTCAATCACGCGTACCTGTTCAGTGGCCCGCGCGGCTGCGGCAAGACGACGAGCGCGCGCATCCTCGCGCGGTGTCTGAACTGCGAGCAGGGGCCCACGCCGACGCCGTGCGGCGAGTGCCAGTCCTGCCGCGACCTGGCGAGGAACGGTCCGGGTTCGATCGACGTCATCGAGATCGACGCCGCTTCGCACGGTGGTGTCGACGACGCCCGTGACCTGCGCGAAAAGGCCTTCTTCGGGCCCGCGAGCAGCCGCTACAAGATCTACATCATCGACGAGGCCCACATGGTCACGTCGGCGGGGTTCAACGCCCTTCTGAAGGTCGTCGAGGAGCCCCCGGAGCACCTCAAGTTCATCTTCGCCACCACCGAGCCCGAGAAGGTCATCGGGACGATCCGGTCGCGTACGCACCACTACCCCTTCCGCCTCGTGCCGCCCGGGACGCTCCGGGACTACCTCGGCGAGGTCTGCGGCAAGGAGGACATCCCCGTCGCGGAGGGTGTGCTGCCGCTGGTCGTGCGGGCCGGCGCCGGTTCCGTGCGTGACTCCATGTCCGTCATGGACCAGCTGCTCGCCGCCGCGGCCGAGGACGGTGTGACGTATGCCATGGCGACGTCTCTCCTCGGGTACACGGACGGTTCGCTCCTCGACTCCGTCGTGGAGGCCTTCGCCTCGGGTGACGGCGCGGCCGCGTTCGAGGTCGTCGACCGTGTCATCGAGGGGGGCAACGACCCGCGCCGGTTCGTCGCCGACCTCCTGGAGCGGCTGCGGGACCTGGTGATCCTGGCCGCCGTCCCGGACGCGGCCGAGAAGGGCCTCATCGACGCCCCCGTGGACGTCGTCGAGCGGATGCAGGCCCAGGCCGGAGTCTTCGGCGGCGCCGAGCTCAGCCGCGCCGCCGACCTGGTCAACGAGGGGCTCACGGAGATGCGGGGCGCCACCTCGCCCCGCCTCCAGCTCGAACTGATCTGCGCGCGCGTGCTGCTGCCCGCTGCGTACGACGACGCCCGCTCCGTGATGGCCAGGCTCGACCGCCTGGAGCGCGGCGGCCACTTCGTGCCCGCGGGACAGGGCTCCGGTCCTGCCATGGGGTACGTGCCCGCGCCCGACGCCCACCCCGGTGCGGCCGCGCAGGTCCCTGCGGGCAGCGGTCCTGCCGCTGCCCGGGCGGCGGTGCGGGGGCCCGGACCGGGCGGCGAGAGCGCGCCCGCGCCTGCTGCTCCGGCGCCCACTCCTGCCCCGGCTCCTGCTCCTGCCCAAGCTCCCGCTGCTCAGGCCGCGCCCGCTCCGCAGGTGTCCGCGCCTCCGGCCGCGCCCGCCGAACCCCCGCCCGCGGCGCCGCCCGCCGGGGCCGCACCCGGCGCATGGCCCACCGCCACCCCGGCCGGTGGCGGCAGGCGCCCCGGCGGGTGGCCCACCGCCGCGCCCACCGGCGGAGGCACCGGTGGGGCCGCCGGTGGAGGCCAGCCCTCCGCCGCGGCGCCCACGCCGCCCCCCGCCCAGCCCCAGCCGCAGGCACCCGCTCAGCCCCCCGCCGCGGCACCGCCCGCCGCCGGTGGGCTCGACCCGCGCAGCCTGTGGCCGAACATCCTCGAAGTGGTCAAGAACAAGCGCCGCTTCACCTGGATCCTGCTCAGCCAGAACGCGCAGGTGACCGGCTTCGACGGCACGACCCTCCAGCTCGGCTTCCTGAACGCCGGAGCGCGGGACAACTTCGCGAGCAGCGGCAGCGAAGACGTCCTGCGGACGGCGCTGGCCGAGCAGTTCGGCGTCCACTGGAAGGTCGAGGCGGTCGTCGACCCCTCGGGAGGCGGTGGTGGCCAAGCACCGCCCCCCGCCCCGGGCGGCGGCTATCCGGGCCACGGCGGCGGTAGTGCCCCCGCGGCCCCGGCCTCTCCGCGCCCGCCGGCCCCGCAGGCCCAGGCCCCGGCCGCGCCGAGACCCCCGGACCGGTCCGCGCCGCAGGCGTCCGCCCCCGCCCCCGCGCCGAGACCGGCCGCCTCGGAGCCGCCCCCGGTCTCCATCGAGGACGACATCCCGGCGGACGACGACCCCGACCTCGACGAGTCGGTCCTCTCCGGCCACGACCTGATCGTCCGCGAGCTCGGCGCGACCGTCGTCGAGGAGTTCACGAACGAGTAGGCGGCAGCAGGGGTCAGGCGGCCATGCCTACGCAGAGCAGCCACGCCCACCGGGCCACACCCTCCCGCCCCCGGAAAGCCGCCGGACCGGGGCCCCCGGCACCCCGCCTCATGGAGAAACGCACGAACCCCCGCCGCCCCCGCGGTCGGCGGCCCGTACAAGAGCACACCGGCCCGCCGCCTATGCTGGCTGGCGTGAAGGTCCTTGTCATCGGCAGCGGCGCCCGCGAACACGCCCTGTGCCGCTCACTGTCCCTCGACCCCGACGTCACCGCGCTGCACTGCGCGCCCGGCAACGCAGGAATCGCCGAGGTCGCCGAGCTGTACCCGGTCGACGCCCTCGACGGCGTCGCCGTGGCCCGGCTGGCCGGTGAGCTGGCCGCGGACCTCGTCGTGGTCGGCCCGGAGGCACCCCTTGTCGCAGGGGTCGCCGACGCCGTACGCGCCGCGGGCATCCCCTGCTTCGGCCCCTCCGGGGAAGCCGCACAGCTGGAGGGTTCCAAGGCGTTCGCCAAGGACGTGATGGCGGGTGCCGGCGTGCCGACCGCCCGCTCGTACGTCTGCACCACCCCGGACGAGGTCGACGAGGCGCTCGACGCCTTCGGCGCTCCGTACGTCGTCAAGGACGACGGGCTCGCGGCCGGCAAGGGCGTCGTCGTGACCGACGACCTCGAGGCCGCCCGCGCGCACGCCAACGCCTGTGACCGCGTCGTCATCGAGGAGTTCCTCGACGGCCCCGAGGTCTCGCTCTTCGCGATCACCGACGGAGTGACCGTCGTCCCGCTCCAGCCCGCGCAGGACTTCAAGCGCGCGCTCGACGGCGACGCGGGCCCCAACACCGGTGGCATGGGCGCCTATTCACCGCTGCCGTGGGCCGACCCGAAGCTCGTCGACGAGGTCATGGAGACGGTCCTCCAGCCGACCGTCGACGAACTGCGCCGCCGCGGCACGGCCTTCTCGGGTCTGCTGTACGCGGGGCTCGCGATCACCTCGCGCGGTGTCCGGGTCATCGAGTTCAACGCCCGGTTCGGCGACCCGGAGACCCAGGTCGTCCTGGCCCGCCTCAAGACCCCGCTCGCGGGCGTCCTCCTCGCCTCGGCCAACGGCACGCTCGCGGACCTGCCGCCTCTGCGCTGGAGCGACGAGGCGGCCGTGACCGTGGTCGTGGCCTCCCACAACTACCCGGAGACGCCGCGCACCGGCGACCCCATCACCGGGCTCGCCGACGTGGCCGCGCAGGATGCGCCCCACGCGTACGTCCTGCACGCCGGGACGAAGCGGGACGGGGACGCCGTCGTCAGCGCCGGCGGCCGCGTGCTCTCGGTGACCGCGACCGGCTCGGACCTCACGCAGGCCCGCGAACGCGCGTACGCGGCGCTGTCGCGCATCGGTCTCGACGGCTCGCAGCACCGCACCGACATCGCGGCGAAGGCGGCCGCGGAGGCCTGACCGGAAGCCTCACCTGCGTGAACCTCAGGCCCTTGATCCGAAGCGGATCAGGGGCCTGAATGTCATCCACCTCTACCCAAAGCCATTCCATCGAGTGACCGCTCGTCCATCCGGCTGACGATGCCATGTGCCCCAACTAGGGTGCGGCGCAGGCATTCCGGCACTTGGCCCACCGGCATTGCGATGTCAGTGACGGGTGCCACAGTGGGGGAGTGGACAACGCCATGGGTGCAGGCAACATAGGCAGCAGGGGGTGACGTCGGTCGTGTCCGGTATGGGTGCGGAGGTGGGCGCGCAGGCCGCGCGCTCCCGGGCTCTCGCGGTGCTGCGCATCCGCGGCAGGGCGCTGGCCGTCGCCCTGCTGCCCGCGGCCCTCGCGGTCGTGCTGGCCGCGGGCGCCGCCACCGGGCACATGGTCGGCGACGGCTGGCGGACGGCGCGGTGGATCGTCACGGTCGTCGCCCTGGTCGTCCTGGCCGCGGCGGCGGGCATCGCCCTTGTGGTGGCCCGCGCCCGCCCGGCGGTCAGCCCGACGGTGCCGATCGCCGAGGAGCGGGCCCCCGATCTCTACCGCCTGGTGCGCGATCTGGCCGACCGGCTCGACGTACCGGTCCCCTCGGCCATAGCGCTCACCCCGGACTGCGACAGCTGGCTGGAGGACCGTACGCATCCCGCGCACGGACCGCCCAAGCCCAAGGACGACGGGGGCCGGATCCCGCGTGACGCCGACGGCCCGGGGATCCGGGGCGGCGCAGGCAGAGGCCGGGTGCCCGCCGCGCCCGTCCTGGTCATCGGCTCCCCCTTCCTGTGGTGGATGCGCGTGGGCGAGCTGCGCGCCGTGCTCGCCCCGGTCGTCGCCGGTACGGGGCCGTCGGCGCACCCGGACATAGCGGCCGCGCGCCGCTTCGTGCGGGGCCTGGACGCGGCGGTCGCCGTCGCTGCGGCGCCCGGTCGCGGACCGCTGGGGCGGGCGGTCCTCGGTTGCGTCGGCTGGGTCGTGCGCCTGCTCCTTCGCAGCTGCCGGGGCCACGCGGGCGAGATGGAGCGGGGGGTCGCCGCGGCCGCCGCCGAGCGCGCACAGACTGTGGACTACGGCGTGCGGATCGTCGCCCAGGAGCAGGTGGGCCTGGCCTACGCGGGCTGGGACCGGCTCCTCACCCGGGTCGCGCTGCCCGCCTGGCGCATGGGGCGCTGGCCCTCCCGTCTGGACGTGGGCGTCGTCGCCGCCCTCACCGAGCTGTCCCGGCGCGACCGCCTCGCCGAAGGCTTCGCCTCCCGGCTCGGGGAGCGGCCCGCCTGCGATCTGCTGGAGGAGCCGGGCACGGTGGACGAGGCGGCGTCGCTGCTCGCGGCCCGGCTGTTCCACGGAGGCCCTGCCGAGCCGGGCCCCGACTGGGCGCCGGTCGACTGGCAGGAGTATCCGGACGAGGTCGTGGACCGTAAGTGGCGCATGGACGCGGCGCGCCTCCACCGCGTCCTCGACGCACTGGGCGTACGCGGCTCCGCGGACCCCACGTCCCCCGACCCCGACGGCCCGACACTCGCCCGGGTGATGGACCACCTCGCAACGGCGACGCGCGCCGGGGACTCCGCAGGGCCCGTAGCCTCCGTGGCCCCCGTAGACCCGGAAGATCCCACCGTCCCCGCCGAGGACCTCACCGTCGCCGCCGACACCGGCCCCACCGTCTCCCCCGACGACGACTCCACCGCCCCCGAGGACCCCGAAGACGCCGAGGGCCGCGAGGACACCCCCACCGCTCTGCTCGCCGCCGGCCTGAGTGCCGAGGCGGCCCGTGAGGAGAGTGAGCGCCCGGCCCCGCCCGTGCCCGCCGCCGGTCAGGGGCCCGACGGCGCGCTGTGGGACGAGGGCATGCTCCCGCTCTTCCCGCTCCAACCACCCCGTACGGGACGCGAGTTGGTGGCCGACCACGTCACGGCGATGGTGTGCTGCGCCGCCGTGGACACGGCCGGAGCCGCCCCCGGCCTCGACTGGCTGGACGGCCCCTCGCTCCTGGTCGACGGCGAGCGCGCCAAGGACCTGACCCCGCGGGTCCTGAGCCTCGTGGAAGAGGGGGACCCGGAGCCTCTGCGCGCCTGGCTCACCCTCCTCGGCATCCGCCCCGAGAAGCCGGTCCGACTGGTGTAGGCCGCGACAGCAATCGCGGTACACCCGCACCCGGCGCCTCTCGCATCCGCACCGCCCGACCCCCAACCTCCGGAGGCCCACGTTCCGTTCACGTCAATTCGCGACGAACGGTGACGGAGTGCGTGCGTAATGTGATGTGCTGGGGCCGGTCGCTGACAGACGGAGCACACGAGGGCTCGGGGGAGCGAGGGAGGGAAGCGGGCATGGGGCCGGAACGGGAGGGGCAGAAGGCCGGGCGGCCGGAACACGCGCGGTCACCCCGCACCATCCGCCGCTGGGAGTCCGGCGCGCTCGCCCACGCCGTGAGCGACCCCTTCGGCCAGGGCCCGCTGCCGTGGCTGCGCGGCAGCGAGCACTACTTCGACGACACGGGCCAGGTGGTCCCCTGGTACGTCGACCACGTCCCCCAGCCCGGCGCGAGCAACATCACGACCAGCATCCCGAGCCCCCGCACCGGCGGCCCCCGCATGGCCGACGACGTGCACCGCCAGATCAAGGGCTTCACGTCGACCGGAGCGGCCGCGCCCGGCGAGGCGATCGACTTCCACATCACGGTGGACCCGCCCCAGCAGTTCAGCGTCGACATCTACCGCATCGGCCACTACGGCGGCGACGGCGCCAGCAAGATCATCACCAGCCCGCGGCTCTCCGGCATCGTCCAGCCGCCCCCGCTCACCGCGGACCGCACGGTCTCCTGCCACCACTGGTGGCTGTCCTGGCGCCTGCAGATCCCGTCGTTCTGGAACGTGGGGGCGTACGTGGCCGTCCTCACCACCGTCGACGGCTACCGCTCGCACGTCCCCTTCACGGTCCGCGACAGCCGCCCCGCCGACCTCCTCCTGCTCCTGCCAGACGTGACCTGGCAGGCGTACAACCTCTACCCGGAGGACGGGCACACGGGGGCGAGTCTCTACCACGCGTGGGACGAGGAAGGCCGGCTGCTCGGCGAGGGCAACGCCGCGACGACGGTCTCCTTCGACCGCCCGTACGCCGGTGCGGGCCTCCCCCTGCACGTCGGCCACGCCTACGACTTCATCCGCTGGGCCGAGCGATACGGCTACGACCTCGCGTACGCCGACGCCCGTGACCTGCACGCGGGCCGCATCGACCCGACCCGCTACCGGGGCCTCGTCTTCCCCGGTCACGACGAGTACTGGTCGACGCCGATGCGCCGCACCACAGAAGTGGCCCGCGAGCACGGCACCTCGCTCGTGTTCCTCTCCGCCAACACCATGTACTGGCAGGTGGAGTTGGGCCGGTCCCCGTCCGGCGTGCCGGACCGGCTGCTCACCTGCCACAAGCGCAGGGCACCCGGGAAGTCCGCCCTGTGGCGCGAGATCGACCGCCCCGAGCAGCAGCTCATGGGCATCCAGTACGCGGGCCGCGTCCCCGAGCCGCACCCCCTCGTCGTGCGGAACGCGGACCACTGGCTGTGGGAGGCCACCGGGGCGCACGAGGGCGACGAGATCGACGGCCTGGTCGCCGGCGAGGCCGACCGCTACTTCCCGCGCACCGCGCTGCCCGAGCACGAGGACCGCATCCTGCTCGCCCACTCGCCCTACCGCGACAGCGAGCGGGCGCCGCGCCACCAGGAGACGTCCCTGTACCGGGCGCCGTCCGGATCGCTGGTCTTCGCGTCCGGCACGTTCGCCTGGTCCCCGGCGCTCGACCGCCCCGGCCACGTCGACCCGCGGATCCAGCGCGCGACGGCCAACCTCCTCGACCGGATCTGCAAACGCGACTGACCCGTCCCGCGCCCATCGCTGCCGCACCCGCCGGACCCGTGGCCAAAACTCATCCCCGTATGAGCGAGAATCAGGTGCACTCGTACATATCCACGGGGAGGAACCGTGTCCGGATTCGTCGAAAAGCCCGAACCCCAGCAGGTGCCGGGCCTGGTACACCTCCACACCGGCAAGGTGCGGGACCTGTACCGGAACGAGGCGGGCGACCTCGTGATGGTCGCCTCCGACCGCATGTCCGCCTATGACTGGGTGCTGCCCACCCCCATCCCCGACAAGGGCCGCGTGCTCACGCAGCTGTCGCTGTGGTGGTTCGACCAGCTCTCCGACCTGGTCCCCAACCACGTCCTGTCGACCGAGCTGCCGCCCGGCGCCCCCGCCGACTGGCAGGGCCGCACCCTCATCTGCAAGTCGCTGCGCATGGTCCCCGTCGAGTGCGTGGCCCGCGGCTATCTCACGGGCTCCGGCCTCGTCGAGTACAACGACTCGCGCACGGTCTGCGGCCTCGCCCTGCCCGAGGGCCTGACCGACGGCTCGGAGCTGCCCGCCCCGATCTTCACGCCCGCGACGAAGGCCGAGGTCGGCGAGCACGACGAGAACGTGTCGTACGAGGAGGTGGCCCGCCAGGTCGGCGCGGAGACCGCCGCCGAGCTGCGCCAGATGACGCTCGCCGTGTACGGCCGGGCCCGGGACATCGCGCGTGAGCGCGGCGTGATCCTCGCGGACACCAAGTTCGAGTTCGGCTTCGACGGCGAGACGCTGATCCTCGGCGACGAGGTCCTCACCCCGGACTCGTCCCGCTTCTGGCCCGCGGCCGAGTGGGAGCCGGGTCACGCGCAGCCGTCGTTCGACAAGCAGTACGTGCGGAACTGGCTGACGGGTCCCGAGTCGGGCTGGGACCGCAAGAGCGAGCAGCCGCCGCCTGCGCTGCCGCAGCAGGTCGTGGACGCGACGCGCGCCAAGTACATCGAGGCGTACGAGCGCCTGACCGGCGTCAGCTGGTAGCGACGGCGCGCCAGACACGCGAAAGCCCCCGGCACCTGAGGTGCCGGGGGCTTTCTGTGGAGCGAACGACGAGGTTCGAACTCGCGACCTCAACCTTGGCAAGGTTGCGCTCTACCAACTGAGCTACGTTCGCACTGCGCCGTGGCGCGAGAGCAACTATACCCAACCTCGCTCCCGTGCGAGCCGCACCGCAGAGTGCCGGTTCTCGGCCCCGAGCTTCGAGACGGCGGACGACAGATAGTTCCGTACGGTCCCCGGCGAGAGCGCGGCGCGCTCGGCGATCTCCGCGACGGGCGCCCCGTCGGCGGCGAATTCGAGCACCTCGGCCTCGCGCGCGGTCAGCGGGGAGTCGCCCGCGGCGATCGCGTCGGCCGCCAACTCCGGGTCCACATAACGGTTTCCCGCGTGCACGGTCCGAATGATCTCGGCGAGCCGCTGGGCGCTCACGGTCTTCGGCACGAACCCGCGCACGCCGGCGGACAGGGCCCGCTTCAGATGTCCGGGACGTCCATGGCTGGTCACGATCATGACCCGGCACGCGGGCAGTTCACCGCGCAGCGCTGTGGCGACCTTCACACCGTCGGCGCCCGGCATCTCCAGATCGAGCACGGCCACGTCGGGCCGGTGCGCCCGTGCCATGGCGAGAGCCTCGGGTCCGGTGGCGGCCTCGGCGACGACGGCGAGATCGTCCTCGAGGCCGAGCAGCGCGGCGAGCGCCCCGCGGATGAGGTGCTCGTCATCGGCGAGCAGCACGCGCACGGTCACCCGGCGCTCCTTTCGTACGCGGCGTCGCGCCGCGGTCCCACGGTGCGCCCGGCCAGCGGCACCTCGGCCACCACCCGGAACACCCCGTCCATATCCGGCACCACACCGGCCTCCAGAGTCCCGTCGACCTCGGCAAGCCGCTCCCTCAGCCCCGCGAGTCCGGACCCGCCGCTCAGGGCCCCCGCGGTCCCGGCCCCGTCGTTCTCCACGCTCAGGACCACCGCGTCCGGCCCCACCCGTACGCCGATGTCGCAGCGTCGGGCGTCCCCGTGCCGCAGGACGTTCGTCGTGGCCTCACGCACGACCCAGCCGAGGGCGGACTGTACGGGGCCGGGCAGCTCGGCGGCCGGGCCCACCACGTCGCAGGAGATCCCCGCCGCGGTCAACACGCCCTGTGCGCCCGCCAGTTCGGCCGACAGATCGGCCTCGCGGTAGCCGCGTACGACCTCCCGTACTTCCTTCTGCGCCTCCTGGGCGATGCGCTGGACCTCGGTCATCTGGTCCACGGCCTCGGGCCGCCCGCGCCGCGTGAGCTGCACGGCGAGCTCGCTCTTGAGCGCGATCACGGCGAGATTCCTGCCCATCACGTCATGGAGATCGCGCCCGAACCGCAGCCGTTCCTCGGCGACGGCGAGCCGCGCCCTGGTCTCGCGGGCCTCGTCGAGTTCGTGGACGGCGTTCAGCAGCCAGACGGAGAATCCCGCGGTCAGGGCGAAGATCGCGGTGGTGAACAGCACGGTGGCCGCCGTGACGAGGGCGGCGGGCGCAGGCAGCCCGGACGGCACGGACGCCGCCCCGGCCCCGAGGGACGCGCCGAGCGCCGCGCCGATCACCCGCCTGCGGGTGCGCAGCCCGGGCGTGGCACAGCCCGCGCCGACCATGAGGATGCCGACGAAGAGGACGAGCGCCGTGCGGGTGCCCGCCTCCTCGTCCGCGGGCACCCGCAGCATCACGCCGAGCGTCCCGACGGAGATCACGGCGGTGGCGACCCCGTACGCGATGACCAGCCGGACCGGCTGCTCGCGCCGGCCGCGCGTCCAGTCGAGCGCCTTGGACGTGGTCACCGCGCCGAGCACGGCGTGCGCGCAGAGCGCAAGGAGCAGGGTCCAGGCGAGCGCGGCCGGCACCTCACCGAAGGCGAGCGGGCCGAGCCAGAAGACCTCGACGAGCCCGAAGGACTGCAGGGACCACCGTGTGTACGTCTCCACCTTCGCCGGGGTGCTCTTCCCCCGCCACCACGCTCCAGGCCGCTTCATGTCCCCGCTCCGTCGGATCAACGCCGTGGTTCCCAGCGGAACCACCGTCGTACAGCAAACACGGCGAGGACGGTCCAGGCCACAGCGGTGGCGACGGCGCCCAGGGCGTCGTACGCGGAGAGGTCCCCTGTCCAGCCGCCCCGTACGAGGGTGATCACCGGTGTGAGGGGCAGCAGTTCGCACACCGACGCGAGGCGGTCCGGCATGACTTCGAGGGGCACGACGGTGCCGGAGCCGAGCATCGAGAGGAGCAGCAGCGGCATGGCCGCGACCTGCGCGCTCTCGACACTCTTGCTGAAACTCGCGGTGACGGCGGCGAGCGCGGGCCACATCACCAGGCCCAGCAGCAGCCCGAGTACGGCGTAATAGGGCGCGTGCGGAGCCCTCACGTCGAGCAGTGCCGTGCAGGCGGCGACGAGCACGAGGCTCTGCGCGAGGCCGATGGCGACGGAGGGCACGGCGGCGCCGGCGAGGATTTCCGCGTCCCGCAGTTCGCCGGTGCGCAGGCGCTTGAGGACGAGTTCCTCGCGCCGGGCCGCGTAGACGCCGACCAGCGCGCTGTAGACGGCGAAGAGGAGGGAGAAGCCGATCGCGGACGGCAGCAGCACCGAGCCGACGGTGAGCCCCGCGCCCTTCAGGTCCATGTTGTCGATCGACGAGCGCACGCTGAACGGCAGCACCAGTGGCACGGACACCGCGGTGAAGAGCGTGCCCCTACTGCGGCCGATCAGCGTCAGCTCCGCGCGGGCGAGCGCCCGCATCCGCCCGGCGGCCGTCGTGCCGGCCGTGGCCGCCGGCTTCGTCCTGTCCGTCACGACCGCGCTCATCGCACCGCCACCTCATCCCTGTTCTCCGTGCCGGCCATGGTGTCCGTACGCGCGTCCTGCGCGATCCGCAGGAACGCCTCTTCGAGGGACGCGCTGCGCACGTCGAGCCCCCGCAGCTCGACCCGGGCGTCCCTGGCCCACAGCAGGAGGCCGGTGGCGGCCCGTTGGAGTTCGTCCGTCCGCAGCCGGATGGTGCGGCCGTCCGTCTCGTGGGCGTTCACGCCGAGCTCGGCGAGCGGCGGGAGGTCGCCGGGGAAGTAGCCGTCGGGCAGTTCGAAGGAGATGTGCGAGGGCTGGGCGGCGACGACCTCGTCGACCCGGCCCTCGGCGGCGATGCGCCCCTCGTGGAGGATGGCGAGCCGGTCGGCGAGCTCCTCGGCCTCTTCGAGGTAGTGGGTGGTCAGGAGCACGGTAGTGCCCTCGGCGCGCAGCTCGCGCACCAGGTTCCAGGTCGCGCGCCGCCCCTCGGCGTCGAGGCCGGTGGTCGGTTCGTCGAGGAAGAGGACCTCGGGCCGGCCGAGCAGTGCGAGCGCCAGGTCGAGGCGCCGCTTCTCGCCGCCGGACAGCTGCTTCACACGGACCCGGGACCGCCGTTCGAGCCCGACGAGCTCGAGGGCCTCACCGGCGGGCCGGGCGCCGCTCGTGCATCCGCCCCACATCCGGACGGCCTCGGCGACGGTCAGCTCGGACGGAAAGCCGCCTTCCTGGAGCATGACCCCGACGCGCGGCCTGACCAGGTCGCGTTCCGTGTACGGGTCGTGCCCGAGCACCCGTACACGGCCGCCGGCCGGGACGGCGAGCCCTTCGAGGAGTTCGACGGTGGAGGTCTTGCCCGCGCCGTTGGTGCCGAGGAGGGCGAAGAGTTCTCCGCGGGCGACGGAGAAGGTCACTCCGCGCACCGCCTCGTACGAGCCCCCGTACACGCGTCGCAGATCGGTGACGTCGATCACGCGCTCGTTCGTTTCCATGCCCCGAGCCTCTCCCGGCGCCGGGGCGAGGAGCAGTGCGCGCTGTCACCGGACCGCATGACAAATGTCAGAGCGGGTCGAGGACATGAGCCTCAGGGGCACGGACATGCCTCAGAGGGACACGGACATGCAGAAGGCCCCGGTCCGATGGACCGGGGCCTTCAACTGGAGCGAACGACGAGGTTCGAACTCGCGACCTCAACCTTGGCAAGGTTGCGCTCTACCAACTGAGCTACGTTCGCACTGCCTCCGATCGACTCTCATCGATCGGCGCGAGCACCAGCCTACCGCACTCCGAAGAGTGGTCGGTACGCCATGCAGAGCGGGTGACAGGAATTGCACACTGCGCCTTCCCCCTGGAAGGGGGATGTTCTACTACTGAACTACACCCGCAAGACTCCGTGAGGTCCGGCCTTTCGGCCTCGCCCCTCGGCGTGCTCCAGACTTTAGCTGATCAACAGGGGTGGAGCGCAAGTCGGCTGCTCTGCGGGCTGTCGGAGGGGGTCAGTTGGCCGCCTCGAACGCCTCGTAGACCCGCTTGGGGATGCGGCCGCGCGGCGGGACGTCCATCTTGTGCGAGCGCGCCCAGGCGCGGACGGCCGCCGGGTCGGCGGACACCGCGGTGTGCTTGAAGCTCCTGACGGTCTTCCCCGAGGCGCCCTTGCCCGAGCCGGTCTGCTTGCGGCCGGCCTGGAGGAAGGGGGCCAGGGCCGTGCGCAGTTTCTTGGCATTGGCTGGATTCAGGTCGATCTCGTACGACTTGCCGTCGAGACCGAACACGACCGTTTCTGCGGCATCTCCGCCGTCGATGTCGTCGGAGAGAGTGACCACGACACGCTGCGCCACGAATATCGGTCCCTTCGTGCGACATCTGCACCTTGACGTGCGCCGATGTCGACTGTCCGGCTGTTATGGGGCAAAGCAGAGGCGAACTGCCCGCTTTCGCCATTTCCTTTTTACCTTGCCTGGCATTGCATTGTGAAGACCGACTAAATCCCCCCGCGTGTCCGGAGGCAATGGGTCTCCGAAATCTTTCCCCCGATTTTCCACGGGGTCACCGTGCTGTTGCAGTAACGTGATCCGGCTCTCGTAGCTTCCTACGGTCTACGCGAGTAGAAATTTTGTCCGGGTAGTCTGAAGGGACCTGCTCAGCACCACACACCGGGAGTGCCAGTGGCACGCGTCGTAGTCGACGTCATGCTCAAGCCGGAGATCCTCGACCCCCAGGGCCAGGCGGTGCAGCGTGCACTGCCGCGCCTCGGTTTCGAGGGCATCTCCGACGTACGTCAGGGAAAGCGATTCGAACTCGAGGTTGACGGGCCCGTCGACGATGCCGTCCTCGCCCGTATCCATGAGTTGGCCGACACGTTCCTCGCCAACACCGTGATCGAGAACTTCATCGTGAAGGTGGAAGAACCCGCGGTGGGGGCAGAAAAGTGACCGCTCGTATTGGAGTCGTCACCTTTCCTGGTTCCCTCGACGACCGGGACACGCAGCGCGCGATCCGACTCGCCGGCGCGGAACCCGTCGCCCTCTGGCACAAGGACAAGGATCTGAAGCAGGTCGACGCTGTCGTCCTGCCCGGTGGATTCTCCTACGGCGACTATCTGCGGGCGGGTGCCATCTCCCGGTTCTCGCCGGTGATGGAGAGCGTCGTCGAGCAGGCCAAGGCGGGTCTTCCCGTTCTCGGTATCTGCAATGGCTTCCAGGTCCTCACCGAGGCGCACCTGCTCCCCGGCGCGATGCTCGGCAACGACCATCTGCACTTCATCTGCCGTGACCAGAAGCTGCGTGTGGAGAACACGGACACCGCCTGGACCGCCGACTACACGGCCGGCCAGGAGATCCACATCCCGCTGAAGAACATGGACGGCCGCTACGTCGCCGACGAGCGCACGCTGGACATGCTGGAGGCGGAGGGCCGCGTCGCCTTCCGTTACGTGGGCTTCAACCCGAACGGTTCGCTCCGCGACATCGCCGGCATCACGAACGAGGCGGGCAACGTCGTCGGTCTGATGCCGCACCCGGAGCACGCCGTCGAGCCGCTCGTCGGCTCCGGTCGCACCGACGGTCTCCCCTTCTTCACCTCGATCCTCAAGAAGCTGGTCGCCGCCTCATGAGCCTCGACACCGTTGAGAACGCCGCAAAGACCCCCGACGTGGAGCTCCCCTGGGCCGAACTCGGCCTGAAGGAGGACGAGTACGAGCGCGTCGTGGAGATCCTCGGCCGCCGCCCGACCGGCGCCGAGCTCGCCATGTACTCCGTGATGTGGTCCGAGCACTGCTCGTACAAGTCGTCCAAGATCCACCTGCGCCAGTTCGGCGAGAAGGCGCCGCAGTCCGACGCGCTGCTCGTCGGCATCGGTGAGAACGCCGGTGTCGTCGACGTCGGCCAGGGCTACGCCGTCACCTTCAAGGTCGAGTCGCACAACCACCCGTCGTACGTCGAGCCCTACCAGGGCGCGGCCACCGGCGTCGGCGGCATCGTGCGCGACATCATCGCGATGGGCGCGCGCCCGGTCGCGGTCGTCGACCCGCTGCGCTTCGGCGCGGCCGACCACCCCGACACCAAGCGTGTGCTGCCGGGTGTCGTCGCCGGCATCGGCGGCTACGGCAACTGCCTGGGCCTGCCGAACATCGGCGGCGAGGTCGTCTTCGATGCCTGCTACCAGGGCAACCCGCTGGTCAACGCGGGCGCCATCGGTGTCATGCGGCACGAGGACATCCACCTCGCGAAGGCGTCGGGCCCGGGCAACAAGGTCATCATGTACGGGGCCCGGACGGGCGGTGACGGCATCGGTGGCGCCTCGATCCTGGCCTCCGAGACCTTCGACGACGCGAAGCCCTCGAAGCGTCCCGCCGTCCAGGTCGGTGACCCCTTCCAGGAGAAGCTCCTCATCGAGTGCACCCTGGAGGCGTTCGCCGAGAAGCTCGTCGTCGGCATCCAGGACCTCGGAGCCGCCGGAATCTCCTGTGCCACCAGCGAGCTGGCGTCCAACGGCTCGGGCGGCATGCGCGTCGAGCTGGACGACGTACCGCTGCGCGACTCCACGCTCTCGCCCGAGGAAATCCTCATGAGTGAGTCGCAGGAGCGCATGTGCGCGGTCGTCGAGCCGGGGAAGGTCGCCCGCTTCCTCGAGATCTGTGAGAAGTGGGACGTCATCGCGACCGTCATCGGTGAGGTCACCGACGGCGACCGCCTCGAGATCTTCTGGCACGGCGAGAAGATCGTCGACGTCGACCCGCGCACCGTCGCCCACGAGGGCCCGACCTACGAGCGCCCGTACGCCCGCCCCGCGTGGCAGGACGCGCTCCAGGCCGACGACGCGAACAAGCTGCCGCGGCCGTCCTCGTCGGACGAGCTGAAGCAGCAGGTCCTCGCGCTGGTCTCGTCGCCGAACCAGGCGTCGAAGAAGTGGATCACCTCGCAGTACGACCACTTCGTGCAGGGCAACACCGTCCTCGCGCAGCCCGAGGACTCGGGCATGATCCGCATCGACGAGGAGTCGGGGCTCGGCGTCGCCATCGCGACCGACGGCAACGGCCGGTACGCGAAGCTCGACCCGTACCACGGCGCGCAGCTCGCCCTCGCCGAGGCGTACCGGAACGTCGCGACGACCGGCGCCAAGCCGCTCGCGATCTCCGACTGCCTGAACTTCGGCTCGCCCGAGGACCCGGACGTCATGTGGCAGTTCGTCGAGGCCATCCGCGGTCTCGCCGACGCCTGCCAGATCCTCGGCACCCCGGTGACCGGCGGCAACGTCTCGCTGTACAACCAGACGGGTGAGGCGGCGATCCACCCGACGCCCGTCGTGGCCGTGCTCGGCGTCATCGACGATGTCGCCCGCCGCACGCCGGTCGCCTTCAGGGAAGAGGGCCAGCTCCTCTACCTGCTCGGCGACACCCGTGAGGAGTTCGGCGGCTCGGCCTGGTCGCAGGTCGTCCACGACCACCTCGGCGGTCTGCCCCCGCAGGTCGACCTGGAGCGGGAGCGGCTGCTCGCCGACATCCTGATCTCGGCGTCTCGCGACGGCATGATCGACGCCGCGCACGACCTGTCCGACGGCGGTCTGATCCAGGCCGTGGTCGAGTCGGCGATGCTCGGCGACAAGGGCGCGCGGCTCATCGTGCCCGACGGCCTGGACGCGTTCACGTTCCTGTTCTCCGAGTCGGCGGGCCGCGCGGTCGTCGCCGTCCCGCGGAGCGAGGAGCTGCGCTTCACCGACATGTGCGGCGCGCGTGGCCTCCCGGCCACCCGCATCGGCGTGGTCGACGGCGACGCGGTGGAACTCCAGGGCGAGTTCACCCTCCCCCTCACGGAACTCCGCGAGGCCCACGAGGCAACGATCCCGGCGCTGCTGGCGTAAGTTCCGTCGGCCGTACGGTCGTGAAGTCCCCGTCTGCTGCGGCAGACGGGGACTTCGCGTTGTCAGTGGCGGTTGGTAGCTTCGGTGGTGCTGGGAGCCACGGGGGACGGGGGAGCGGTGCGGGTACCGGAGGGTGTGCGGAAGACCGCCAATGTGCTGCTGTGCCTGGCCGCCGTCCTCGGTATCGGCTGGGGCGGCAAGGAGATCTGGCAGGTCCTGAGCGCTCGGCATCAGATCGACGCGGCGTGCGCGGGGCTCGTACCGGCGGGCCGGGTGCTCGCGCTGTCCCCGGCGGGCGGCACTGTCACGCACAAGGTCTCCGACGACCCCATCGACCTCGACGACCTGGTCTCGGGTCAGGAGTGCGCGCTGTTCAGCACCGAGGCCGGGGAGAAGCGCGGCTCCGACGGCGGGCGCATGTTCTTCGTCGGCTCCGTGGGCGTCCTGCCGGCCTCGCGGGAAGTGATCGCCGACGACCCGTTGGAGGAGCTCGTCGACTACTTCGACGGGCGCGCCTACCCGTCCCAGCCGCTGGGCGGCGGTATCGCGGGCATGGTCACCGACTCCGGCGCCGTCGTGCGGCTGCAGTGCCCCGAGGGCAAGGTGGGCACACGGCCGATCAAGGCGCTGTGGGCCCGTGCCGAACTGCTGGACCCGGAGCGGTCGTTCATGGAGAGCGGCCAGTTGAGCGCGTCGGACCGCGCCGTCCTCGCGGACACCGCCGTGCTCACCGCCAACAACCTCGCCGAGCGGCTGGGCTGCGCCGACCGTCTCCCCGACACCCCGGACGACGTCCCGGCCCTGCCTGAGGGACCGATACCGGCGGCCCGCGCCGAGGGCACCTGCGCCTGGTACGGCAAGTCGGGCTACGCCTCGCGCGGGTCGCGCTATCCGGACCAGGTCGTCGAGAGCCGTACGGACGCGAGACTCTGGGACGAGCAGTGCGGGCTCATCCTCAGCGAAGGCCGGGCGAACGCTCTCTACTCCGCGACCGCGGACGAACATGAATACCTCAACGAACCGGACCGCCCCGGCAAGTGGTTCGTCTCCCTGCACACCTACTCCGGTCCGGACGCCACGGAGGTCCTGCTGACCAGCACCTCCGTCGCCGACGAGCGTCCGGAGCCCGCCGAGCCGGGGAAGGCCGGCCGTAGTACCGAGGACCCCATCTGGTGGGCCTCCTCCGTCTGCGACGGCAGGCCACAGATCCACACGATGACCCTCGCCCTGGGGTACGACCGCGTGGCGACTTCCCGGATGGCGAAGGTGTTCCGCTCCTACGTCACCGATATCACCGAGCGCCGCGGCTGCTCGAAGGTCAGATTCCCGGCCTCCTCGACGTTCCGGGCGGACGCGGACTAGGCGGCCCCAATCTGTGAGGTGCCGGGCGCCGGTCGCGGCATAGGCTCCCCCCATGCCTCCCGCCAAGAAGCGTGCACGCTCCTATGACTCCGCCAGGATCCGGACGGCGGTGCTCGCCCAGTTCGCCCTCGTACGGGAAGCGGTGGCGGGCCTCACGGAAGAGCAGCTGAGCGCGCCGACACGGCTTGGCGACTGGACCGTGCGGGAGCTGGCGGCGCACTTCACGATGGCGGTCGGTGCGGTGGCCAGGGGGCTGGAGATGCCCGAGCCGGCCAAGCATGAACTCCCGCTCCTGGACTGGCCGTCGGGGACCGCTACCGAGTCCACCGCCATCGCCGACGGCACCCGGGAACTCGCCGCGAGCGCCACACCCGAGGAACTCTTCGCGCGCACTACTGCCCGTGTTGAGACGGCCCTCGCCGAGGCCCCCGACACCCGCCTCGTCCCCACGCGGTTCGGCGCCATGACCCTCGCCGACTTCCTCGTCACCCGTACCGTCGAACTCGTCGTCCACACCGACGACCTGAACGACGCGCTGCCGGGCCTCGACGTCCCGTACGACCGCCAGGCGCTGGCCGCCTGCACACGGTTGCTCGCCGACGCCCTCGCCGTGAAGGCGCCCGGCGCGTCGACCGAGGTGCGGATCCCGCCGTTCGCCGTCGTCCAGTGCGTCGAGGGCCCCCGCCACACCCGAGGCACCCCGCCGAACGTCGTCGAGACGGACCCGCTCACCTGGATCCGCCTCGCCACCGGACGCGTCGGGTGGCGCGCAGCCCTGGACGACGCGAAGGTCAGCGCGAGCGGCGAGCGGGCCGATCTCAGCAAGCTGCTGCCCCTCATGGGCTAGCCCTCGTGACCGGGGGGAACCGATCCGCCCACCCGAACCGTCCAATCGCCATGCACACGCAATCCCGGAACCTCACCGTCCTTGCCGCGCTCCTGCCCCTCGCGGCCGTCGCAGCGTGCGGATCACAGACCGTGTCCGTCGGGGGTACGCCCGTCACCGGGGTCCGCTGGAACGTCGAGAGCGTCACCGTAGACGGCGCCACTGCACAGGCCCCCGAGAGTGCGTACGTGGAGTTCCCCTCGGTGGACCGGGCGCGCGGCAACAACGGCTGCAACAGCTTCGACGCGGAGGCCGAGATCGACGGCGACACGATCCGTATCGGCAGGAGCACCGTGACGATGTCGATGTGCATGGACAAGAAGCAGCGGGACTTCGAGAAGACCTTCAGCCGCGCCATCGGCGGCAGCAACAAGGCCAGGACCGACGGTGACCACCTCACCCTCACCACCGACGACGGCGACACGATCGCCCTGGTCAAGGAACGTCCGGCCCCGCTGACCGGCACCGAGTGGACCGTCACGAGCCTGCTCTCCGACGACGTCGCGACCTCACTGCCGAAGGAGGTGGCGGGCCGGGCCAGGATGACCTTCGAAAAGGCGGGCAAGGCGGGCAAGGACGGCACCGCCACCGGCAGCCTCGGCTGCAACCGGTTCCGAGCGAAGGCCGAGTTCGGCGACGGCCACCTCACGCTCGGCAGGCCCGTCACGACCCGCATGCTCTGCCAGGGCCCGCGCATGGACACCGAACGCACCCTCCTGAAGCTCTTCGCCCAGAAACTGTCGTACGAGGTCCAGGGCCGCACCCTCACGCTGACGGCCCCCGACGGAACCGGCGCCGTGGCGGGAGCCGGCCGCGGCTGACCGGACGGCACCCCCGGCCCTCGGCCCCTGGCTCCCCCATCCAGGCCCCCATCCCCGGCCCTCGCCCCCGCACCTCCGCAGCGAATTCCGTCACACTCGCCCCCGCCGTCGCGCCCGGCGCCGCCCCCTCCGGCGCCCACCGCCCCGCCCCCGCCGCCGACGCCGCCCCCGAGCCCGCCCAGCAATGCCCTTAGCACACGAAGAACCAGGTCAGAGTCATGATCGCGCCGAAGGGGCGGGACGGGCGAAAGTGGGCCGGTGAGGGGCGAAGCACCCCCGGGCCACGGCCTCGGGGGCGGGCGCCACCGGCTCGACCAGGCGCGGGATCACGTTCGCCAATTCGGACCAGTGGTCGATCTCGCCTACACTCGGAGACGTGCCACGTGGTGACGGTCGACTCAATCATGATCTGCTCCCCGGCGAGAAAGGCCCCCAGGACGCTTGTGGCGTCTTCGGTGTCTGGGCTCCCGGTGAAGAGGTCGCCAAGCTCACTTACTTCGGGCTCTACGCCCTCCAGCATCGAGGTCAGGAATCCGCGGGAATCGCGGTGAGCAACGGCTCCCAGATTCTCGTCTTCAAGGACATGGGCCTCGTGTCCCAGGTCTTCGACGAGACCTCTCTCAGTTCGCTCCAAGGTCATATCGCGGTCGGTCACGCCCGCTACTCGACCACCGGCGCCTCCGTGTGGGAGAACGCCCAGCCGACGTTCCGTGCCACCGCGCACGGCTCGATCGCGCTCGGCCACAACGGCAACCTGGTCAACACGGCGCAGCTCGCCGAGATGGTCGCGGCCCTCCCCAAGGAGAACGGCCGCAACACCCAACTCGCGGCGACCAACGACACCGACCTCGTCACCGCGCTCCTCGCGGGCCAGGTCGACGACGACGGCAAGCCGCTGACCATTGAAGACGCCGCCGCCAAGATCCTTCCGGAGGTTCAGGGCGCCTTCTCCCTCGTCTTCATGGACGAGCACACCCTCTACGCGGCCCGCGACCCGCAGGGCATCCGCCCGCTGGTCCTCGGCCGGCTCGAGCGCGGCTGGGTCGTCGCCTCCGAGTCCGCCGCTCTCGACATCTGCGGCGCCAGTTACGTGCGTGAGATCGAGCCGGGCGAGTTCGTCGCCATCGACGAGAACGGCCTGCGCACCTCCCGATTCGCAGAAGCGAAGCCCAAGGGCTGTGTCTTCGAGTACGTCTACCTGGCCCGCCCCGACACCGACATCGCCGGGCGGAACGTGTACCTCTCCCGCGTGGAGATGGGCCGCAAACTCGCCAAGGAAGCACCGGTCGAGGCCGACCTGGTCATAGCGACGCCGGAATCGGGCACCCCCGCCGCGATCGGTTACGCGGAGGCCTCCGGCATTCCGTTCGGCGCGGGACTGGTCAAGAACGCGTACGTCGGCCGGACCTTCATCCAGCCCTCGCAGACCATCCGGCAGCTCGGTATCCGGCTGAAGCTCAACCCGCTCAAGGAAGTCATCAAGGGCAAGCGGCTGGTCGTCGTCGACGACTCGATCGTGCGCGGCAACACCCAGCGCGCCCTGGTCCGCATGCTCCGCGAAGCGGGCGCGGCCGAGATCCACATCCGGATCTCCTCTCCCCCCGTGAAGTGGCCGTGCTTCTTCGGCATCGACTTCGCGACGCGTGCCGAGCTGATCGCCAACGGCATGTCGATCGACGAGATCGGCAAGTCCCTGGGCGCCGACTCCCTCTCCTACATCTCCATCGACGGCATGATCGAGGCCACGACCATCGACAAGCCGAACCTGTGCCGCGCCTGCTTCGACGGCGAGTACCCGATGGACCTCCCCGACCCCGAGCTGCTCGGCAAGCAGCTCCTGGAGACCGAGCTCGCGGCAGGACCGGCGAACACCGCCGCCGACGACGCCCTCCGTCGCCCGTAAGACCCCCGTCGTACGACACGAAAGTTCTCAAGCCATGTCTGAGACACCTGGTGCCAGCTATGCGTCCGCGGGCGTCGACATCGAAGCGGGCGACCGCGCCGTCGAACTGATGAAGGAGTGGGTGAAGAAGACGCAGCGCCCCGAGGTCGCCGGCCTCGGCGGTCTCGGCGGATTCGCCGGCCTCTTCGACGCCTCCGCCTTCAAGCGTTACG
Source organism: Streptomyces sp. NPDC055140 (assembly GCF_053607285.1). Lineage (NCBI taxonomy): Bacteria > Bacillati > Actinomycetota > Actinomycetes > Kitasatosporales > Streptomycetaceae > Streptomyces > Streptomyces sp. NPDC055140. Next base: position 46,271 of record NZ_JBSGTG010000005.1, on the reverse strand, counting down.
AGCGTCCGCTGCTCGCCTCCGCCACGGACGGAGTCGGCACGAAGGTCGACATCGCCCGCCGCCTCGGCGTGTACGACACCATCGGTCACGACCTCGTTGCGATGGTCATGGACGACATCGTGGTGTGCGGCGCCGAGCCGCTGTTCATGACCGACTACATCTGCGTCGGCAAGGTGCACCCCGAGCGTGTCGCCGCCATCGTGAAGGGCATCGCCGAGGGCTGTGTCCTCGCCGGCTGCTCCCTCGTCGGCGGCGAGACCGCGGAGCACCCGGGCCTGCTCGGCCCGGACGACTTCGACGTCGCGGGCGCAGGCACCGGCGTCGTGGAGGCCGACCGGCTGCTCGGCCCGGATCGTATCCGTACGGGTGACGCGGTGATCGCCATGGCGTCCTCCGGCCTTCACTCGAACGGGTACTCGCTGGTCCGCCACGTCCTCTTCGACCGCGCGAACCTGAAGCTCGACCAGCACATCGAGGAGCTCGGCCGCACGCTCGGCGAGGAGCTTCTGGAGCCCACCAAGATCTACTCGCTGGACTGCCTGGCGCTGACCCGCACCACGGACGTCCACGCGTACAGCCACATCACGGGCGGCGGCCTCGCGGCCAACCTGGCCCGGGTCATCCCGGACGGCCTGCACGCCACCGTGGACCGCTCCACGTGGGCGCCCGGCGCGATCTTCGACCTCGTCGGCAAGGCCGGCTCCGTGGAGCGCCTGGAGCTCGAGAAGACGCTGAACATGGGCGTCGGCATGATGGCGATCGTCCCCCAGGACGCGGTGGACTCCGCGCTCGCGACGCTCGCCGACCGCGGCGTGGACTCGTGGGTCGCCGGTGAGATCACCGAGCGCGGTGAGCACGCCACGGGCGCGGCCCTCACGGGTGACTACAGCAAGTAAGGCCCGCAGGGCAGCACAAAACCCGGTCCGGCGGTGTGACCACCCCGGACCGGGTGAAGTGCAGTTGCTACGAAAACGAGAACTGCGAAGAACTACTGCTGGACTGCAGACTGCAGGACTGCGAGGTCAAGCGCCGCGGCGCTGCGCCGAGGGACCGGACTCGTCCGAGTCCTCGTCATCCTCGTCGTCGTTATACAGATCCGCGTACTGGGCGTACGGGTCGTCTTCCTCGTCGTCGTCCTCGAACGGCTCGCCATTCGGCGGCTGATTCGAGGTCGAAGCGCCCAGCTCATTGGCCAGACGCGAGAGGTCAGTCCCGCCGCTGCTGTACTTCAGCTGGCGGGCGACCTTCGTCTGCTTGGCCTTTGCCCGGCCGCGCCCCATGGCTCGACCCCCTCGGTGACGGGGCTCGACGGCCCCAGAGTCTTGACACGCGTTCATGATCTCGAACGGGCTCTCCGCAGAGAGACCCGTCCTTAGGGCTTCCACGGTACCTGCTCCCGCGGCCATACGGTACGTCGCCCGCAGGACGCGCCTGGGCGCAGGACCAGCAAGGTGCCCTGTCCTCGCTGGTCAGCTGCGATTTTAACCTCTTCTTGGCGAGCGACCCGCCGACGGGCGTGAGTCTTGTCTCCCGCATCCGCCCACGGGCCGCTCCCGGGCCCCGAACGTCAGCGGCGGCGGGCCTCCGCCATGCGCTGCTCGGCGATCCGGTCGGCCGCGGCGGCCGGCGGAATCCCGTCCGCCTTCGCACGCGCGAATATGGCCAGCGTCGTGTCGAAGATCTTCGACGCCTTGTCCTTGCACCGGTCGAAGTCGAAGCCGTGCAGCTCGTCGGCGACCTGGATCACTCCGCCGGCGTTCACGACGTAGTCGGGCGCGTAGAGGATCCCGCGGTCGGCGAGGTCCTTCTCCACACCCGGGTGGGCGAGCTGGTTGTTGGCCGCGCCGCAGACGATCTTCGCCGTGAGGACCGGGACGGAGCCGTCGTTGAGCGCGCCGCCCAGAGCGCACGGGGCGTAGATGTCGAGACCCTCGGTACTGATGAGCGCCTCGGTGTCCGCCACTGCCTGCACGGACGGGTGCTTGTCCTGAATCCGCCGCACGGACTCCTCGCGCACATCCGTGATCACGACCTCGGCGCCGTCCGTGAGGAGGTGCTCCACGAGGTGGTGGCCGACCTTGCCCACGCCCGCGATGCCGACCTTGCGGCCGCGCAGCGTCGGGTCGCCCCACAGGTGCTGGGCGGAGGCCCGCATGCCCTGGAAGACACCGAAGGCGGTGAGCACGGACGAGTCGCCGGCGCCGCCGTTCTCGGGGGAGCGCCCGGTCGTCCAGCGGCACTCGCGCGCGACGACGTCCATGTCGGCGACGTAGGTGCCGACGTCGCACGCCGTCACGTAGCGCCCGCCGAGCGAGGCGACGAAGCGGCCGTAGGCGAGCAGCAGTTCCTCGCTCTTGATCGTCTCGGGGTCACCGATGATCACGGCCTTGCCGCCGCCGTGGTCGAGGCCGGCCATGGCGTTCTTGTACGACATCCCGCGCGAGAGGTTCAGGGCGTCGGCGACGGCCTCCGCCTCGTTCGCGTACGGGTAGAAGCGGGTGCCGCCGAGGGCGGGGCCCAGGGCGGTGCTGTGGATGGCGATGACGGCCTTGAGGCCACTGGCGCGGTCCTGGCAGAGCACGACTTGCTCATGGCCGCCCTGTTCCGAGTGGAACAGGGTGTGCAGAACATCGGCAGGGGCGCCGGTTACGTCGGTCACTGTGGTGACTCCCGGGTAAGTAGCGGCGGTTGGAGACGGTGCCCGTACGGGTGGCGGGTCCCGTTGGGCAAGAGACTAGGGCCTGCGCCGAGCCGCCAGATGCGCAGTGCCGAGGATCACCCTCTCCTGGAGTACGCGCGTGTCCGGCCAGGTGCGTTCGCCTTCGGCCATGGGACGATTTGGAGTGTTTTCCAGGCGCAGTCCGGGGGAGGGAGCAGCCGTGCCCAAGGTGTCTTCGGTGACCGTGCCCTACGCGTCGTACCTACGCGTGTACGAACCCCTCGCGGCGTTCCCCGAGCCGGAGCGGAGCCACTGGGAGCGTTACGCGCAGCGCCGCGAACGCCCCTCGTGCCAGGACGAACTGCGGCGCTCGCTGGCCGACTTGCTGCCGACGCCGCCGGTGCCCGTGCCGGTGCACGAGAGCGACGACGCGTTCGTCATCGAGACGGACGGCGTGGTGTGCGTGTGTCCGTGGCGCACGCGGCTGCGCGGCTGGCAGGCGCTGGACGAGCTGCCGGGCCGCCTGCCGACACCGGTGCTGGACGCGGTGCTCCCGCCGGTGGTGCGCCGGCAGTCCGCCGCGGACTACGAGCGCTGGCTCGCCCGCAACCCCGACGCCCGCCCCTGGATCCGCACCTCCACCTGGCAGATCCCGCTGAACTGGTTCGTGCTCGTCTCGGACGAGGAGCGCGAGTACGGCAAGGGGGCCGCGGACCGCGCGGACGGCGATGCGCCGGTGCTGCGCTACCGGACGCCGATGGTGCAGGCGCGGCGCCGGGTCGCGCGGGGCCTGCGCACGCTGCGGGACACGATGGACGAGGGGCCGCTGATCGACGGCCTGGTGGATGTGGGGCGCTGGCTCGAAGAGTTCCATCCGCGTTCATTCGTCGAACTCGACTACGGCGGCCTGGTGCACGCTTTGTCCGCGGAGGATCTGGACGATGATCATTCCGCTGCGGACGTGGCGGAGGGGATCGAGGCGCTGCGGCGCGGTGACGGTGACGGGGCCGAGGCGGCGTACGCGCGGCTGATGGAACGTTGGCGTGCCGTGCGGGACCGGCAGTTCGCGAACTGACCGTACGGGTGTGCGGGGACGTAGGTCCCGATCCGGGCTTTTGCCTCAAGCGTGACGGACCGCACTTACTGCGCCCTTGCGCCCATCACCCCTCCCCGTGCCAAAATAGGACAAGGAGTCCGGGGAGGTCTCCGTCCGGCTGCTTTCGTCCGCGTTCAGCCGGAATCTCGGCATTGCACGCTATGGGGGGTCTCGTGACTCCTGGCGCCACTGTGACTGATCGTCACAGTGGCGTGACTGTCCGCTATGGCATGGTCCATCGGCTTCCGTCGCTGATGAACACCTGGGAGGGCAATTCCATCGGTTTGGCCGACGCGGCTGGACGGATGGTGTAGTTGTAGTGCCGAGGACAAGCCGTTCGTCCTATAACCGACTCGACCCGCGTCCGCCATTTCGGGCAACGCGGGTCAAGGTGCAGAATTTAGAGGAATGAACCGAGAAGGTTCGGTTCTCCCGAGGAGGCCGCTCATGACCGCTCGCACCCCTGATGCCGAGCCGCTGCTGACCCCGGCTGAGGTTGCCACGATGTTCCGCGTCGACCCGAAGACGGTGACGCGCTGGGCAAAGGCTGGCAAGCTCACGTCGATTCGCACGCTCGGCGGGCACCGCCGCTACCGCGAGGCAGAGGTCCGCGCACTGCTCGCGGGCATTCCGCAGCAGCGCAGCGAGGCCTGAACAACTGAATAAACCGGGCGTTCCGGGCCCCCAGCCCTTTTCGCGCCCAACCTATAGCTCCATACGACGCGGGTCCTGCCCCAACAGGCCCACGCCTGCTCATGCTTCAAGGGTGCGTCGTCGATCGCGCTGGACTCCGCCGGGTCCAGCGCGATTTTTTTATGCGCGGATCCGTGCGGGTGGGGCGCTCCGCGGGGTGCCCGCGCGTGGCTTTGTGGGCGGCCCTGTGGGTCCCTGATCGACCGCCGGCGGGTGCCTGCCGGGGGTGCGTGCGGGTGCTCGGCGAGTCGTCGGGGAGGTCCGTTCGAGGGGTCCCGGGGTGGGTCTTCGGGAGTGCGCGGGAGGGTCCTGGGGGTGGTGCAATTGCACATATTAAATTGAGGTGTTGTAGGACGGGTGTAAGAAACGCTGTTTCCAAAACTGGTCCCGTGACACCCGTCACACACTCGAACACTTGTTACTGGCGAGTCCCCTGGGTTAGAGGGGATTCGCGTGGCGGTGTCCTCGTTCTCCCCCCGGGCTCCCGCCAGTTGGGGTCGCCGTCCGGCGCCTTCGGTCAGGGGGTGGGGGGACTTTCGCCCTCCGGGGCCCCGTAGTCCTTCTCGGGGCCTCCTGCGGGCTCTCTGCCGGGCTCCAGGGCGAGGCGCAGGAGTTGGTGGCAGACGGGGCAGTGCCGGGTCAGATGGCGGTAGCCGGAGGCGGCGGAGAGGTGCGCGCGCAGCAGGGCGCGCGTCTCGTGCCGGGCGGATGCCGCCATGCGCCACCTCCGGGTCGGGAATCCCTGCTGTCTGAGTACCGGGGGAGCGGGGCGCCGTCAAGACGGCGGGGGGTGGAGCACGGAGGCGCGGACGCGCGGGGCGGGGGCCGTACGCGCGTGCGCGCACACGGCTGAGGCCCGCGCTCTCTGCGGGGTACGGGCCCTGGTTCTACGTGCGGTCCTGGCGGGATTTGCCGTGTTCGGTGGCGGCAGCGCCGCGGGCGGGGCCCCCGGGTCGGGGGCACACGACTGAGGCCCGCACCCCTCGCGGGGTACGGGCCTCAGTCTTACGTGCGGTCCTGACGGGATTTGAACCCGCGGCCTCCACCTTGACAGGGTGGCGAGCACTCCAAACTGCTCCACAGGACCTTGCTCGCGGCACTTGGTGTTGCTCTGTGCTGCGAGATGAGACTGTACAGCAGCGCAGGCCCGGCGGTCGAACTCACTTAACGTGCCGGGTCCGTTACGGCGCTGCAGCGTCGATCGCCTTCACGATCCGCTTGTCCGAGACCGGGTACGCGGTGCCGAGCGCGTGGGCGAAGTAGCTGACCCGCAGCTCCTCCAGCATCCAGCGGATGTCCAGGACTTCCTGCGGCACGGGCCGCCCCTGCGGCATCTGTTCGAGCAGCCACGCGTACTCGTCCTGCATCTCGTGGACCTTCTCCATGCGCGACGTGTCCCGCTGGACGTTCGTCGGCATCTGGGTCAGGCGCCGGTCGGCGGCGACCAGGTAGCGCACCAGGTCGGGCAGGCGCCGCAGGCCCGTGTCCGTGACGAAGCCGGGGCGGATCAGGGCGGTCAACTGCGCCCGTACGTCCGTGAGGTTGGCGAGCAGCGTCGGGCTCTTCGTCGACTTCAGACGGCGCTCGCAGGCCTGCCAGGCGGCGAGCACCTGCTGTACCTGGCCCACCGTCCGTACGGTCGTGTCGACGATCTCGGCGCGCACCTTGTCGTAGAGCTTGCGGTACGACTCCTCGTCCCAGGCGGGGCCGCCGAAGTCCGCGATGAGCTTGTCGCAGGAGGCCATGGCGCAGTCGTCGAAGAGCGCCTGGACCGAGCCGTGCGGGTTCGCGGACAGGGCGAGCTTCTGGGGGTTGGTCAGCTTGTCCGAGGCAAACTTGCCCGGGTTGACCGGGATGTTGCGCAGGATCAGCCGGCGCGTGCCCTTCCACATCGCCTGCTGCTGCTCGGCCTCCGTGTCGAAGAGCCGGACCGAGACCGTGTCGCCGTCGTCGACCAGCGCCGGATACGCCTTGACTGGCTGGCCGGCGCGCCGGGTCTCGAAGACGCGGCTCAGCGTGCCGATCGTCCAGTCCGTGAGGCCCGAGCGCTCCACGGACTCGCCGCCCGAGCGCTCGGCCGTGGCCGCTGCCGCCTGCGAGATCGCCTTGCGGGCCTTCGGCTTGAGGCGCAGCTTGAGCGCCTCCAGGTCCTTGTCCTCGGCGAGGGTCCTGCGCCGCTCGTCGACGATCCTGAACGTGATCTTCAGGTGGTCGGGTACGCGGGACAGGTCGAAGTCGTCAGGGGTGACGGGGACGCCGACCATGCGCTGGAGTTCGCGGGCGAGCGTGGAGGGCAGCGGTTCCTGCAGGGGCACGGCCCGCTCCAGGAACGCCTTCGCGTAGTTCGGTGCGGGGACGTAGTGCCGGCGGACCGGCTTGGGCAGGGAGCGGATCAGCTCCGTGACCACGTCCTCGCGCAGGCCGGGGATCTGCCAGTCGAAGCCCTCGGACGTGACCTGGTTGAGCACCTGGAGCGGTACGTGGACGGTCACGCCGTCCGCGTCAGCGCCCGGCTCGAACTGGTACGTCACCCGGAACTTCAGCGGGCCCTGCCGCCACGAGTCCGGATAGTCGTCCTTGGTGATGGCCTCCGCGGACTCGCGGATGAGCATCGAACGCTCGAAGTCCAGGAGTTCGGGCTCGTCCAGCTTCTTGTGCTTCCACCAGCTGTCGAAGTGGGCGCCCGAGACGACATGCTCCGGGACCCGCTGGTCGTAGAAGTCGAAGAGCGTCTCGTCATCGACGACGATGTCGCGGCGCCGGGCGCGGTGCTCCAGCTCCTCGACCTCGGTGAGCAGCCTGCGGTTGTCCGAGAAGAACTTGTGGTGGGTGCGCCAGTCGCCCTCGACGAGCGCGTTCCTGATGAACAGCTCGCGGCTCACCTCGGGTTCGATGCGCCCGTAGTTCACCTTGCGCTGGGCGACGAGCGGGACGCCGTACAGCGTCACCTTCTCGTACGCCATCACGGCCGCCTGGTCCTTCTCCCAGTGCGGCTCGCTGTACGTGCGCTTCAGGAGGTGCTCGGCGAGGGGCTCGACCCACTCCGGCTCGATCCTCGCGTTGACGCGGGCCCACAGCCGCGACGTCTCGACGAGCTCGGCGGACATGATGAAGCGCGGGGGCTTCTTGAAGAGGGCGGAGCCGGGGAAGACGGCGAACTTGGCGTTGCGCGCACCCAGGTACTCGTTCCGTCCGCCGCGCTGCTTGGGGTCCTTGTCCGTGGACTCCTTCACGTCCTTCATCCCGATGTGGGACAGCAGGCCGGCGAGCAGCGAGATGTGGACCTGCTGGTCCGGGGCGTCATCTTCGTTCAGATGGATCCCCATCTGCTTGGCGACCGTACGCAGCTGCGTATAGATGTCCTGCCACTCGCGGATGCGCAGGAAGTTCAGGTACTCCGACTTGCACATGCGGCGGAACGCGGACGAGCCGAGCGTCTTCTGCTGCTCGCGCACATAGCGCCAGAGGTTGAGGAACGCCAGGAAGTCGGACGTCTCGTCCTTGAAGCGGGCGTGCTGCTGGTCCGCCTGCGCCTGCTTCTCGCTGGGGCGCTCGCGCGGGTCCTGGATGGACAGCGCGGCCGCGATCACCATGACCTCGCGCACACAGCCGTTCTTGTCGGCCTCCAGGACCATCCGGGCCAGGCGCGGGTCCACCGGCAGCTGGGCGAGCTTGCGGCCCTGCTCGGTGAGGCGCTTACGGACGTCCTTCTCCGCCGGGTTCAGCGCGCCCAGCTCCTGGAGGAGCTGCACGCCGTCGCGGATGTTGCGGTGGTCCGGCGGGTCGATGAAGGGGAACTTCTCGATGTCGCCGAGCCCGGCCGCGGTCATCTGGAGGATGACGGAGGCGAGATTCGTCCGCAGGATCTCCGCGTCCGTGAACTCGGGGCGGGCGACGAAGTCGTCCTCCGAGTACAGACGGATGCAGATGCCGTCCGACGTACGGCCGCAGCGGCCCTTGCGCTGGTTGGCGCTGGCCTGGCTGATCGCCTCGATGGGCAGGCGCTGCACCTTCGTGCGGTGCGAGTACCGCGAGATGCGGGCGGTGCCCGGGTCGATCACGTACTTGATGCCGGGGACGGTCAGGGACGTCTCCGCGACGTTCGTCGCGAGGACGATGCGGCGGACCGAGCCGGAGGGGCGCTGGAAGACGCGGTGCTGCTCCGCGTGCGACAGGCGCGCGTAGAGCGGCAGGACCTCGGTGAACCGGAGCTTCTTCTTCTCCAGCGCGTCCGCCGTGTCGCGGATCTCGCGCTCCCCGGACAGGAAGACGAGGACGTCGCCCTTGCCCTCGCGCTGGAGCTCCTCGACGGCGTCCGTGATCGCGGTGATCTGGTCCCGGTCGGCCTCGTCGGAGTCCTCTTCGAGCAGGGGTCTGTAGCGCACCTCGACGGGATACGTACGGCCGCTGACCTCGACGATCGGGGCGTCCCCGAAGTGGCGCGAGAAGCGCTCGGGGTCGATCGTCGCGGAGGTGATGACGACCTTCAGGTCCGGGCGCTTGGGCAGCAGCTGCGCCAGATAACCGAGCAGGAAGTCGATGTTCAGGGACCGCTCGTGGGCCTCGTCGATGATGATCGTGTCGTACGCGCGCAGTTCGCGGTCCGTCTGGATCTCGGCGAGCAGGATGCCGTCCGTCATCAGCTTCACGAACGTCGCGTCCGGGTTGACCTGGTCCGTGAAGCGGACCTTCCAGCCGACGGCCTCGCCGAGCGGGGTGTCCATCTCGTCCGCGATCCGCTCGGCGACCGTGCGGGCCGCGAGCCGGCGGGGCTGGGTGTGGCCGATCATGCCGCGCACGCCGCGGCCGAGCTCGAGACAGATCTTGGGGATCTGGGTCGTCTTGCCGGAGCCGGTCTCGCCCGCGACGATCACGACCTGGTGGTCGCGGATCGCGTCGGCGATCTCGTCCTTCTTCTGGCTGACGGGAAGCTGCTCGGGATACGTGATCTCGAGCGCCTCGTACCGGCCGCGGCGCTGCGCCGTCCGGGCCTCGGCCTTCTCGGCCTCCACCTCGATCTCGGCGAGTACGGCGGCCCGGGCTTCGGGCTTGCGGATGCGGCGCGCGCCTTCGAGCCTGCGGCCGAGCCGATGCGCATCGCGCAGGGACAGTTCGGACAGGCGCTGGGCGAGGGTGCCGAGGACGGGGGCAGGCTGCGTAGACATACGTCCTCCAGGATCTCACCTCGGAGAAACGGGTGGCGAATGGTTTTGAGGTGGGCCGGTTTCGGTGGAGACCTGGGTAGTTGGCGCTGAAGGTCCGTTATGTGTGTTTTAACGTGTCCGTATGCCGGAGCCGAGCGACGACGATCATGAGCACGGCGCCCACGGGCGGGCGCTCACGCGCGGGGAGCGCTGGGAGGACTTCAAGAAGTCGCCGTTCCTGCCCGCGACCGTCCTCGTGTTCATCCTGGCCGCCGCCGCGGGCCTCTTCGCGGGCTCGTACACGTACACGATGGCGAACCCGACGCCGCACCGGATTCCCGCGGCGGTGGTGGGCGCGGCGAACGCGACGCAGGGCGGGGCGTTCCTGGCCGGGATGGAGAAGGCGCTGAACACGTCCCTCGAAGTGCACCCCTACGACAGCATCGCGGCGGCCGTCGAGGGCGTGGACCAGCAGAGGGTCTTTGCGATCCTCGACGTGCGGCAGGGTGACCGCGTCGCGCTCGAGGTCTCGAGCGCCTCCGGTGCCTCGGTCGCGCAGGTCCTCGCCGAGACCGCCCCAAAGGTCGGGGCCGGGCTCGGGGTCCCGGTCACCGTGACCGACATCAAGCCGCTCCAGAAGGGCGACCCGCGCGGCCTCGCGATCTTCTACATCTCGCTGGCCGCGGTCATCATCGGCTTCGTCGGCGCGATTCAGCTGAGCGTGCACGCGCGCGCCCTCAATCCGCTGGAGCGCATCGCCTACACGGTGGCGTACGCACTGCTCGGGGCCTTCGTGATCGCGGCGGTCGTGGACTGGTGGCTGGGCGCGCTCGATCTGCCGTTCGCCGAGTCCTGGGCGATCCTCGCGCTGACGATGTTCACGTCGGGGATGGTCTTCACGATGTTCAACACGCTGTTCGGGCGCTGGGCGATGATCCCGACGTGGGGGCTGATGGTGCTCCTCGGCAACCCGTCGTCGGGCGGCGCGGTGTCGTGGCCGCTGCTGCCGTCGGTGCTCGGCCGCATCGGCCGGTGGCTCCCGCCGGGCGCGTCCGTGAACGCGCAGCACACGGCCGTGTACTTCGGCGGGTACCAGCACGTGTTCCCGTTCGTGGTTCTCACGGCGTGGGCCCTCCTGTCGAGCACGATCTTCTGGGTCTGGCGCCACCGCCATCCGGGTGGCCGCACCACGGAACCGGCCCATGCGGTGGCGCCGGGGGCGTGACCCTGTCCGGTGACTGCGCCCGGATACGCCGAAAGCCCGGTCGGAGACAGGGCTTTCGGAAAGTGGCCGGGGCGCGGCATTCGGGCGGCGGGAGATGGCTCGGGCCGTGGTCCGCCGGGGAAACGCAACAGGCCCCGTCCGGGGACGGGGCCTGAATCTTGTGGCTGGGGCCGGGATCGAACCGGCGACCTATCGCTTTTCAGGCGATCGCTCGTACCAACTGAGCTACCCAGCCACGCGGTTCGCGAACGAATCGCAGCGGTCCTGACGGGATTTGAACCCGCGGCCTCCACCTTGACAGGGTGGCGAGCACTCCAAACTGCTCCACAGGACCAAGCTGTTGTGCGACAAGTGTCGCACAGGGTGTTGCGTGCCCCCAACGGGATTCGAACCCGTGCTACCGCCTTGAAAGGGCGGCGTCCTGGGCCACTAGACGATGAGGGCTAATTGGCCCGCCTGGGCGCTTCGCAGCGCGTCGGGGACGTGAGAAGCATATGGGATGCGGGGAGGGATCGCCAAAACGGTTTAGGGCGAGGGTGTGGACGAGCCCGTGGGCGGCGTCGGCGAGGGGGTCGCGCCCGGCTGGTTCTCCTTGGGCAGATGGCGGCTGACCTGTGCCGTCGTCAGGCCGAGACCGCCCAGTTCGATCTCGTCCCAGGCCTGCAGGCGGCGGGTGTCGCGGTCCAGGTAGAGGACCGACGCCTGCACCGGGTCGGGGGAGGCGTCGTCGACGGCGCGCAGACCGCTGCCGCCGGTCGAGCCCTCGATGCGCAGCCGCGTGCCCAGTTTCATCACCTCGGTCTGCTCGTGATGGATGTGGCCCGCGAGGACCAGCGGGACCGCGCCGTCCGTCTCGCGGGCGGCCACCGGATTGTGGGCGATCGCGATGTCCACCGGCGTGCCCGCCACCCGCTGGTCGCGCAGCGCGGAGGCGAGCCGGATGCCCGCCATGCGCTCGGCCGGGTCGCCCTGCGCCTTGACCGCCCGGTCCGGCGTGTACTGGGGGTCCCCGGTGCCGGCGAAGCGCAGCCCGGCGACGGTGACCGCCTTGCCGTTGTCGAGTACGCGGACGTTCTTGATGTGTTCGAGGTAGTGCTGGGTGGTCGCCGAGTCGTGGTTGCCGCGGACCCAGATGTACGGCGCACCGAGGTCCTTGATCGGGTCGAGGAACGGGTTCTCGGCCGCGGAGCCGTGATCCATCGTGTCGCCGGAGTCGACGATCACCGAGATGTCGTACTGCTCGACGAGCGAGGAGATGATCTTCCAGCTGGCCGGGTTCAGATGGATGTCCGAGACGTGCAGGACGCGGATCGTGGACGGGTCCGGCCGGTACGCGGGGAGCGTCGACGTCACGTCGTAGAGCTTCGTCACATTGGTCACCAGGCGCGCCAACTCCTTCTGGTAGACGTCGAATTCGGTGACGATCGAGCGTGCGCTGCCGACGACCGAGGGGGCCGAGGAGAGCAGGCCGGAGAACTTCGGCTCCAGGACCGACTTGGGGTTCCAGGTCGCGTACGCCGCCCCTCCCGAGGCCGCCAGGAGGGCGAGCGCGAGGCCGCCGGCGCCCAGGGCGCGGCTGGGGCGGCGGTAGACCGCGAGGCCGAGCGCGGTGGCGCCGGAGACGACGGCGACGCAGGAGCGCAGGGCGAGGTCGAGGGTGCCGTGCTCGATGTCGTGCGTGACCTCGTCCTGGAGGCCCGAGAGGCGCTCGGGGTGGTTGACCAGGGCCTCGGAGCGGACCGGGTCGAGGCGGTCGACGTCCACGTCGAGGCGGATGGGGGCCGTGTGCGACTTCAGCTCCAGGGAGCCGAGCGGCGAGACGTTGATCTTCGTGCCGCCCGTCAGGGACGGGCGCAGCGTCATCCGGGTGTCCATCGGGCCCACCGGGACGCGGACGTTCCCCACGACGAGCAGCCCGAGCCACGCGCCCATGAGGACGACGGCCGCGAGGCCCAGGGCGCGGAGGTACGGGCGGGGCTGGAGGGTGAGATCGACGATGGGGCGGCGGCGGGCGCGATGGCGGCGGCCGACCGCGGAGGGGATGTTCCGCAGGGCGGACAGGGCGGCGACAGCGGGGGCGCGGGCCATTGGTCCCGTATGCCCATGCGGATGGGCCCGTATGCCCGGACGAACAGGTCGATCTGCGGGCGGGTGGCCGACAATGGCCCTGTGCTGGAGATGACGCGCGAGGAGTTCGAGGAACTGGTCGCCGAAGCCCTGGACCGGATTCCGCCGGAGCTGACACGGCTCATGGACAACGTGGCGGTGTTCGTCGAGGACGAGCCCCCCGCCGAGGGCCCTGAGCTGCTCGGTCTCTACGAAGGGACGCCGCTGACCGACCGCGGCGAGTGGTACGCGGGCGTGCTGCCCGACCGCATCACCATCTACCGGGGACCCACGCTGCGGATGTGCGAGGCCCGCGAGGACGTCGTCGCGGAGACGGAGATCACCGTCGTCCACGAGATCGCCCACCACTTCGGGATCGACGACGCGCGGCTGCACGCCCTCGGATACGGGTGACGGCCGGGTCGTGAGCGGGCGTGTCCTCTTGCGGGGGGCGGGAGTTGGGAACGGTGACGTCGATTTTCCGGCGGTTTCCGTTCCCGTTTCAGGCTCAGCCCCAGCTTTTCAGCGCCCCGGAGGTGCTCGCCCGTGCGCCAGCTGCCCGTACCCCCTCGTCCGGCTCGTCCGGCTCGTCTGGTTCGACTGGCCGCGACGGTGGTGGCCGTCGCGGCGGCGACCACCGGCTGCATGAGCGTCTCCCACGACGGGGGCGGGCCGGCTCCGTCGCACTCGGCGGGGCGGCACGGCGGACGGGCGGCCCCGGACGGTGGCGCGGTGGTCCCCGGGGGCGGCGGGGCGCAGGCGGGCGGCCGGGAGGGCGCGGACGGGGCGCCGTCGGCGGGGGCGAGCGGCACCGCGCCCGACGCGGCCTCGGGTGCCGCCTCGCCCTCGGCGAGCGCCACCAAGGGCCGGCCGTCGGGTCGGGTGAAGCCGTCGGCGAGCGGGCGGACCACGCCCCCGTCCCGGCCCACCCCGACGCACACCCCGCCGGACACGCCCACGCCGACCCAGGACACCCCCACGCCGACGCCCGACCCGACCACCGCGGAGCCCTCGTCGTCGGCGCACGAGCAGGCGTCGGCCCGGGTGCGGATCGTCCCGGAGCCGGCGCCGCAGGCGGGGATGCCCGCGTAGGAGTGACCTCGGGGGCGGATGTGAGCGGGGTCTCAGGGGATCGGTTTGCGCTGGAGGGTGGTGGCTGACTATGGTGGTAGATCGTTTGATACCAATTGCCCGGCGCCGTTAAGAGAGCGCCGCGTGGCGCGTTCTCTCCCCAGCCGTGGCTGGACCGCATTGAGGCGGTCGTTTGCGAAATTCACGGAGTTGACGGGCGCGTGCCGAGACTCCGGAAGGTTTCGCATTTCGTATGTCCATTTCCAGTTCTGACCACACCGTCATGCCCGAGAACGACGAGGCCGTGCAGGTTCTCGCCGTCGACGAGGACGTGACTGCCGTTGCCGTCGGAGAGGCCGCTGACAGCGCCTCGGCCGAGGCCGACACCGACACCGACACCCCCGCCGAGCCCACCCTGACCTTCGGCGACCTCGGTCTGCCCGAGGGCATCGTCCGCAAGCTCGCGCAGAACGGCGTGACCGCGCCGTTCCCGATCCAGGCCGCGACCATCCCGGACGCCCTGGCCGGCAAGGACATCCTCGGCCGTGGCCGCACCGGCTCCGGCAAGACCCTCTCCTTCGGTCTGCCGACCCTGGCGCGTCTCGCCGGCGGTCACACCGAGAAGAAGAAGCCCCGCGCGGTCATCCTGACCCCGACCCGCGAGCTGGCGATGCAGGTCGCCGACGCCCTCCAGCCCTACGGCGACGTCCTCGGCCTGAAGATGAAGGTCGTCTGCGGCGGTACGTCCATGGGCAACCAGATCTACGCCCTCGAGCGCGGCGTCGACGTCCTCGTCGCCACCCCGGGCCGTCTGCGCGACATCATCAACCGCGGCGCCTGCTCGCTCGCGAACGTCGAGATCGCCGTTCTGGACGAGGCCGACCAGATGTCCGACCTGGGCTTCCTGCCCGAGGTCACCGAGCTGCTCGACCAGGTCCCGTCCGACGGCCAGCGCATGCTGTTCTCGGCCACGATGGAGAACGAGATCTCCACGCTGGTCAAGCGCTACCTGACCAACCCGGTCACGCACGAGGTCGACGCCGCCCAGGGCGCCGTCACGACCATGACCCACCACATCCTGATCGTGAAGCCCAAGGACAAGGCGCCGGTCACCGCCGCGATCGCCTCCCGCAAGGGCCGCACGATCATCTTCGTCCGCACCCAGCTGGGCGCCGACCGCATCGCCGAGCAGCTCCAGGACGCCGGTGTGAAGGCCGACGCGCTGCACGGCGGCATGACGCAGGGTTCTCGTACCCGCGTCCTCGCCGACTTCAAGGACGGCTACGTCAACACGCTCGTCGCCACGGACGTCGCCGCCCGCGGTATCCACGTCGACGGCATCGACCTGGTCCTGAACGTGGACCCGGCCGGTGACCACAAGGACTACCTGCACCGCTCGGGCCGTACCGCGCGTGCCGGCAAGTCGGGTGTCGTCGTCTCCCTGTCGCTGCCGCACCAGCGCCGCCAGATCTTCCGCCTCATGGAGGACGCGGGCGTCGACGCCTCGCGCCACATCATCCAGGGCGGTGCGGCCTTCGACCCGGAGGTCGCCGAGATCACCGGTGCCCGGTCCATGACCGAGGTCCAGGCCGAGTCCGCGGGTAACGCCGCGCAGCAGGCCGAGCGTGAGGTCACCTCCCTCACCAAGGACCTGGAGCGTGCCACGCGCCGCGCCGGCGAGCTGCGCGAGGAGGCCGACCGCCTCACCGCGCGTGCCGCCCGTGAGCGTGGCGAGGACGCCGAGGGTGTCGCCGCCGCCGTGGCCGCCGCTGCCGAGAAGGCCGCCGAGGCGTCCGTCCCGGAGCAGGCTGCCGCGCCGGCCGAGCGCCAGGAGCGTTCGTCCTCGTACGAGCAGCGCCCGCAGCGCCGTGACGAGCGGGGCAACTACGAGAAGCGCGACCGTCCGTCCGGTGGCGGCTTCAACCGTGACCGTCGTGACAACGACCGTGGTGGCTTCCGTCGCGACGACCGTCCCTCCGGTGGCGGCTTCAACCGTGACCGTCGTGACAACGACCGTCCGTCCGGTGGCTTCCGCCGCGACAACGACCGTCCCTCCGGTGGTGGCTTCAACCGCGACCGTCGTGACGACCGTCCCTCCGGTGGCGGCTTCGACCGCGACCGTCGTGACGACCGCGGTGGCCGTTCCTTCGAGCGTCGTGACAACGACCGTCCGTCCGGTGGCTTCCGCCGCGACAACGACCGTCCCTCCGGTGGTGGCTTCAACCGCGACCGTCGTGACGACCGTCC